>NZ_BAAGZP010000001.1:157003-412765 GCF_054778355.1 Saccharopolyspora tripterygii | reverse complement strand
CGGAGGCCAACCACCCATCACCCGACTGACCAACCTCCCCGAACACCACAACTAAAACTGGGAATTCCCGGGCCGCGCGCACCAGAACCACCCGTGCTCGGGGCGGGTGCTCCGGGGCCGGGATGAACGTGAGACACAATCACGACCATGACCAGCGCAACCGTGGCACTCCGCCGGACGCCCACGTTGGACATCGCGATGCTCGTGCTCGCGGTGTTCTCGCTCGCGCTCCTCTGCTACGCCACCTTCTTCGACACCTCGCACGAGACGGCGCACACCGTGTTCATCATCGACACGGTGATCTGCGGCGTCTTCTTCGTCGAGTTCCTGTGGCGGTGGCGGGAGACGGGCTGGACACGGCGGTTCCCGCTGCAGAGCTGGTACGAGATCCTCGGCATGATCCCGGTGGCCCACCCCGCACTGCGCGGGTTCCGGCTGCTGCGGGTCGTCGTGCTGCTGATGCGGCTCGCCCGCACCGCCGACCGGGCCTTCGGCGAACGCATCTCGCAGCGGATCATCGAGCGCTTCTCGCGGCCGATCGTGCTCGCCATCAAGAAGCCGATCACCGTGGCCGTCCTCGACGAGGTCGTCAAGGTCGTCGAAACCGGCCACTACCCGGAGAACGTCGCGCGCTCGCTCGGCGAGCACCGGGAGGTGCTGCGCGAGATCGTCACCGAGAAGCTCAAGAACGACCAGCAGGTGGGCCGGATCAAGCACCTGCCGTTCCACGACGAGATCGTCAAGTCCATCGTGGACACCACGATCCGGGTCATCCTCGACGTGCTCAACGACGAGCGCACCGACCGGTTCTTCACCGAGGTCGTGCGCGAGAACCGCGATCAGATCCGCCGCTCGGTGCAGATGGGGCTCCACGAGTCCGAGTCCGAGTACGAGCCCGAGCCGCCCGCCGAACCCAGCGCCTACAGAGCTGAATACCAGCGCAAATGAGCGTTGGACCAGCTGGCTCGTGCGGCCAAGACTGGGAGCATGACCAGCGGTCGTGAATACCTCGGAGAGGTGCGTCCCTCGCCGGTGCCCGACGTGACGCGTGTGCTGCGCGTGCTCGGCCTGCACGCCCTGGCCTTCGCGGGCGTCGCCGCGCTCATCGGCTGGTCCGCGCTCGCGATCTGCCTGGCGCTGGCCGGTTTCGCGCTGGTGCTCGCACCGAGCCGCTGGTGAGGCGTTCGCTGGTGAGATGCTCCAGCAGCGCCCGGGCTGCCGGGTTGGACAGGTCGGGGCCGCGTCCGGCCAGGTAGAGCGTCCGCTCGAAGTCGGCCTTCTGAATCTGCGCGAAGGGCAGTCCCGCCCGTTCGGCCACCGACCGCGGCACGATCGTCACCCCCAGCCCGGCCGACACCAGGTCGAGCAGCAGCGGCAGGTGCGTGGCCTCGCAGACCGGGGTGTGCCGCAGGCCGGCATCGGCGAAGCGGTTGCCGACCAGGTCCCGGATGGAACTCCCGGCGAAGTCCACGAACGGCTCGCCCGCGACGTCGTCGAGCCGGACCCGCTGCCGACCGGCGAGCCGGTGCCCGGGGTAGGTGACCAGCACGAGCCGCTGCGTCCACCGCGCGTAGCAGGTCAGGTCCTTGGGCGGGTTCCCGTTGGTCGCCAGGTAGGCGAGGTCGAGTTCGCCCGCATCGATGGCCGCCAGCAGGTCGGGCGCCTTGCCGTCGCGCACGTGGATCCGCACGCCCGGGTGCTGAGCCTGGAACGCACCCAGCTCCCGAGGCAGGTCCACCACCGAGAGCGCCTGGATGGTGCCGATCGACACCCGTCCCCGGTCCATCCCGGCGACCGCGGCGACCTCACCTCGGGCCGCCGCGACGTCGTCCACCAGCCGGTTCGCGACCGGGAGCAGCGCGCGTCCGGCCTCGGTCAGCACCACCCGCCGGGTGGTCCGCTCGAACAGCGCGGCCCCGAGCTCGTCCTCCAGCCGGCGAACCGAGGCGCTCAGCGCCGACTGCACGATGTGCACCTGCTGCGCCGCCGCCGTGAAGCTCCCGCTCCGCGCCACCGCCAGGAAGTGCTCGACCTGCCTCAACTCCACTCATCGACGGTATCGCTGAATCACCGCCGCGGGATCGCCCGGATGAGTTGAGGTCAGGGGTGACGCGGACCGTACTCGGGGTCGTCGCGCTCGGGGAAGTCGAGCTCGCCCGACAGCCGCGCCGACAGCGATGACGAGAGCTCGGAATCCTCTTGCGACTGCTGCTGCTTCTGCTGCGGGGCGAAGGGGCCCATGCCGAAACCGCCTGCGCCCGAGGGCGCTCCCCCACCGATTCCCGCGCTCGCTCCGGCCGACTGGGTCGCGCCCGGTATCGGCCCGACGGAGGCCACGCCGCCGGCGCTCGGAATCCCCGGCGCACCTCCCGTCGCGGACACCGATGCCGCGCTGGTCAGGCCCGGGGACGTCGAGGGCCCGCCCGCCGAGAGCGCGGGACCCGCTGCGGACACCGCGGAAGCAGCGCCGGGACCGCCCGGTGCCGTCGAACCGGCGGTGACCTGCTCGGCCTGATCGGCGATCTTCGAGACCACTCCGCCGACCGCGCTGAGCACCTTCGTGATCTCGTCCACGTGCCCGAGCAGACCCTGAGCGCTGGCGAGCAGGTTGCCCATGTGCCCCGAGATCCGGGCGCCGTACTCGGCGGCGACCTGCACCACCTGCGGGATCGCAGCGGCGATGCTCGCGCCGAACGTCGCCTGCGCAGCGGCCAGCGCCTGGTTCATGATGAGCACGATCCGGCCGACGGCCTCGTTGACCAGGATCGTCACCTCGTTCGCCGTCTTCGCCAGCGCCTCCCCCATACCCGCCAGCGCTTCGCCCAGCCCGGTGCTGGCCTCACCGATCCCCCGGAGCCCGCCGACGAGCTCCGCCGCGGTCTTGAGGTACTCGGTGGCCGCCGACCCGGACCAGCCGCTGGTCTCCGGACCGGCCGCCTGGCCGTAGGAGTCGGAGATCGAGGCGACCCCGCTGCCGACGTCCTGCAGGCTCTGCGCGCTGGAGGTGATCGAACCCGGGTCGCCCGCGAGCTGCTGCAGCGGTTCGCCCAGGAACGGCACGAGATCGGCGAGGAACCCGAAACCCGAGCCCACCAGCGCCGACAGCGGATACCCGGTCGCACCACCGGACGCGTCGGCGGAGCCGTAGCTCCCGGAGTCCCACCCGCCGCCGCGGACCGCGTCGTTGGTGGACCGCACGTCGGCGACCAGGCTCATGGTCCCGGCCGAACCCAGCGGGATGCTCATCTCGGCGCTCACCGGCTCTCCCCCTCGCGCAGCAGCGCGACGCCGTCGTCGTCGGCGCGCTGGTAGTCCTCGGCGCTGCCGGTGAGCCCGCGGCTCACGCTGTCCAGCACGCCCGATGCGCCCGAGACCGACTGCGCCGCTTGGGAAATGGCGTCACCGAGCCCCGCTGTGGCGAACTCCAGGAAGGTGCCCAGCGCGTTGGCCCCGGGCCCGCCGGTCATCGCACCGGCCGTAGCCGACAGCACGTCGGACAGGCCCGCCACGGTTCCCGCGTGGGTGCGGATCTGCTCGTGGTCGACGCGGAAGTCTCCGGATGGTGCGCTCATCAGACGATCACCCTCGGGTTGTCGAAGAAGTCGTCGTCGTCCTGCGGGCCCGGCTCATCGGTGTCGACGGGCATGTTCTCCCGGACGAACTCCAGCGCGGGCCCATCACCGAGATAATCGGTCATGATCTCCACGACCTGCGTGCCGACCATCCGCTGCGCCTGCTGGGTCGTGGCGAGGATGAGCTGGGCGAGCTTCTCGGCCTCCAGAGCGCGGGCGGCCGGGGTCAACCGGATGTCCACCAGCGCACCGCTGGGCCCGACCTGCACGGAGATCTCACCGCGCGGCGACGACGCCGTGCCGTTGACGTGCTTGAGCCCCTCGCCGGCCGCCTTCGCGTCGGCGGCCGCGCGCGCGAGCGTCGCGTCGTAGTCCGCGAGCCACTGCTGTGCAGAGTTCACCTCAGGTCCTTTCGGGGAGTTCGGGTCAGCGCTGCTCGCGCGCGATCGCGACCAGGTCCGCCAGAGCCGCCCGCACGACGGCAGGCCGGAGCGGGTTGATGCTCACCCAGCCGGCTTCGGTCCTGCTCACCCGGAGCCGCCCGTGCGGTCCGTCCAACCAGGACAGTTCCATCCCCTGGCGCCGATCGCCGGCGCAGGTGTGCCGGGTAGCACCGAGCTGGCCGCGACCGAGGAGCGTGGGAAGCGCGCTCACCAGCCGGTCCAGCGCCCCCGGATCGCCGCCGGAGTCCCGGACGAGCTCGCGGAAGCGCCGCTGCTTGGTGCGGTCGTCGGCGATCGCGTTGAGCTCGGCGACGTCGTCCACGACGCGACGCGGGAGGTTGATCGGCATCGATTTCACCGGAGCGCGCTCCGGGACCAGCGCCACCATCTCGTCGACCAGCGCGTTCGAGGCGATCCGGCGAATCCGCACCGTTCCGGCGGGATCGCCGTCGAGCGGCTGCTCGAAGATCAGCGCCGAGGACCGGTAGATCATCGCCAGGAGACCGGTCGTCCCGGACTCGTCGACGAGCACCAGGTCGAGCGTCCCGCGGTACTGCCGGAGCGCGGCGACCAGCTCGGCCGCGGCACCGGCCGGACCGTCCTCGTCGGCGAGACCGCGCATCCGCAAGGTCTGCCCGGCGGCCGCGAACAGCACGTCCCGTTCCCCGTCGATGCGCCCGAAGGACGGGATGCTCAGCGGGAAGGGCCACGGCACTCCCGCGTGGGTGGCCAGCAGGTCGAGCTCGACCTGTCCGAAGTGGATTCCCTCGCCCTGCGGGCGGGCGATCGCGGTCGTCATGTGACCCGCCCGTCCGCGTCGCGCAGCGCGTCGGCGGCTGCGGTGTCGCTGTGCTCGTAGCCGTCGGCGGTATCGCGCAGAGCGGTGTGGAAGTGGGAGATCTCGGCGTGCGCGGCGGTGATCTCCCGCGTCAGCCCGGACTCACCCGCGCTCTCCCGCAGCCGCATCGCCAGGTGCAGCGCGGGTGGCGCGGTGCCCAGCATCGGCATCCGCTCGGCCAGCTGCCGCGCGGAGGTCACCAGCCCGTCGGCCTGCTCGCCGACCTTGGAGAGCTCCTTGACCTGCGCGGCCAGATCGTCGGTCGTGACGCGGTATCCACTGCTCAACGGTCCGCTCCCCTCTCAGCCGATGACCGGCGCGCTCGCCGGTCGGTCGTCGTCGAACAGTCCCTGGTCGATGGTGGGCAGCTTGTTCTCGTGCACCTGCTCGTCGTCGTCACCACCTGCCGACGCGCCCCGTCCCGGGGCCATGCCGTTCGACCCGGCGGCGCCACCCGCGCCGAACAGCCCACGAGCAGCGCCGAGAGCCCCCAGTCCGGCACCGACGCGTCCCGCTCCTCCCAGCGGATCGGGACCACCGACCAACTTCCCCCACGGCGCACCGCCGGTGGGCGCTCCGACCGACGTCCCGGACCCGGAGAACCCGGCCGCGCTGGTCGCGGCGGGCGCCGACCCCCAGGCGGCGCCCGCCGCGTCCGGAGCGATCGCGGTGCTGCTGCGGCGCAGGGTCGCCTCGTACTGCGACATGACGTGCACCGCCTCCGCCTTCTTCTCAGCGGCGTTGGCGGAGGCCAGGAACATGCTGGTGCCCCCGGCCGCGGCCGCTCCCACAGCGGCGCCGATCATCGCGCCGGGAACGGCTCCCACACCGCCCGCGGCAGCCCCGACGACGCCGCCGATCACCGCACCCGCGCCCGCTCCGGCGACACCGGTACCGGCCACAGCGCCGGTCGCGTCCCCGGGTGGCGGTGGCATCGCGTTGCGCGCGGAGGACAGGGCGTCGCCCGCGTTCTGAGCGGCGTGCGAGACCGTGCTCGCACGCTGCCCCACCCCGGACGTCCGGTCACCGATCAGCCCCAGCCTGCCGCCCGCCGCCTCGGCGGACTCGCTGTTCCAGTGGCCCTGCATCGCAGAACGGTTGCGCTGCAAGGAATCGGCGTGCCCGGCGAGCTCGGTGCTGTGCCTGCCCCACTCGTCGGCGACACCGGTGACGTCGGCGACGTCGGCGTTCTCCCACACCATCGCGTACAGCTGCTCGTGGGTGTAGGCGTTCCAGTTGGTGCCCTCCGGCGGGATCGGGGCGCCGAAGTAGCCCTCCCAGACGTTCGTCAGGGTGTGCACGACGGGCGCGCCCACCTCGCCCACCGGTCCGGCGCCTTCGAGCACGGAGGTGGTCGCCCTCACCAGGTCGTGCACGCCGGCCGACGCCACGGCGACGACGTCCGCCTGTCCGGATTCGGTCATGTCCGGTCTGCCTTCCTCTGATCGGCCGGTGCGACGGCCGAAATGTGCAGGGCACGGGGTCCGAACGTGCTACGGCCCCCGTGCCGACCGCGCCCCCCAGCGCAACACCTACAGATCATCAGAAGGCCGGTGCCGAAACATCAGCAATGTTGCTGATCTTTGCGCGGGCGGGCGCCGGCGAGGCGCACATCGGCCCAGTGCAAGGACCTGCTGGTGTTCGCGGAACGGGGGGAAGTTTTCATGAAAACTTCCCCCACCCACACACCTACGCCCTGTCGCGGAACTTGACGGCCAGCTCCAGCCGGGTCGAGCAGTCCAGCTTCCGCAGGACGCGCGAAACGTGCGAGTCGACGGTGCGCACCGAGAGGATCAGCCGCTCGGCGACCTCCCGGTTCGTCAGTCCCCGCGCGACCAGTTCCACCACCCGCAGTTCGGCGCCGGTGAGGCTCTCCCAGCCGTGCTTGGGCCGTCCGCGCGGGCCGGAGGCACCGAACTGCACGCCGTAGGAGCGGAGGTTGGCGGCGGTCCGGTCGATCTCCCGGTGGGCGGCCATCGCCGCGTACTTGTCGATCGCGCTCTGGTAGGCGGCTTTCGCAGCCGCCGACCTGCCGGAGGCGGCCAGCGCCACCGCCGCGTCCTGCGCGGCCTGCGCGGCGACGAGCGGCGTGCTGTTCTCCGTGAAGTCCTGCGCGGCGGCGAGCAGCCGGTCCACGTCCCCGTCGACCAGGCTCACGCAGTAGTTCACCTTGGCGTCGTCCTCGTCGCTCCACTCCCGCATCCGGTCGATCAGCCGGAGCGCGAGCTCCTTCTCCCCGCCCGCGACGGCGATGCGCACCAGCGGAACGCACACCGGCGCGATCGAGCGGTCGTGCCGCATGCCGACGTTGCGCTCGACGACGTCGCGCACGATCTCCATCGCGCGCCCGAGGTCTCCGTCCACACCGGCCAGCACCGCGCGGGTCACCATCATCAGCGACTCGTAGAACATCGCGACCCCGTAGATCGGGGCCTGATCGGCGAGCTCGGCGTGGGCGCGGGCCGCCGGGAGGTCCCCGCGGTTGAGCAGGATCGTGGCCGCCACCGCGTGCAGCGGTCCCGCCATGCCGTGCTGGTGCGGGAGCGCGAGCGCGTCCTCGACCTCGGTGAGCGCCCGGTCCCACTCGCCGAAGTTCAGCGCGGCCACGGCGGCGATCGTGTGCAGCCACGGCAGGAAGCCCAGTCCCAGGTCGCGGGCGGTCGGCCTCGCCTGCTCGATGGTCTCCAGCACGTCCGGATCGTGCTCCAGGTTCTGCAGCAACGCCCGCAGCATCCGGGAGATCAGCCACTGGGCCCGATCGTAGGCCGAGATCTCCAGCAGCACCGCGCCCCGGTCCAGCTGTTCGCGCGCGCCGGTGTAGTCGCGCAGCAGGCACAGCCCGATGGTCCGGACGTTGCACAGGTAGACCTCGACGAGGGGATCGTCGGCCGCCGCGGGGCTGGCCGCCGCGACCGCGCGCTGCGTGGCCTCCATGTCCCCGGACAGCAGTTGGGCGTAGGCGTCGAGGACCGCGAGCCGGGGCGGCAGATCCCCTTCTCCCCGAACGGTTTCCAGCACCTGGAGGACGGGTTCTGGCGTGAACTCGCCGCTGGCGATGATGCCCAGCACGGCGAGGAGCCGGTACCGGATCGACTGGTCCGGCTGCGCCAGCAGACCTTCGGTGGCGGCGCGCCGGGCCCGGTCCGTCCGCCCGCTCCACAGCAGCGCCTCCACCCACGCCGCGCGCAGCGGAGGCAGTCTCGGGTCGCCGGGTTGCAGCGCGGCCACTCCCCGTTCCAGCAGCAACACCACCGACGGCGTGGCCCGCGCGGTCAGCGCCTCGGCGCGTTGGGTGAGCCAGTCGACGGTCCAGGAATCGGCGGTGCCGTGCACGAGGTGCTCGGCGACGCGCTCGACGCGGGCACCGCGCCCGGCGAGCACCTTGGCCACCGATCCCCGCAGACCGGTGGAGGTCGAGACGATGTCCTTGCGCAGCAACGGATATCGCAACCGCACCTCGCCGGCCGATTCCTCGGCCAGCCCCTGCGCGGTCAGCCTCGCGACCCCGGAGAGCACCTCGCTCGGCGTCGCACCGGTCACCGCCGCGAGCTCGTCGACGGAAGCGGCCTCGCCCAGCAGCGCGGCGCAGCGCAGCAGGTGGGTGTCGGTCCCGGCGAGGTCCGCGGCCCACGCCGTCACCTGCGCGGGCCGGTCGGCGGCGTGGATCCGGCTCAGCAGCCACGGGTTGCCGCAGGCGTCCGCGGCGCGCGGCGAGGGTTCGCCGAGCATCGCGTTGACGGCGTCGGTGTCGAGCGGTTCGAGGTCGTGCACGATGGCGAACCTGTCGAGCGCGGCGAACCGCTGGGCCGCGACGCGGCGATGCCTGCCCGCCACGATCAGCAGCGGCCTGCTGTAGACGTCTTCGGCGAGGGCGTGCAGCGCGAGCAGCGTCCCGTCATCGGCCTGGTGCAGCTCGTCGATCACGACCATCGCGGGCTCGTCCAGCTCGGGCACCCGCTCCGACAGCGACGTGCGACCACCCGGCCGCAGCACCGGGATCCGGTAGAGGCGCAAGCCTGAATCGCGCATGGCCGACATGTGCGCTTCGAGCAGGCTCGTGACACCGAGCCCGGGATCGGCTCGCACCATGACCAGTGCGCCCTGCCCGACCTTCGCGGCCGAGGCGGCCTCCGCGAGGACGCGCAACGAATCGTGCCGCCCCACGAACGTCACGCCACCCCCAGCTGTTCAGCGACAATCCGGCCCGCTCGTCACCCTACGGACGAACACCCCTGCCACACGCCGGTTTTGCCAGAACGACCGTCGTTCAGCGCAGCCGGCGAGCAACTATCTACTCACGAGTAGGTAGTGCTGACCTTACCCGCGCCGCACCTCCGCGCGAGCACCGAACGAGTGAGATCACACCGGGCGCGAGCCGAAGTCCCGTCCGAGGGACGGTCGTGACCTCGCGAACGACGGGTCAGGCCAGATCGTCCAGAAGAGGCGGGGGCGCATGGCGGTCGACGGCGCGGAAGAGCACCGCGTGCTCCACGCCGAGCAGTTTTCCGTTGATGGCCAACATCTTCGGGATGAAATCCGCCGGAGCGGGGTGGTCCGGGAGCGCCGCCAGGTACGCGGCGTGGGATTCCAGCGAGGCGACCCCGAGCTGGACCGGCCTGCCGGTGACGTCCACCCCGTGCGTCGCGTCCCCCGCCCCGGGCATCCCCGGGATGAGCAACCACCGAGGGCTCCAGGTCTCCAGGCCCTCGTCGTCGATCTGCTCGGGGAAGATCCACCGGGTGCCCGCGTCGTTGATCGCGTCGACGGTCGCCAGCCCGGCGGCGCGGTGATCGGGCTGGTTGAACCCCATCGGCGTCTCGATCTCGAAGGGCATGCCGATCACGGCGTCCGGCTTGAACCGGCGGATCTCCCGGCAGATGTCCCGCCGCAGCTCCGGGCCGTGGACCAGCACGCCGTCGGGATGCTGGAGGACGGCGAGGTGCTCGACGCCGACCGTCCCGCACGCGGTCCGCTGCTCCTGCAGCCGCAACCGCGCGGTCTCCTCCGGAGGATTCGGCATCCCCGCCTCACCCCGCGTGAGCAGCAGGTATCCGACGTCCACACCCCGCGCCGTCCACCGCGCGACAGCAGCGGACGTGCCGTACTCCATGTCGTCCGGGTGAGCGACCACGCAGAGCACGCGCTGGAAGGTCTCCTCGGGCAGAGCGGGCAGCAACTCGGTCATCGCGCACGAGCCCCCTTCCTCGGCGATGCCTCGATTCTGCACCCGCGCCCGCCGCTCCGCTGCAGGCCAGAAGTACTTCGAACAGCAGTTTTCCGGCCTGGTGTCACTGGACTCCGGCGATCACGGCGACGCTGACGGCGGCGCTCGACGCCGCGATGGCCGCGGCCGTCCGGGTGACGGCCGCGTTCACGGCCGAGGCTCCCCAGCTGCCCTGCTCGATCTCCTTCGCGCGGGTGGCGACTCGGCTCGACCACTTCGGGGTGGGGTGCAGCGTCGGCAGCGCGCCGCTGGACGACAGCAGTGCGATCACCGCCGCCGTGCGGGGATCGGGCTCCGCGCCGTCTTCCAGGACCGAGCGCACGTTCTCCAGCAGGTCGGCTTCGTGCTGGGAGTCCT
The DNA here is from genome assembly GCF_054778355.1 of Saccharopolyspora tripterygii. Lineage (NCBI taxonomy): Bacteria > Bacillati > Actinomycetota > Actinomycetes > Pseudonocardiales > Pseudonocardiaceae > Saccharopolyspora > Saccharopolyspora tripterygii. The sequence continues at coordinate 402,331 of NZ_BAAGZP010000001.1, read as the reverse complement.
CGGCGGGCCACCGGGTGCTGCGGAAGATCCCCAGCACGCGCTTCTCCTCGCGCCGCACCAGACCCCGCTCAACGAGCCGGTCGGTCACCGCCTCCCGCAGGCCACTGCCGATCTGGAGCAGGAGCGGCTGCATGCGCTGGGTCTTCTCCGCGACGACGTCGTAAGCGGACCGGAGCAACGGGTCCTCGATCGGCACGTCCCCGACCGCACGAACCTCGGGGCCGTTCAGGCTCGCCCGGCCTTCGTCGGCGTCGGCAGCCCCGCCCAACGCGAGCTCCACGAGCATCGCCCCGCCGAGGGTGTGGTGGAGGGTGCCCTCCCCGGCGATGGTCCCGTGCTCGTCGTGGAGCAGCAGCAGCATCAGGTCTTCGACGATCAACGTGTCGTGGTGCATGGTCTCCCTCTCGGAATCGTGCCGCGAGGGAGACCATGCACCATGCCGCAGCGGCATGCTCAAGCCGCGGACCAGTCCGCCGCGTGGATGCGGGCGAACTCCTCGAGCGTGCGCGGCGGGCGGCCGGTCAGGTCGAGGACCGCGGTGCTGACCTGGTCGTCCCGTCCCGCCCTGATGCCGTCCTCCACGGCGGCGAGGCTGGCGGCGAACTCGTCGGACACCCCGCTCGCCCGGTAGTGGGCCGCTTGCTCGTCCGTGCTGATCGGGACCACCCGGACGGGACGCCCGGTGCTCGCGGCGATGATCTCCGCGGCGTCCCCGTAGCTCAGGGCCTTCGGGCCGGTGAGCAGGTAGTCGCGCTGATCGCCTGCCTCCGTCCCGGGGCGCAGCAGGGCGAAGGCCGCAGCGGCGATGTCGTGCGCGTCGATCCAGCCGACCCGCCCGTCCCCCGCTGCGGTCCGGATCTCCCCGTGCCGCCGGATCCGCTCGCCCACCGGGTGCGGACTCAGCAGGTTCTGCATGAACGCCGACGGGCGCAGCACGACCCATCCCGGCTGAGCCTTCACCTCGTCGGCCATCTCCAGCGCGCTGGGGGCGTGGGGCAGCACGATCGCGGAGCCGAGCAGGACCACGCGGCGGATCCCGAGACGCCGCGACTCGGCCAGGAACGGACCGACCAGCGGCATCGGGTCCACCGTGTTCACCGGGGCCACGAGGAACACGGCGTCCACGCCGCGCAGCGCCGCCGCGTGGGTGGCGGGGTCGTGCCAGTCGAACCGGACCGAATCGGGATCACCGATCACCGGGTTGCGGCTGGCGACCCTGACCGGCACGCCGTCGCGGCGCAGCAGCTCCACCAGCGCGCTCCCGGTCTTGCCGGTACCTCCGGTCACCAGGACCCGGGTCATCGGAGTGCCTCCGGGCTCAGCGAGTCGATCAGCTCGGGCAGCGTTCCCGAGGCCGTGGCCGCGGCGAGCGGGCTCCAGTAGTCGCGGAACCGGGTGATCAGCCCGTCCTGGACGGTGATGACCACGACGTAGTCCATCCGGTAGGACTTCCCGGTGCGCAGCGAGAGCCCGGTCGCGTGGTACTCGACGATCGCGGTGTCCGGCCGCTGGGTCTGGTGCACGGTGATCGCCGGGACCTCGCGCATGTCGTAGACCTGCGGGAAATCGGCGAGGTAGCGGCGGACTTCGTCCCGGCCCACCAGCTCGCGCGGCGAATCCCCGGCGGCGAAGGGGAATTCGGCGGTGCCGTCCTCCGCCCACAACTCGGCCACGGCGTCGGTGTCCCCGGCCAACATCAGGTCCAGCAGTGTGCGCATCACTTCTTCAGGAGTGCGCGGCATTGTTCCCTCCAGTGCTCGACAGGTGGTGACATCGAGCGTGGACGCCGCGCTGCTGCCCGGGAACTGCCTGCTAAGCCCCGGACTGCCGGTCCGTGCCCAGGAGAGCGGAGCCGTGCCATCCTGATCGGGTGAGCAGAGCCGATCTGGCCGATTTCCTGCGCAGGCGACGGGAGGCGCTGCGCCCGGACCGGATGCCGCCGAGCGCCGTCAACCCGCCGGGGCGCCGTGCCCGGCGCACTCCCGGGCTGCGCCGCGAAGAGGTCGCCGCGCGAGCGGGCGTCTCGGTCAGCGGAGCCGGCCGAGCCTGCGCAAGCACCTGCACCACCCGCGGCTGGGCAAGCTGGAGCTGACCCTCCAGACCTTGCTGCTGCCCGGCAGCAACCTCCAGCTGATCCTGTACACGGCCGACCCCGGAACCTCCAGCGCCGAAGCCCTCACCCGGCTCTGAACCGGGCCGGCCGCGCAGCGGGGCCGCGGGCGCGGTGCCCGCGGCCCCGTCGCGTCAGGGCTGTTCCGGCAGGGTGTCGCAGTTGCTGGACGCCGGGGCTCCGGAGAGCCGGTCGGTGATCCAGGAGATCGCGTTGCCCTGGTCGGCGAGCAGCGGCGTGACGTGGTTGGTGATCAGCCCCTTGCCGAGGTCCGGGAGCTCGACCGGGGTGTAGGTCACGTCACCGCCTGCCGAGCACCAGTCCACCGCCAGCTGGCGGGCCTGGTCGTGCGGCACGATGTCGTCCTTCACGCCGGTGGTGACGCGGACGGGCGTGGCCGGCTTCGTCGTTCCGAGGAGCTGGCGGTCGAGGATCTCGCGGACCGCCGGTTCGGCCTCCACGACCTCGCCGAGGCTCTCGCCGTCGTTGGTCCAGGCGGAGGTCTTGCCGAAGGCGTAGCGCGCGATGCCGTCGCCGATGCACCGCGAGGACAGGTCTTCCAGCGCGGCCTTGCCGTCGTCGTTGATGTGCTCGTCGGCGATGGGCTTCAACTCGGGGTTGGCCTGGATGAACCCGTTGAGCGACCACCCGATGGCACCGACCAGCGCACTGCCGTCGATGCCTTCGATGACCTCGGTCAGGTTCGCCGGGGGCGCGCCGACGTAGGCACCCGCGAGCTCCACGTCCGGGGCGTAGGTGGGCTGCAGCTCGGAAGCGGAGGCCGTCGCCCCACCGCCCTGGCTGTAGCCGTAGAGCGCGACGCGCGACTCGTCGGTGATCGAAGTCTCGGGCAGCGAGCGGGCCGCCCGCACGGCGTCGAGCACCGCGTGACCACCGTCGATCCGGTTCACGTAGGTGTGCAGGCGGTCGGTGGTGCCCAGGCCCACGTAGTCGGTGACCACCACCGCGTTGCCCTCGGCCAGCAGCCGGTAGATCGCGATGTCCTCGTAGCCCACCGACACGTGGTCGCCGTTGAAGGCGATCGGGCGCTCCAAGCCCTGGGAGGCCGAGCAGGAGTCGCCCTGACCCATGGTTCCCGGCGCGACGGCCACGACCGGGCGCGGACCCTCACCCTTCCACGGCGCCGACGGTTCGATGTAGGCGCCCGTCACCGCCGCGGGCTTCCCGTTGGAGTCGGTGGTCTTGTACATCAGGCGGGTCGCCGTGCCGGGCAGCTGCTTCCCGCCGACGCTCGGCAGGCTCAGCGCCAGCGGCAGCGGTTCGGTGCGCACCAGGGCCCCGTCCGCCTCGGGAAGCTCGGCCGGCGGGTCGTAGAAGCCCGCGCTGACCATGCCCGGCGTGGCCGGCGTGTCGTCGGCCGCGGTGGCCGGTGCGGCATGCACGCCACCGACCGCCAGCGACAACGCGGTCACGGTGATCAGTCCGCGCGCGCGTCTGCGCGCTGCGGAAGGCGAGCGGTGAACGGAACGGGACATGCGGTCGCTCCCTGCGTCATCGGATGGTGCGAACTGCGCAAGTCGATCGGTTCGCGGTCCGAGCAGGTGAGGTCACCCGCCCCGGCACGGCGTACCGGGGCGCGCGGTGTCGAGCCGCACCCCCGGCTTGTCGTCGACTCCGAAGTGAACAACGACACAACACTCGCGAAGTTGCGCGGCGCAACGATGCGGGCGTCGCCAGTGGACCGCGGCAGCGCTGTTCGAGCAGATCAGCGGAAGGCCGCACTGTTGACCGGGAAGTCGAAGTACTCGTCCGGGAACGGTTCCTGCGGCAGGTTGAAGTGCCACCACTCGTTCGCGTAGCCCTCCAGGCCGGCCGAGGTGAGCACGTCGCGCAGCAGATCCCGGTTGGCGCGGGCCTCTCCGGTCACGCCCGGGGCATCGGTGTGCGCCCGGTCGTCGAAGCAGTCGAAGCCGGTCCCCATGTCGACGCTGTTGTCCGGGAACCGCTGTCCGACCGGGGCGGTGCAGGAGGCCAGCGGTTCCCCCGGCGTGTAAGGCCGCTGGGGCGGCGCGGGCAGCCGCACCAGGGTCAGGTCCACCGAGCTCCCCCGGCTGTGCCCGGAGTCCTCGGCGATGTAGCCGCCGGAGTACAGCTGCGACTTGTCCATGCCCGGGTAGAACTCGTCCTTCATCCGCTGGTCGGGGACGTCCTTCGCCCACTCGACGAAGCGATCGTCGGCCTGCTGCGGCCGGTAGCAGTCGTAGACCTTGAGCGTGTAGCCCTGGGCCGTGACCTGCTGCTGCGCCCTGCGCAAGGCCTCGGCGAGCGGGCGGGTCACCACGCACATCGGCTCGTCGTAGCCGGGCACGGGATCACCGGTGAAGTTGTGCGGGGTCGCGTAGCGGATCTCCTCGACGATCGACGGGTCGACGTCGTGCAACCGCACGAACCCCTCCGGAGCCTGCTTCACCTGCACCGCAGGAGCCGGCGGAGGGCCGGGGCTCGGGGCGGGAGCACTGGGCGCGGGCGGCGCCGGAGCAGGCCCGGGCGGCGCTCCTCCACCGCACGCCGCCACCGCCAACACGACCGGCACCACGAGTGCGAACAACCGAAAACCCCAGCTCATGCAGGTCACGATAACCCGGTCCGAGGATTCGCGAAGTGCGGCGACAACCCCATCGCGGCGACCGGCCCGGTCCCGTCAGCCGTGCCCGCCGAACATCAAAACCAACGCGAGGCCCACCAGCACCAGCACCAGCACTGCGCGCAGGTACGACGTTCCGCCGACGATCCGGTTGCGGCTCGTCCGGCCGAAGAAGACCGGGATCTCAACGCCCGACCAGATCACCTGGTTGCTCCGGAAGACCGGGTACAGGGCGTGCATCAGCCGATTCCGCATGCGCCGGAAACTCAGCCGGACCGCGACCCGCCCGAGGTGCAGCTGCAGCATCGCGTGGGGGCGGAACGGGACGAAGTGCGGCGTCCAGTCGCGGTCGAAGTGGACCAACCCGTAGACGGGCTCCTTCCCCCAGGTCGAGCTCTTGCGCGGGTCCGCGGGAAGCCCGGCCGGGAAGTACGCCTCGGTGAGCTCCCGGAACCGCGCGTACTGAGCGCGGTTGAGCGGGACGAAGACGACCAGCCGCTCCGGCAGCACGTTCGCCGTCGCCTGCGCGAACTCCCACCTCAGCCCGTCGCTGTAACCCGCCGAGATCAGCACCAGCGCGGAACCTCGCAGGAGGCCGAGCACTTCGGCCTGCCACCGCTGGAGATCCTGGCCGGGACGCGTGGAATCCGGCTCGACGTAGATCTGCGCAGGGCCCAAGCCGGGCAACCGCGACCCCGGATCTCCGATCGCCACGAGAGTCCCGAAGTTGCGGACGGCCCGGGCGATCTCCTCGATGTAGGAGGACCGCGAGCCCAGCGCGGTCATCAGCGACCGGAACGGCGAGGTCCCTTCGAGCAGCGCGTCGTGGGCGAACGAGCGGAGGTAGAGCACCGGCGGCCGTTGACCGCTCCGCAGCGCCTCCCGCCCCTCGACCGCGAGGTGCTTCCGCCCGCGCGTCGCCAAGCCGGCGCCGACCAGGCAGCAACCGACGAACAGCGCGATCGCGCCCCAGCCGAATTCCACGACCCAGAACACCAGCAGCGCCGCCACGGCGCAGAGCGCGCCGAGCGCTCGGAGAAGCCACCCGACGCGGCGGTCGGGGCCGGTTTTCCGCGCGGGGAGCAGGGAACCGAGCGGGCGGCGCGATGCGGAATCCCAGTGCTCGGCTCGTTCGGCCAGGTATCCCATCCACCCCATGAAGGGCACGATCCCCGGCGCGGAGCCGATCCATCCGGGAGACAGGTTCCACTCCCCGGCGCGCTCGGAGACCGCCTCCCGCAGCTGCTGGACCTTCTTCCGATCCGGGACCTTCTCGCTCCTCATCTGCTTTTCCCCGGTCTGATGCTTGCGCACCAGCGATCCGATCTCCCGCTTCGTCCGCTGGCCCGAGCGGGTGCGCGTCAAGGTCAACGAGTGCTCGCACCACAACCAGACGATCGCGGACACCAGGACCTCGATGTTGAGGAGCATGATGGTCGCGTTCGTCCCGACCCCGCCCCCGAGCTGCACGAGAACCATCGTGAGCAGGACGAGCGGGATGAGCATCCGGCCCATCAGCCTGAGCCGCAGGTGGTTCGGGAAGTCGAGGAGGTATCCCCCGGATTCCAGCCGTCGCCGCAGGTGCGCACCGGTGTCGGTGCGGGCGAACTTCCGGGCGAGGCTCTGGGCCGTCGTCTCCTTGGTCAGCAGGTCCAGCACCTGCCGCTGCACGCCGTCGACCACCGGCTGATCCGCGCGGGGACCTCTTGCGTAGGTCGAGAACTGGCTGTGGCTCACGAGGACCGCGCCCGCATCCGCCAAGCACGCGAGCGCCGTCTCGACAACGCGGGTCGCACGACCGGTCAGCAGCGCAACCTCGTAGGGGCCGAGCGAGATCGGTTCTCGTACAACCGATTTGGACTGAGCCCAGAAGTACGCCCCTGCTCTGGCGACCACCGCGAGGAGCAGAAGCGCTCCGAAGGCGATCAGGTACGGCCCGGCCACGTTCATGTTCACGTTCATGTTCGTCTCGGACGTGAAACTCATGAGACCTCCGAGGCCTACTCGCCGTGGGAGGAGCGCCAGGTGCTGTGCTCGCGGCTGATGGCCGCTTCCGCGTCCGCGACCGCCGCGGCCCACCCGGCTTCGTCCGAGTGGTGGCGGAGGTGTTCCCGGACGAGCCCGAGGTCGTGGGTCGCCACGACGTAGGCGTGCGCGGTGGTCGAGTGCTGCCGGGCGCTGGTCCAGGCGGCCAGGCCGGACACGGTCGCGGCGACGATCCCGGCGAGGTCGAAGTCGACCACGCCGAAGGCCCTCGCGAGCGCGGCGGCGATGCCGACGAGCTCGCACACGAGCATGAGCCGCTGGTAGATGTCCGCTTGCCGCTGGTGGAACTTGGCCTTGTCGGCGTACCAGGTCTGCTGGTCATCGATGCGGTCGGACAGGTAGGCCTGCTGGCGTTCGGCCAAGCCCGCGTCGCGCAGGGACCGCATGCGGCCGCTGATCGCGCTCGCGCGGCTCGGCAGGAGCGGGACCGAGCCGAAATCCGTGCGCAGCTTGGCGAGCCGGTCCACGAACACGCGGTCGGCATCGGCCTCCGGCAGACCGGTCTGGAACGGTGCCCCGCCGACGGCGTAGCGCCAGGCGAGGGTCTTGGTCGATTCGGCGAGCGCCCTGCCCTGGTACCAGGCCTGGTTGGAGTGGCTGCGCAGCACGAGGATGTCGACGCTGAGCGCCCCGACGAAGAACAGCGCGGTACCGATCGCAGCGACGTCGGCGGACCCGGCGGGGATCGTGAACGCAGCGGAGATCGCGGCGAGGACCGAGAGCAGCAAACGCCCCCGCACGGCCCGCAAGTACCGGCGCTGACCGACGACGGAGACCTCGTCAGCGGCCTGGAAGAGCCCGGGTAAGTCACCGTGGTCGAGAACCGGCGCCGCCTTCTCGCTGGTCGTCATACCGGCCGCTCTCCCTCTCGCCGTCGCACAATCTCACCGGCGAAACCACCGACCTTCCGCTCCACCACGCGAAGTCCCGATGATCACGCCAGGCACGCATGGTAGCGACACGAGCCCCCAGAGCGACCGCAAAACCCCAACCAGAACCACTTCGGCCCAACGACAGCCCGCCCACCCCAGCGACACCGCACGTGCTAGGCAGGTCCCAGTTTTAGTCCAAACTGAGCCGACATTTCGGGCACGAATGCCCCTCGGTTTGGACTAAAACTGGGACCTGGTGAGGCGATGGACGCCGAGCGAACCGGGTGAAGGTCGGGTCAGCCTCGGGCTGTGCCTCCTGGGGCGTCTCCTTCGGGTTCTTGGGGGACGGCGTCGAGGACCTGGTCCTTGTTGGCGTACTGGCCCGCGGGCAGCGACCGGAGTGCGGCGAGGGTTTCGGCGTCGGCTTCGCGGTCGGTGGCGAAATCGACCATCCGTTCGCGGTCGACCGGGAACTCGAGGCCCTGCAGCGCCTTGTCCACCCGCATTTCGTCGCGCTTGGTCATGGTCCCTCCATTCGTGTGGCGCTCGATGACAGCGCACCGACCGCAGGAGTACCCACTCAGCCCGATCCTTATCACCGCGCCGGCCGCACATCACCGGAGTCGGTGACGGGCCGCGGAGTGGACCAGCTATCGCTTGACTTCGAGCTAACTGGAACTCCTAGCGTCGTCCGCAGGAACGACGAACAGGAGGACACGATGAAGCAGATCCGGCCCGACCTCTGGGAGACCGAAGCCGAGCACCCGTTCCCCGGCCTGAACACGCACGCCTACCTCTGGACGGCACCCGGCGGGAACGTGCTGTTCTACAACACCACGCTGGAGTCGGAGTTCGACGAGATCGCCGAGCTCGGCGGTGTCGCGCGCCAGTACCTCAGCCACCAGGACGAGATCGCGCCGTCACTGAGCACCGTCAAGCAGCGGTTCGGCTCGACGCTTCACAGCACCGCCGTCGAGGCGCCGATCGTGGCCGAGACCTGCGCCGTGGACGGCACTTTCGACCGCCGCAGCACCGAACCACCCGGTTTCGAGGTGATTCCCACTCCCGGCCACACCCCGGGCAGCGCCTGCTTCCTGGTGCCGGGCGCGAACGGCGAGAGCTACCTGTTCACCGGCGACACCCTCGTCCGCGGCGAGGACGGCGCCTGGTTCGCCGGCTACATCCCAGGTCACAGCGACCGCGACTCGCTGGCGGACACCCTCCGGGCGCTTGCCGACCTCAACCCCACCACGGTGATCTCCAGCGCCTTCGTCGGCGATTCCGGCGTCACCGACCTCGGCGATCGCCGCTGGGCCGACTGCGTCGACGAAGCGCTGCGAGGCCTCACCCAGCCGGCGACCTGAAACACCACTCCATCAGCCGATCCTCACGCAGGTCAGGATCTCGTGGCCTGGGCGAAGGATCGGGTGATCCAGGACGGATCGGTGATGGCGGTCCCGACGACGACCGCCATCGCACCGCCTTCCAGGGCCTCGGCGACCGACGACGGCGAGTGGTAGCGCCCCTCGGCCACGATCGCGTGGTCGGGGAGCGCACCGCGCAGGCCCGCCACGAGCGCGAGATCGGGACCCGGCCCGGTGCGGCCCGCGGTGTCCTCGGTGTAGCCGGACAGCGTGCTGGCCACGACGTCGGCACCGGCGGCCGCCGCGAGCTCGCCGTCGGGCAGCGTCGCGACATCCGCCATGACCAGCGCTCCCTCGTCGTGCACGGCCTTGATCACCGTCGCCAGGTCGACGCCGTCGGGGCGCGGACGGCTGGTCCCGTCCAGCGCGACGATCTCGGCACCGAGGCGGGCGACGGCGACCGCATCCTCGACCGTGGGAGTGATGAAAACACCGGTTCGATCGTGCTTCGTCAGACCGATCACCGGCACGTCGACGGCCTCGCGCACGGCGGCGACGTCGTCGAGACCACCGACTCCGCCGCAGCGGATCGCGCGGGCGCCGCCGTCGACCGCGGCACGCGCCATCCGCGCGATCGTGGCGGAATCGCGCAGCGCGTGCCCTTCCCCGGCCTGGCAGGACACGATCAGACCGCCGTCGAGCTGCTGGATCACGCGGTCACGACTCATGGACGACCTCCGGGCTGTGGTGTGCGGCGACCAGTGCTGCGCCGAGCACGGGCGTGTCGGGCGTAGCGGGACGCAGGACGGGTGTCGTCCTCGCGGGTGGCCGTGATTCGGCGTCGAGCGCCTCAGCGAGCGGGCCGAGCAGCGGGTCGCCGAGGCCGGTCGCTCCGCCCGCGACCACGACGGCGTCGAGGTCGAGCGCGGTGACCAGGCCGGACAAGGTCCTGCCGAGGAGACGTCCGGCGCGATCGACGACGGCCGCGGCGCGCTGGTCACCGTCGCGGAGCCGGAAGGCGACCTCGGGCAACGTGAGCGCGGGAGCGTCGTCCCTCGCGGCGGTGTAGGCGGCGGCGATCGCCGGTCCCGCCGCGATGGCTTCGAGGTGGTCGTGACGCCCGCAGCCGCAGGGCAGGTGGCCGGGCTCGGGCGTGATCAGGTGGGCGATCTCCCCGTGGGTGCCGAACCGCCCCCGCAGCACCTGTCCGTCGACGATCAACGCCCCACCGACGCCGGTTCCCAAAGACACGTACAGGACTCGGCCGAACCCGCGGACCTGCTCGTCGAGCGCCACGGCGGCCGCGGCGGCCCGGACGTCGTTGTCGACCGCGACCGGCAACCCGGACCGCTCCGACAGCGGACCGGCGATCTCGGTGCCCAGCCAGCCCGGCACGGTGTCGGTGCAGGAGGTCACGCGCCCGCTGACCGGGTCGATCGTGCCCGGAGCACCGACCCCTACGGCGCGAACCGGCTCCGGACTCTCCCGCAGCAGGCCGCTGACCAGCTCGTTCGCCCGCTCGACGATGTCGCGGCCCCCGGTGCGCGGTGTGGGGCGGCTGCGGCGGGCGCTGACCCGGCCGCCGTCGTGGACGAGTCCGGCGACGATCTCGGTGCCGCCGATGTCCACGCCGATGAGGACGTCGCTCACAGCAGTCCCGCCTGGTCGAGCAGGATCCGGATGGTGGCGACCTCCTGCTCGGTGAGCGGGAGCTGAGGCGGCATGGCGGCCGGGCAGTCGATGATGCCGCGCAGGTGCAGGGCGGCCTTGAACGAGCCGAGTCCTGCGGAGCTGGGGCCGATCCGCGCGGGGTCTCCGGCCTCGACCATGCGGAACAGCTCCGCGAGGCGGTCCTGCTCGGCGGCCGCGGCCTTCAGATCACCGTCGCGCACGTGCCGGGCGAGCGCGAGGTAGCCGTGCGGGTCGACGTTGCCCAGACCGGGCACGACTCCGTCGGCGCCGTTGACCAGCGCGTTGTCGACGGTCAGCTCCGATCCGGTGAGCACGACGGGCCTGCGCTCACCGCGCATCTGCAGCAGCCTCCGCAGTCCGGCGTCGTCACCGCTGGAGTCCTTGACGCCGGTGATGACGCCATCCTCGGCGAGCCGCAGCAGGAGCTGCGCGGAGAGCTTGGTGTGCACCGACACGGGCAGGTCGTAGGCGTAGAGGGGGACGTCGACGCCCGCGGCCACGGTCCGGAAGTGGTGCTCGACCTCGGCCGGGTGCGTGCGCGTGTAGAACGGCGCGGTCGCCACCACCGCGTCGACCCCGGCGCGCGCGGCCGCGCGGGCGTGGGCGAGCACTCGCGGCGCCGTCATGTCGATGGCTCCGGCGATGACCGGGACCTGTCCGGCGGCGACCGAGGTGGCGACGTCGATGACGGTCGCGCGCTGCTGGTCGTCGAGGTAGGCGGTCTCACCGCTGGATCCGAGCACGAACAGCCCGTCCACCCCGGCCTCGATGAGGAAGTTCAGCAACCTTTCGAGCGAGGTGGTGTCGACGTCGAGCTCGGGGGTAAGCGGGGTGCAGACGGGCGGGACGACGCCCGTGATCGCGGCGGTGGTCATCTGATGTCCTCGTGGATCTCGTTGTGGGGTCAGGACGTTCGGGCTGAGGCGCCGTCGAGGGCGTCGGCGGCGTCGGGCCTCAGGAGTCGTTGCAGGCGAGCGGGAGCGTCGATCCCGATCAGCACCAGCACGACGGTGGTCAGGGAGAAGGAGAGCACGGCCAGCGCGGTGCCGAGGCTCATCGACGCCCCGAGGGTCGCGCCCAGGGTCGGGGCCACCGCTCCGCCGAGCGCGCCCACGTTGTAGAGAAATCCGAGGGCGGCGACTCGCTGCTTGATGGAGAAGTAGCCGCCGATCCACTTCGGGAGCAGGCCGGAGATGCCCTGCCCGAAGACCTGCTGCACGAACAGCAGCACGCCCAGGAGCACGAGGCTCGATCCGCCCACGGCGAAGACCGGGAAGATCACGATCTGCGAGATCAGCAGGCTGCCCCAGTAGGCGCGGCGCGTGCCGAAGCGGTCACCGGTGAACCCGGCGACGATGCAGCCCACGGCGGCACCGAGCCCGGAGAAGGACAGGACCTGGCTGGCCTCGGCCGGGGAGTAGCCCAGGTCGGTCTTGAGGTAGGTCGGCAGCAGCGACTGGATCGGCCACGAGTAGAGGAACGCGCAGAACACGATGACCATGACGGCCAGGCCGGTGGGCCAGCGCGGGCCGGAGAACTGGACGACGTAGGACACGAAGACAGCGGCCACGAGCAGCCCGAGTACCGCGACGAGCCAGGTGGGGACGCCGCCGGCGGTGAAGATCACGACGAGCGCGACGGTCGCGAGGACACCGGTGGTGATGTTCACCGGTGTGCGCCGACCGCCGAAGAGCGTGTCGGTGACCGGCGGGGCGTCGGTGTCCTTGCCCTGCTGCTCCTTCCAGTCCCGCGACTCGGGGAGGCTGCGGCGCAGCCACACGGCGACGGCGATCGGCAGGAGCCCGATGATGAACAGCGCCCGCCACCCGAAGGCCGGGACGACCAGGCTGTAGACGCCGGCCGCGAGCACGGTGCCGATCGAGTAGCCGGAGATGAGGAAGCCGCTGGCCTTGTTCCGCATCCGGGTGGGCCAGGACTCGATGACGTAGGTCGAGCTGGCCCCGTACTCACCGGCCATGCCCAGTCCGATGACGAGCCGTGCCGCGAACAGGACCCCGTAGCTGGGTGCGAACCCGCAGGCCAGGGTGCCGAGCGAGAACAGCGCGATGCTGAGCACCATCCCCGACCGCCGTCCGAAGCGGTCGGAGTAGGCGCCGATCGCGAGGCCACCGATCCAGCGCGAGATGAACGCGGCGGACACCAGGGTGGCAGCCTGCACGTCGGTGAGGCCGAACTCGGCGCTGATCTCGGTCAGGACCAGGGTGATGAGGACGAAGTCGAAGCCGTCGAGCAGGTACCCGATCCACGCCGCGACGAACGCCTTCCACTGACTCCGTTCGAGCTGCCGGTACCAGGGCAGGGAAACGTCCCCTGCGGCCTCCGCCTTCTCACCGTCCATGTGCTGCACCTCTGCTCCCTTGCAGGCCATGCTCCGCGACGTAGGATGTCTGATGTCTAACGTCTGCAGCACGGTAGATCCCGGAACGGGGTGCTGTAAAGCCTGATCGGACGAAAGGTCTGATGTCCTACGTCGGGTAGGGTCCGGACGCGGAGGACTAGGAGTGGATCAGATGCGCACTGCGAACCGCCGGTCGAGCGGACGCCCCGCCGGCGCGAAGACGGGCGGGCGGTCCGCCGCGCGCCAGGAGACGACGGCCGACCGGATCAAGGACTACATCCTCGCGGAAGGCCTGCGGCCGGGAGACCTGCTGCCCACCGAGGCCGAGCTGTGCGACCACCTCGGGGTCTCGCGCTCCAACGTCCGCGAAGCGGTCCGCCAGCTGTCCACGTTGGACATCGTCGAGGTGCGGCACGGCCACGGCACGTTCGTGGGCAACATGTCGCTCGACGCGCTGGTCGAATCACTGGTCTTCCGAGGCGTTCTCGTCCCCGGCGACGACCTCCGCGCCCTGCGCGAGGTGATCGACCTGCGCCTGACCCTGGACCTCGCCATGTCCGAGCGCATCGTGGACGCCTTCCGCGGCACCACCAACCCGGAGCTGCACGCACTGGTCACGGAGATGGTCACCAAGGCCACCGGCGGTTCGCCGTTCCCGAACGAGGACCGCGCCTTCCACACCGGCCTCCTGGCCCGCCTCGACAACTCCCTGGTCGGACAACTCGTCGGCGCGTTCTGGGACGTGCACACAGCGGTGGTCCCCAAGCTCGGCGTCTCCGTCGCGATGGACCTCGAACGAACCGCACGAGCCCACGGCGAGATGCTGGAAGCCGCGGAAGCAGGGGACGCCGAACGCTTCCGCCATGCGGTGACCACCCACTACGAACCCATCAAGCGCTCCCTGGACCAACGATCCGACTGAACCGGCGCGGGGAGAGGCGCAGTTGCCCTGAGCCCCCGGCAGTCCGCGTTGCGAGCCGACCGGGGAGCTGCTGATTCATCGCCGGTCCGTCTCGCCGAATGCCACGCTCTGGGAACCGTCCCTGGAATCCGCCCGACAGAGGTGAAACCGCGCCTGGCGCCAATTCGCCGCGCTAGACGAGCAGATAGACAGGCACACACGAACCAGGGCCGATGCTCGGGAGCATCGGCCCTGGTCAATGGGGTGGAGCTGAGGGGATTCGAACCCCTGACCCCTTGACTGCCAGTTCGTACGGGAAAGCTGACCTGCGAAAACAGCGAACTGCGCGAGCCTCTTTGGCTGCTGGCGTCCTCCTACTTCGCATCCTCTTCTGCGCCCTCGGTCCACGGATGGTCCACAAGCAGGGGGGGCTGGAACAGAGGGGGGCTCGCCCCCGAGCGGGCAGTGTCACCCTCCTGTCACCGAGTCTGTCACCTTCGTTTTTGCTGCTCAAAGCAATTTGGTGACAGAAGTGACAGTGGTGACAGCTTCGTGCGTCTCGAATGAGCCCTATATGGGCCTACGAAGTGGGCCGAGCGTCCGTCAGTGGCGGCCTCAAGGCCCGATGACAGCGGCGCTCTGCCGACGACCGGGCGCGGGCAATCCCGGCCAACGGCCCACCCGAGGACGGCCCAGCAGGGATCTCAGCGCCCCCTCTGTTCCAGCAATCAAGGTCGACCCAATGCCGATAGGGCGGCATGATCGTGAGGCGACTATTCACGCAACGAGGAGGGACTTGAGCCTGTGACGGCGCAGAAGGGCATGGACAGTCACCTGAAGGCCGGGGGCTGGGAGCCAACGGACATCCTTGCGGACTGTCCTGATGGAGCCGACGTCGCCGAGTTCATGAGTTCCCGAGGGTGGGAGGAGTTCCTATCGCTCGGCGAGGAGGCTGGCGAGTTGAGCCTGCAGTCGTGGCGGCGGAAGTTCGAGGGCAGGTGGCAGTACCTTCTTCAGGTGCACGATGCCAGTGTCTTGTCCCCATACGTGCTGGTAGACAGCTTCCCCGAGCTGATGGACCTAATCTCCCGGTGGGCACCTGCTGTCCAGGCTGCGAACATCGCAGCCACAGCCTCCGAACTATTCGGCCAGCACATCGACGACCACGGGATTGTGGAGCGCGTCGCCGCTCGCGCCGCTTACGGAGCAAGGGACCTACCAGATCGCTTGGAGGAAGAGAAGCGGCGTATGGAGCGCGAACGACGAGCTCATCGACAGCGGCAAGCGGGCCAAAAGTCCTGATCTAGGATCTCCGCTTCGCTGACCGCGTCGGCACCCGGATCTCGCCTCGCGGGTGGAAGACTGGCGGCACGGACGTGCAGCGCGATGAGGTCGAGGGAGAGGGCCGTACCAGTGAGCGAGGAAGAGTCCAAGTGGCAGGTCTACGGCGAACGCACCGTCTACGAGAGCAAATGGGTCCGCGTCGGGTTGGCGGACATCTCGCAGCCGTCCGGGGAGCGGTTCGAGCACCACACGGTGTGGTTCCCAGCTCCGGCCATGACGGTGTTGGTCGACGATGAGCGTCAGAACGTACTCATGTCCTGGCGGCACCGGTTCGCGCCTGACATCTGGAACTGGGAGCTGCCGGGCGGAATCATCGACGCTGGCGAGGAGCCTCGTGACACTGCGCTGCGAGAGCTGGTCGAGGAAACCGGCTACCGCCCTCGCAGCCTCGAACCCATCATCAAGTTCGAACCCGCGGTTGGGATGCTGCGCAACCCGAACCATGTCTTTCTCGGTCTCGGTGCCGAACGGATTGCCGACGCCACGGAGTTGAATGAGGGAAAGTTCGAGTGGGTTCCGCTTGCGAAACTGCCTGAAATCATCCAGAAAGGACAGGTACAAAACTCCGGAGCACTGGTAGGACTCCTGCACATCCTCGCTTTTCCACCGAAACTCGGCTAGTCCGTCAGCAGTTCGGTGATCCGGGTCCGTTGGCGAACGGACCCGGTTTTTCCTGCCAGGTCCAGTGCCCGCTGTGCGTGCTCCTTCGCTTCGGCAACATCGCCGCGTTGCCGAAGAGCCAGCGCCAGGTCTGTGCGCAGGCTCGTTTCAGCGCGTTGCGAGTTGAGTGCCTGATCTCCGTCGAGGGCTGACGTGAGGTCGTCGACAGCCTCAGACGCGCCGAGACGAGCGAGGCAATGCCCACGCCACCGAGCGAGATGCGTCTGGTTGAGCATCAGATATGGCAGCTCCGGGTCGACGTCGCCGTTTGGCAGGATCTCGGCAGCGTCGTCGAGAAGGCGTCTCGACCGGTCCCCCTCCCCCGCCGCCGCAAGGAACTCCGCTTCGACGGCGGTGAGCCAAGCCCTCAGTCTCGGCGGAACCTTGCCGAGCGAACCTGGCGTGTTGATGTACTGCACGAGCTCAACGGCGTCGCTCGCTCTGCCCGCATCGAGCAGCGCGTACGCCTGCTGCGCAGTCACGTGCGCAAGCGAGGCCGGATCATCACCCTGCCTAGCGGCTGTACGCGCAATGTCGTGCAGGTTCCACGCCTCCGTAACCTTGCCAGCATCGAGCGATTGCCAGCCCGCGAGTGCTGCACCTTCGGCCAGAGCGACCGCTGCTGAGGAGAAATGCCTTCCTGGCAAGGCATTCCGCAACATCTGCTGCATGTATTCGACGTGGGCAACGGTCTGCGGAATGATCGCCGCGCCGACCTTCCGGTCCATGAGTCGAAAGTGGTCGGTCTGCGCTTCCAGCATCCCGATGAGATCCGGATCAATTCGCGAGACTTCGAGCGTCGGCCCAGTGTCGAGGGACATCGGCGGAGGCTCGACCTCGACCAACCCGAGGGCCGAGACGGGCAGCTGGAACACCTCGGCAAGCTCGTCCCGCCACTCGACAGGATCGACGCGTCCCCGCTCCCAATCGACGTACATCCGCTTCAGGCTGCTGTCCTTCGGCGGCATCTGGCCGCGCCGCTTGCGGATCGCTCGGAGTTTCGCGACGACCTCGGTCTGACTCATGCCGGCAGTCGCCCGCGCCCGCGCTAGCGGCGTCGTATCGGTGTCACTCACTCGCAAGCCCCTCAGCGTTTCCCCAGTTCAGGGCCTGGTGAGTCGGGTCGCCTCACCCCTGACTCACCAGCGACTCATCTACTCAACGCGCTGTTTCGCCCCGATTCTTGAAGCAAGACAGCGAAACAAGCAAACACCACGAACTGGGAGGTTGTCATGGGAAAGAGCTCGATGCCGATGATGAAGACCGGCGGCGGAGCCGGGAAGAAACTGCTCGGAGCGGCGGTCACGCTGGCATTGCTCGTGATGGTGGTCCAGCACCCGACCGAAGCCGCCCAGTGGGCGAAGAACGGTGCGGCCTTCGTCGGCCACCTGGCGGACGCACTCGGCTTGTTCTTCGGAGAGGTGCTGGGGTGACCCCGGCCTCACTCGCGAGCCACCCGCCGCTCAAGCGCTTCGAGCCGTTCGGTGACGTTCGCCAGTTGGGTCCGGAGGTCCTCGATCGCCGCCTCGGAATCGGCAGGCTGGTCGCTCACCGACGGCGTTCGTCCCTTGAGGACAGCACCGAGGTGGCCGCGCGGCAGTTCGAGGGCGACGGACATCGCTTCGAGCGTCCTGGCCGTGCGGTTGCGCTGGATGAGGTTGTGCTGAAGTTCGCGGACGGTCTGCAGTGCCACGCCAGCTCGGTTGGCGACCTCCTGCTGCGTCAGCTCCAGCTCGTCCATTCGGGCGTTAATCGCCCCGGCTACGGCGTCCCAGTCCTTCGCCATCGGCACCCCTCGTGAGCTGCGGATATCACCGCCAACACTAGCCCTAATCCTGAACGATCTTCCAGCCCTTGGGCACGATCGTGCTTGACATGACTAGTTTTAGTTGTTGTATTAGTACTCGCATTGGTTGTCAGGTTTCGCAGAGATCGCAGACAACCGGGGCAACGAAGTAAAGACCCGCCACCAGGCGGGGCACAGATCGAGAGCAGGGAGCACTAAAGATGCAGTTCAACGGCACTTCCACGCAGATGTTCCGGGTGAAGGCAGTCGCTGAGGTTCTGGACGTGCACATCTCGACCGTCTACCGGCTGATCGAGTCCAACCACCTCGGGTCTGTGCGGATCGGCTTCGGCAAGGGCGCGATCCGCATTCCGGCACAAGCGCTGAACGAGTACCTCACGAGCCTGGGAATGGCCCCGCTGCCCGAGCACAACGTCGCCGAGGAGGCGGTCGCATGAGCACGCAGGCGGGGACCGACGCCCGGGGAGCCCTGTACCGGGTACTGACCAACCTGCCGGGCGCTGAGTTCGGTTCGGCTCCGGAGTGTGCGGAGACCGACCCGGAGGTCTTTTTCCCGGAAACGGGCCGGGTGGACCTGGCCCGGCAAGCGATCGAGATCTGCGATCGCTGCCCGGTGCGGGACGCCTGCCTGGAGCTGGCGGTGCGCGACGGCGAGTGGGGCATCTGGGGCGGCACGACCGAGAAGCGGCGCCGCAAGATCCGCGCCGAGCGTCGCCGACCCCAGCAGGGCGGGGAGGTGGCGGCGTGATGGCACAGCACGCCACCGACCTGACCGAGGGCTAATCGCTCTCGCTGCACAGCTGACCAGACAACGAACGGAGAAACCGCAATGAGCAAGCGCGACCAGCAGCCCTGGCACCGGATCGTCAAAAAGTCCTGGTGGGACGGATCGATGTTCACCCTGTGCGGCATGAAGATCCCGGGAAACAGGGCCGTGAGCGACACCTGGTTCCTGCCCCGCACCGGCCCCGACTGCCCGGCCTGCGAAGCCCTGAACAAGCAGGGCAGGTAGCCCCGCCCCGGCCCAGCAGTCACTCCGCCAAGAACGCCTGCTGGGCCGGGTTCCCCACCCGATTCGAAGCAACCCGGAAGGGAACTTCTGATGCTAGAGAACCTGCTCAACCTCGGTGCGCGTGGCGTGCTGCTGCTGGCCGCTGCGGCCGGTGTGCTCGCCGTCGCTGCCCTGGTTGTCACCTGGCGGGCCGTGTTGCCCGCCCTGCTGATCGGCCTGCTGGCCATCGGGAGCGGCCTGGTCCGCACGGTGGCGCTGGCCGGATTCCTGCTGATCGTCGTGCTGCGCGGACTGATGCTCGCCCTGGACTCGGCTGGGGCGTCGGTGCCTGCGCCTCGGATCCGGAAGGGGGTGCCGGCATGAGCACCGAGGTCGCCCAGATCGAGGACTACCGGCCACACCGCTCGGGCATCTACCTGCCCGCCACCGCCGCCGAGCAGGGCGCGGTGACCGAGCCGATTCCGGCCATCACCCCCGAGAACACCACCGACCAGATGGAGGCGGACGTGCCCGCCACGAACGCCGACGAACTGGGCCGCACCCAGCGCGTGCAGGCCCTCGAGGAGGAGGTTGCCGAGCGGGAGCACCTGGCGGCGTTGCAGGCCCAGCACGCCGAGACGCACGTTGAATCGGAGACGACCCGCAAGCTGCGGCAGGACTCCCGCGACGCGGAGGACAAGCGCCGCGAGCTGGCCAACCCCGCCCGCATCGCCCTGCGCGATGCCCGCGCCCAGCGGTGGGCCAACATCGTGGGCTTCCTCGCCGCCTTGATCGCCCTGGGCTGGTCGACGGCCAACGTCCAGCACACCGCCGCCCTCGGAGTCCCGCACGGCACCGCGGGTTGGTGGCTGGCGTGGGGTGTGGAGCCGCTGATCTCCGCCGCATTGCTGACGGTCATGGGTTCCAAGGCCTACCTGGCCACCCGCGGCGCGGCCATCGAGGGCCGGTGGGTCACCGCCGCGCAGGTCGTGCCGCTGGCCTACACCGTCACCCTCAACTGCTGGACCAGCCTCCCCGCCGGGTTCGTCGGCCACCCGTTCATGGAGTTCGTGCGCGGCCTGCTCGTGCACTCGGTCGGCCCGGCGATGGTCGTGCTGCTGGTCCACACCCTGCCGGTGATCTGGGCGGCCTACATCGGCCTGCACCACACCGAGACCGACAACCAGGCCGGGTTTCAGAACCGCTCTGAACAGCCCGAATCGACTTTGTCCACTGTTGACCTCGACCGCGCCCGCCAGCTGCTGCCCGCCGTGCGCGAGGCCTACGAGGCCGGGCAGATCACCAGCGGCGTGAAGTCGATCCGCCAGTACCTCAGGAACCACGGTCACCGCGTCGGTGCCCCGATCGGCATGTGGCTGCGCGACGCCCTCAAGCACGAGCAGGAGGTGAGTGCGTGATGAGCACCCCCAACGAACAGCACCTCGACCACTCCGCTGAGATCATCACCTTCCCCGGCACCACCGAGCAGCCCGAGTCCGAAGCCGTGCACGCGACCGCGGAACGCCTCACCGACGACTCGGTTTCCGCTGGCGGAACCGTGTTGGAGGGCGAAGTCCTCGACTCCGAGGGCGCTCCGGCTGGTGAGTTGGTGCGACGTGGCCCGGTCATCCCTCCGGCCCTGGCGGGCAAGGCCAAGCAGGCCGCTGCGACCGCTGGTCAGGAGGCGCTGCGTCACGGTCTCTACGCCGTGGGCGGGGCGTGGGTGCTGAGCGGCCGGGCGGTGGGGCGGTTGATGCACCGCGACATCACCGCCGCGATCCGCCAGGCCCGCGCGGCCGGTGACTACGGCACCGTCGCCACTCTTGAACAGCAGAAACGCGAGTCCAGCAACGCCCGCTGGCAGCGCATCTTGCTCCAGCTCAAGGTCGCCGGAATCACCGCCGTCGCCCTGCCGGGCGCGGTGCTGGCAATCAGCCTGGCGGTGCTGGTGTTCGCGATCGGCGCGTGGATGGTGCCCGGCGGCGGGGACTTCAACAGCGTGTGGACCGATGGCTGGTGGGCGTTCTTGCAGGACGCGGCCTCGGTGTTCGTCTGGGCCGCGACCTGGGCACCGGCCGCCCTCGGGCTTGGTGGCCTGGCGCTGGGCTACACGGCGTGGAAGACCGGCCGCGAGGCCGAAACGCTGCCCCAGTGGATGGGCCCCACTGAGGGCGAGGCCCGCGACGTGGTGCCGGATGAGGGCGCGATCCTCTCGGCTCTGCGCAACCTCGGGATTCCTGCTCTGAACAGGGCTTTCAAGGAGGGGTGGGTGCCGCGCTGGGTGCAGGGCACCGCCCTGGACGGCCGCGGCTACCGCACCCAGGTCGAGCTGCCGCAGGGCGTGACGGTGGAGATGATCGCCGACAAGAAGAACGTCCTCGCCCACAACCTCGTGCGGTTGCCGGTGGAGGTGTGGCCGACCGAGCCGAAGAACAAGCCCGGCGTGCTGGACCTGTGGGTGGCTCACCAGGGCATCCTGCACGGGCCGGTCGATCCCTGGCCGCTGCTGGACGACGGGACCACCGACTACTTCAAGGGCGTGCCGGTCGGCATCGACCAGCGCGGCGACGTCATCGCGGGCAAGTTGATGGCCGCCAACTACGGCATCGCCGGAATCATGGGCTCGGGCAAGACCTCCATCGTCGTCAACATGCTGCTGGGCGCGATGCTCGATCCGCTGGTCGAGCTGGACGTGTTCGTGATGGCGTTCAACGCCGACTACGACCCGATGGAGCCCCGTCTGAACAGGCTCGTGAAGGGTGACGAGGACGAGCAGATCGGCAAGGCGATGGAGGCCCTGCGGGCGCTGCGTTCCGAGGTCACCGAGCGCGGCAAGATCCTCTCCGAGCTCGGGGGCGATGAGGTCAAGCTGACCCGCGACATCGCCGAGCGCGACCCGCGCATGCGGCCGCGTGTGGTGGTCTTCGACGAGTGCCAGGAGCTGTTCCGCCACGAGAAGTACGGGGAAGAGGCCAAGCAGCTGGCTATCAAGGTCATGTCCAAGGCCCGTAAGTGCGGCATCACGCTGGTGTTCGTGACCCCGGCTCCGTCGGCGGAGTCGCTGCCGCGTGATCTGGCCAAGACCACCAGCCACCGGGTGTGCTTCGCGATCGGTGACCACCAGGCCAACGACGCGATCCTGGGCACCGGCTCGCACAAGCAGGGGATCACCGCCACCAGCCTCGTGCCTGGCGAGGACGTCGGCACCGCCATGGCCAGTGGCTTTGCCTCTCGGCCCGGCCTGCTGCGCGCGTTCTACGTCAAGCGGGAAAAGGGCGTCGACCAGGTCACACCGGTCGTTGAGCGTGCCCTGGCCCTGCGCGAGGGGCAGCAGCCCGCCGACACCGCCGCCCAGCCCACCGACGACGGCGAGCAGCTGGACCCGCTGGCCGACATCGCCACGGTGATCGGTGACAAGGCCCGGATGCGCACCCAGGAGGTCCTGCAGCGGCTGGCCGAGCTCAACCCGCACGCCTACCGGGACTGGACCTTCACGGCCCTGCGTGAAGTCCTCGCCGACGCCGACGCCGAGCCCTACAAGTCCGGTGGCGTCATGCAGGTCTCCGCCGACGCCGTCCGGCAAGCCATCACCGAGCGTCACGAAACCAGCGACGGCGACGAAACCGCGAACTAGAGGGAGGCACCGGGGATCCGGGGAGTTCTCCCCATCCGACTCCCCGGCCCATCCTCCCCGTCACCACCAGCAATGAACCTCCGCAGGGAGGCCGGGGACCCGTGCGCCCAAAACAGGCCCAGAAACCACGAAAACAGGGTCACCGGCCCGGCCACACCCCCCTCCCTCCCCGACCCGACCGCCCACCAGAGAAGACACCCACAGTAATCAACCAACTAGCAGGAGGACGTCGCCATGAACGAGTCGGCTCTGACGGAAGCTGCTCTGTGGGCTGCCAAGCGCGGCTGGCCGGTGTTCCCGGTTGTTCCGGGTGGGCGTTGGCCCGCGCTTCACGGTGCAGCGAACTGCCCGAGCGCCGGGCCGTGCACTTCGGGGCACCGAACGCCAGAGCAGCGGGCGACCGTCGACTCTGACCGGATCCGGCGGTGCTGGGCGTACTCGGACTACAACGTCGGCATTGCCACCGGTCCGGCTGGCCTCGTGGTGATCGACCTCGATGTGCCCAAGCCGGGCAAGCCAGTGCCGCCGCATTGGGCGGATCAGGGCGCGGAGACCGGCATGGACATCTTCCTCATCGTCTGCGCCGACGCCCAGCAGCAGCCACCGCTCGAAACGTTCACTGCCGAGACCCACTCCGGTGGAACGCACCTGTACTTCACCGCGCCCGAGGGCATTGAGCTGCGCAACACCCAGGGCGAGCGCGGCAGCGGCCTCGGATGGGGAATCGACACCCGAGCGCACGGCGGCTACGTCATCGGCCCGGGCTCGATTCGGGCCGGTGGCCGGTACCGCGTGACCTCTGACGTCCCGCCCGCGCCGTTGCCTGCCTGGCTGGTCGCTCGGCTCACTCCGCCCCCGATGCCTGAACAGCGGCCGGTGGTCGTCGCAGCAGACCCGAATCGACACGGCCAGTACGTCGCCGCAGCGATCAGGGGCGAGCTGGACCGGATCGCCAACGCGACGGCTGGGGAACGCAACTTCGCGCTCTACTGCGCCGCCGCCGCGCTTGGTCAGCTCGTAGCCGGTGGCGCGCTGACCGACCACGAGGTGACCGCGGTCCTCACCGGCGCCGCCCGGCTGCACGTCGATGCGCGTGCCTACGGCTGGCAGCAAGCACACCGCACCATCGCCTCAGGCTTGCGGGCCGGGGCCAAACGCCCCCGAAAGGTCGCCGCATGAGCACTCAGCCCGACAATGTGCGGCCGCTGCAACGGCACCCGGCCGAGGCCCTCGCCGGGGCCTGGACCGCCGACAGCCTTATGGCGGCCGAGTTTCCCGAACCGCGCTGGGCCGTTCCCGGCATCGTCGCCGAAGGCCTGAACGTGCTGGCCGGGCCGCCCAAGGTCGGCAAGTCCTGGATGTCACTCGGGCTCGCCCTCGCAGTCGCCTCGGGTGGCCGAGCGTTCGACATGCTTGACGTCGAACCCGGCCCGGTGCTCTATCTCGCTCTAGAGGACACCCCTCGCCGGTTGCAGACCCGCATGGGCAAGCTGTTGGGCGGCGAACCGGCCCCTGCTGGGCTCACCCTCGCGACGACGTGCCCGACACTGCCGGCAGGGGGAGATCAGGCCA
Organism: Saccharopolyspora tripterygii; assembly: GCF_054778355.1. Lineage (NCBI taxonomy): Bacteria > Bacillati > Actinomycetota > Actinomycetes > Pseudonocardiales > Pseudonocardiaceae > Saccharopolyspora > Saccharopolyspora tripterygii. Next base: position 378,374 of record NZ_BAAGZP010000001.1, on the reverse strand, counting down.
TCGCCGCATGGCTCGACCAGCATCCCGATGCCCGCATGGTCGTGCTGGACGTGTTCGCCAAGATGCGAGGACCAACGCCCCAAGGAATGGCCGCCTACGACGCGGACTACGCCGCCGTGTCGCGCGCCAAACGGATTGCCGACGACTACGGCGTCGCCCTGGTTCTTGTTCACCACGTTCGCAAGATGGCCTCAGAAGACTTCCTAGCCGAGGTCTCGGGAACGAACGGCATTGCCGGTGCTGCAGACGCAGTGCTCGTGCTCAAGCGCGGGCGGAACCAGGCTGACGGCGTTCTCAACGTCACCGGCCGCGATGTCGACGAGTCCGAATACGGGCTGGCTTTCCACTCCGGGTCCGGTGCGTGGCAATTGCTGGAAGGCCCTGCGAGCGACCACACGCTGCACGACACGCGCGCCACGATCCTGCGCTGCCTCCGCGAAAGTCCCGGCATGGGACCAACTGCGATCTCGACAAGCACCGGGATCGACCTCGCTTCAGTGAAGCAGACCTGCCGACGAATGGCGGCCGACGGTCAGCTGCACAGCGCCAACGGGAAATACCGACCGACCGATGTCGGTGACGCCCGCTCCGCGTCCGACCTGTCACCCCTGTCACCACCGTCACCGAACGCCTCTGACCAGTGCGAATAGCGGTGACACCCGACCGCGCACCTGTCACCAAATCCGACCGAAGGGAACCCCCGTGGCCAGCTTGAAGCGCGCACCGATCGGCATCGACCTCAAAGGCGACATTGAGCACCTGGCGAATCGGCGTTCGCCATACCGCGCCCGAGTTCGGTGGACCGATCCGGCGACGGGCAAGCGCACTTCAATGTCCGAGTCGTGCCAAACCGTTGACCAAGCAGAGGAATGGATCGACGGAATGCGGCAGGCAGCCGCCGCTGGAATCGACCCAAGGGCAGCGACCCAGAGCCTCGCAGAATACGGGGAGGCCAACATGGAACTCGCTCTGCGCGGCCTTGAAGCCAAGACCCGAGACCCATATCTGGCCGGGTGGCGAAAGCGTGTGGTGCCGACGCTCGGGCACATCCCCGTTCGGATGGTCACCAATGGCGCGGTAGATCGCGCGCTTCACAGCTGGATTGCGGACGGGCAGAGCATGTCCACCATCAAGAACAGTTCGGCCGTTCTGGTCCGCATCATGGAGCAGGCCATGCGGGACGGGCTGATCGACCGCAACCCCGCGCGGGTGACCGGATGGCAACACGAGTTCAAGCAGGCCGAGGACGAACTCGATGACCCGCGCTCGCTCGCGCTCCCGAACTGGGACATTCTGACGCGCCTCGCCGCCGCCCTCGTAGAGCGCTCGCACCGCGAGTACCGCGGATGGGGCGACGTAGTGGTCTTCGCGGCCTGCACTGCAGCCCGCATCGGCGAGGTGTCCGGGTGCCGGGTCCGCGACATCGACACCACGACATGGGAATGGACGATCCGCCGCCAGACCACCACCGCACCCGGCGGCCTCGTGGACAAGCGCACCAAGGGCAAGCGGGCACGCGTCGTACCGATCATCGAGGAGGTTCGTGAGCTCGTCGCCCGGCGCATCGCCGAGACCGATGGCGACCCGGATGCCCGGCTGTTCACCGGACCGCGCGGCGGGCGGATCGTCACGGCCGTCCTGCGCGAGGCGACGCATTGGGACGAGGTCGTGCCGCGGTTCGGCTACGAGCACCTGCGTCGGCACGACCTCCGCCACACAGGGCTCACATGGATGGCCGACGCCGGGGTGCCCGTGCACCATCTGCGGAAGATCGCGGGGCACGCCTCGCTGACCACGACCCAGCGCTACATCCACCCGGACCGCCGCTCGGTCACGGACGCGGGCAATCTGCTCTCGCTTCACTTGCGTCGCACGGACCACGGTCCGCAGGCCGAGGCCAGCTGATCTAGGGCTGTTTGGTCCACGGATGGTCCACAAACAGGCAGGGCATGATCGAGGCGGACTGACCACAATGGAACAACAAGAAGGCCGGTTACCTGGGATTTCTCCGCAGTAACCGGCCTTCTTAGTGGGTGGAGCTGAGGGGATTCGAACCCCTGACCCCTTGACTGCCAGTCAAGTGCGCTACCAGCTGCGCCACAGCCCCTTGTTCTTTTGTCCCGAGGTGTTCGGTTTGTTTCCGCCCCGCTCATCTCGTGTGCCAATACAGTACAACAGCCGTTCGGGGATGATTTCAGGGGGGTCCCCGGAACGCGCGTGGCGCCGACGGATGCGCCTTGACCTGCGGATAAGGGGTCTCGCTTCGTCGTTGACGGTACCCGTCCTCACGGAGGCGTCCGGGCTCCGTGAGGACGGTCACTTCGATCAGCCTGCTGCTGTCGTACCCCTGGGTTTGGGCAGGCCTCGGGTGTTGGCGGCCTTGACGAACTCCGCTCTCGGGTCGTGGAGTTCGCCCAGGGCCACGACCTGGCGGCGGAACGGGAGTTCCAGCAGCCAGTCGCCGAGGATCCTGGCCTTGCGGGACGTCGTGGGCATCTTCATCAGGTGGTAGGCGCGGTGCAGCAGCCAGGCCGGGAGGCCCTTGAGCTTGATGCCGTAGACCTCCGCCGCACCCCGGAACAGACCCAGGCCGGCGACCGAGCCCGCGTGCTTGTGGCGGTACTCCTGCAGCGGTTCGCCGCGCAGCTGGGCGACGATGTTGTCCGCCAGCAGCTTCGCCTGGCGGACCGCGTGCTGGGCCGACGGGCTGGTCAGCGCCTCCGGATCACTGCTGGTCAGGTCCTGGACCGCGGCGCAGTCGCCTGCCGAGAACACGTTGTCGGCGCCCTTGACCTGCAGCCTCGTCGTGCACTCCAGGCGCCCCTTGGAATCCCTGGGCAGGTCGCTGTCCTCCAGCATCGGGTGCGGTTTGACGCCGGCGGTCCAAACGATCGTGTCGGCGTCGAAGGTCTCACCGTCACCCAGTTCCACATGTCCGTCCACAAGGGACTTCGCCGTGGTGTTCAGCAGGACCTCGATACCCAGGTTCTCCAGCTGCTGCTTGGTGTACTCGCCCATGTGCGGGCTGACCTCGGGCATGATCCGGCCCATCGCCTCCACCAGCACCCAGCGCATGTCGTGCTCGGAGAGCTGGGGATAGCTGCGGATCGCGTAGCGGGCCATGCTCTGCAACTCCGCCAGCGCCTCGATCCCCGCGTAACCACCACCGATGAACAGGAACGTCAGCAGCCTGCGGCGCAAGTGCTCGTCCTCCGTGCTCGCCGCGATGTCCAACCTGGACAGAACGTGGTTGCGCAGGAAGATCGCCTCGCCGATCGTCTTGAAACCGACGCCCTCCTCCGCCAAGCCGGGGATCGGGAGCGCCCGCGAGATCGAACCCGGAACGGGAACGAGGATGTCGAAGTCGATCGTCTCCGCCTGCCCGTCGCCCAACGTCGCGGTCAAGCACCCGTTGGCGTGGTCGATGCGGTTGACCTGCGCGGTCAGCACCTCGCACCGGCGCAACGCCTCCCGCAGCGGCACCACCACGTGACGCGGTTCCAGCGAGCCTGCGGCGGCCTCCGGCAGGAACGGCTGGTAGGTCATGTGCGGCTGGGTGTCGATGACGGTCACCCTGGCCTCGCCGTCGTCCAGCTTCTTCTGCAGGCGGAGGGCGAGCGTGAGCCCGACGTGCCCGCCACCGATGATCACCACGCGAGGTTCACGCATGCTGCGACTCCCCCCGTGCCCCGGAGCGCGTGCGACGCGGGTCGACCGCTCGCTCGGGGTGTCGGCGCAAGTACTCCTGCTCCAGTTCGAACGTGCGCGCGGTGTGCTCGCGCAACGCGTCGGGCGAGCCGTGCAGGAACGTCTCGTTGCGCGTCTGGTGCAGGTTCCCGAGCTCCTGCAGCAGCACGTCCTCCGTCAGTTCATGCCCCGGAATACCGGTGATGTTCATGTCGTCCTCCCACATCGGGCAGGGCCAACCGCAACGCCGGTGGCGTTGCCCCACGGGTACCCGCAACGAGGACGATCGACACCTCAGGCCGCCGCGCGCACCTGCGCCTCACCCGAACCCGGCAGCGGACGCGTCTCCGGAGCGCGCACCCACGCGAGCAGCCCGAGCGCCGCCGTGGCACCGGTGACCAGGAACGCGGCCTGGTAGGAGACGGTGTCGGCCAGGGCTCCGGCGATCAGCGGGCCCAGGATGGCGCCGAGGTCGGCGGCCTGCTGGAACGTCGCGAGCACCGTCCCGCCCCGCCGGTTGCCGCCGATGATGTCGGCGACCGCCGCGTTCTGCGCCGGGTTGAGCACGCCCGCGCCCATCCCCGCGATCAGCGACGCCGCCAGGAACATCGGAACCGATGTGGTGAAGCCCAGCGACGCCGTGGCCACGCCCGACACGGCCAGGCCGATCAGCACCATCGGCTTGCGGCCGTGCCGGTCGGTCATCCGGCCCGACAGCAGCAGCACACCCGCGTTGCCGACGGCGAACACCGACAGGGCGATTCCGGACATCGACTGCGGCGCCTTCAACGCCTCCACCACGAACAGCGGGACCAGCGCGATCCGGACGCCGAAGACCGCCCAGCCGTTGCCGAAGTTCGACAGCAGCGCCGCCACGTAGGAGCGGGTGCGCATCGCCTCGCCGAGCGGCATCGACGGTGTCGCGTCATCGCCCAGCGGAGCGGCGAGGGTGGACTTGCGCAGCAGGAACCAGCCGAGGAAGGCCGCGACGAACAGCGCGAGGCCGTAGGTGACGAACGGCAGCCGCAGCGAGTAGCCGACCATCACGCCGCCCACGATCGGGCCCGAGACGTTGCCCAGCAGGAAGCTGGTCGCCCACACGCCGGAGGCGCGTCCGCGCAGGTGCGGTGGGGAGAGCCGGATCAGCAGGCCCACGCCGGCGACGGTGAACATCGTCGACCCGATGCCGCCGAGCGCGCGGAAGACCAGCAGCTGCCAGTAGGAGTCGGCGAACGCGCACGCGGTGCTGCTGATGCCGACGATCGTGATGCCGATGACGTAGATCGTGCGTTCGCCCGCCGCCGAGACCAGGCGACCGCTCAGCGGTGCGAACAGCAGCCGCATCATCGCGAACGCGCTGACGATGAACCCGGCCGCGGTCACCCCGACGTCGAAACTCGTGGCGAACGCGGGTAACGCGGGAGCGACGATGCCCATGCCGACGGCGACGATGAAACTGCCCGCGCCGAGGATCCAGATCTCACGGGGAAGCGAGGTGACGCCCGGGCTCTTGGTGGTCTTCTCTGACGCTGAGCCGCTGGACACAGGCTTCCTCCCGGAATTTTCGACAGTGCGAGCCACGAACACCAACGCCGCCCCGCACCGCCGAAATTCCTCCTGCGCGCTTTCGTGGCGCGCACCTCACCCGACCGGCCGCTGTCCGGATCGTGGGACGGGGAAGTTTTCATGAAAACTTCCCCACCACCCACGCGCGACAGGCACGCGAAGCTCCCGCAGAGCGCGTGGGACGCGGATCAGAGCAAGTCGTCGATCCTGCGCGCGTAGGCCGTGACGCCGTAGGCGACGTCGAAGCCGACCGCTTCGGCGAAGCGCTGAGCGGTGCCGCCCTCCTCCGCGTGGCCCGCCACCAGCATCGCGCCCATGCGCCGCAGCTCCTCCGACGCCTCGGTGACCAGCTCGTGGCCATACCCCCGGCGACGGCGACCCGGCCGCACGACGACCTGTTCGACCAGCCCGACGCCCCGTTCGACGAATCCCTGGACGAAACCCGCGATCCGGTCGACACCCGGATCGTCGACGACGAGCAGCACGCCGCGTCCTTCGTCCGCGCGGTGCCCCAGGTGCCGGGCCAGCCGCTGCTCGCCCTCCTCGGACAGGCCGGTCTCGTCGGCGTAGAGCTCGGCGATCCCCTCGATGTCGCGGTCCTCGGCAGGCCGCGTGAGGCCGCGGCTGAACCCCCGGCTGCGGTGCAGCAGCACCACCTGCTCCTCGACCGCGCGCCACGCCGCGTCGTCGGCGATGCCCTCGATCTCGCCGACCGTGGTCGGCGAGGCGTACACGACGGCCTCGGAGCGCCCTGCCTCGGCGAACACCTGCTCCAACTCCATCAGGGTGCCCGCGACCTGGGCGCCGGTCCCCCACAGGGCGCACGCGTGGTTGGCCACCGGCAGCGGGTTGTCCTGGTTGAGCACCACCGACGCGACGCCGACCCGGGTGCGCACGCCGTAGCGGACCACGGCCGAGGCCAGACGTGCGGTTTCGATCAGCCCGGCGAGGTCGCGGGCCTGCCTGGGGTCGAGGAGGGTTTCGTCGTCCGGATCGTGCAGCGGGTCCACTGCTCCATTGTCCCCTCGCCCGGGCTCCGAACGCGCCACCCTGCCGGATGTCGGTCCGAAGGGGCACGATTGTCGCGTGACGACGCCGGACCAGCTCGCCGAAGAGCTCCTGGACCTCGAACTGGATTCCGACCCGATCGGGGCCTCGCTCTACGGTCTGCCCGGCCGCGACCACCTGCTGCCGGACATCTCGTCCGCGGCGGAGTTCGCCCAGCGGGAGCACGCCGAGGACATCCGGGTGCGGACGATGGCCGTCGACACCACCCACGCCGACCTGGAGACGCGGCTGACCGTCGCGGTCGTGGTGCAGCACGCGCAGGCCACGGTCGACCGGCTCGACGCCCGCTCGCCGGAGTACACCGTGATCGGCAACCTGTTCGCACCGGTGGCCGGTCTGCTGTTCAACCTCGGGCAGGTTCCGGTGAGCGGAGATCAGCAGGCCGAGGACTACCTGCGGCGCATCGCCCGCATCCCAGATTTCACCGCCGCTGCCGCGCAACGCCACCGCGACGGGGTCCGCGCCGGTCGGGTGCCGGTGCGGCCGCTGCTGGACGACGCGATCGCGCACCTCGACGGCCACCTGGCCCGCCCCGAGCTGGATCCGCTGCTGACCCAGCACCTTCCGGACACCCACGCCGACCAGCGCGAGCGCCTGATCCGCGACGTCGTGAACCCCGCCCTGGCCGAGTACCGGGAGGCGCTGGCGGGCGAGATCGCACCGCACGCGCGCCCGGCCGACCGCCCGGGCCTGTGCTGGATGCCCGAGGGCCACGAGATCTACCAGCGACTCATCCACGCCCACACCACCACCGAGCACACCCCTGGCGAGCTGCACGAGATCGGCAGCGCACAGCTGGCGTCGCTGCGGGCGGAGATCTCCGAACTCGGCGAACGGCTCTGGGGCGAGGGCGATCCCGAGGCGGTGCTGCGGCGGATGCAGACCGACCGGTCGCTGTGCTGGAACGACGGGGAGGAGATGCTGGCCGCCGCGCGCGAGGCAGTCGAGCGGGCGACGGCGGCCTCGCCCGGCTGGTTCGGGAGACTGCCGCAGCAGCCGTGCGAGGTGCGACCGGTTCCCGGAACCCCGTCGGAGAGCACGCCGATGGGCTTCTACATGTCCCCGGCGCTGGACGGTTCGCGTCCCGGCGTGTACTTCGCGAACACGGTGCGCGCCGACCAGCGGCCCCGGTTCGCCTCCGAGGTGATCGCCTTCCACGAGGTCGTTCCCGGGCACCACCTGCAGATCAGCCTCGCCCAGGAGCTCACCGACCTGCCGCTGCTGCGCAGGCTCACCGGGTTCAACGCCTACACCGAGGGCTGGGGGCTCTACACCGAGCGGCTGGCCGACGAGATGGGGTTGTACTCCGGAGATCTGATGCGGCTGGGCATGGTCGTGCAGGACCTGCTGCGGGCGGCGCGGCTGGTGGTGGACACGGGTCTGCACGAGTTCGGCTGGAGCAGGCAGCGCGCCCTGGAGACGATGATCTCCAGCACCACGTTGTCGGACCTGGAGGCCGCCTCCGAGGTCGACCGCTACATCGTCTACCCCGGCCAGGCCTTGTCGTACCTGGTGGGGCGGTTGGAGATCGAGCGGATCCGGGACGCCGCGCGCCGCCGGCTGGGCGCGGACTTCGACATCAGCCGGTTCCACGACACCGTCCTCGGGCACGGTGCGCTGCCGATCTCCACATTGGAGTTCCTGGTCGAGGATCAGCCGCCTGCTACATCCAGGTGACGCGACCTCAACACGCTCGAATTCGCCACGCAACGCATTAATCTCGATACCGAGCGTGTCCACTTCTGCGCGCGATCAGGCTTGGAGGAACTGGTCAGGAGGCACCGTGACCGGGAGTTTCCACCACCGCCAGGAGTTGCTCCGGCGCGAAGCGGAGATGCAGCTGCGGGACCGGCCGCTGCCGTCGTGGCAGAAGCGGGTGCTGCAGCGCTTCGCGGTCGAACGGGACAACGGCTGGTACCCGCTGCTCAACCAGTTCGCCCCGCACACCCCGCGGCAGCGCCCGGATCTGGTGCTGGTCGGCAGGATCGGCGTGCTGGTGGTGCTGCTGCGCGAGACCGAACCGGATTGGGAGGACTCGCGCGCGGCGTTCGTGTGGACCGCGGAGCTGCTGGCGGGCGCGTCGATCGGTTCCGGGATGCTCAGCGAGTCGGTGCTGCGCACCGTCGTGGTGCACCCCGTCGAGCACACCGGCCGCAAGGGCCGCAGCACGGACCACCTGGCGATCACCGAGGACGAGCTGGACCGGCTGCTCCACCGCGGCGAGCGGATCCTGACCCCGGACGAGGCGCTGGCGCTGGCCAAGCACCTCGACAGCCGCACCTTCGACCTGACGCCGATCATGTGGAACTCCCAGCGCATCCCCAAGCAGCGCGGCACCGTTCCACAGGTGTTGCAGGAGCAGGTCGCGGCATCGGCCCGGCAACCCTTCCGGGATTGGCGGTACTTCCTCGACGACGCCCAGCTGGGTGCCGTGCGGCGCAGCTTCTCCGGTCCGGCGCAGATCAGCGGCCCTGCCGGGACCGGCAAGACCACGCTCGCGCTGCACCGGCTGGCGTTCCTGGCCCGGCGCGGCCACGGCAAGCTCCTCTACACCGCGCCGCTGGCGCAGGTTCCGGAGCGGGCGGCCGGCCGGTTCGGGCAGATGGCTCCGGAGCTGTCCGGGCAGATCGAGTTCTGCTCGCTGCACTCGTGGGCTCGCGACTTCCTGGCCGGGCGCGGACGTCCGGCGGAGGTCGACGAGAAGGAAGTGCGGCGGGCCTTCGACGCGGTGTGGTCGCGCGAGGAGGTGCTGCCCGGCATCCGGAACTCGCCGGAGTACTGGAAGGACGAGATCGACCGGGTCATCAAGGGTCGCGGCGTCTCGTCCTTCGACGCCTACCGGACCGCGTCCCGCAAGGGCCGAGGTGGTTCGCTGCCAACGGATTTCCGCTCCCACGCCTGGCGCTTCTACTGCGATTACGAGCGGGAGCTCTCCGAGCGCGGCGTGTTCGACCACAGCGACGTGCTCAGACGCGCTCTGGCTGAGCTGGAACGACGCCCGCTGCCCCGGCAGTACACCGCGGTGGTGGTCGACGAGGCGCAGGAGCTGACGCTGGTCGGGCTTCGGCTGGCGCACGCGATCAGCGGCGACGAACCGGACCAGCTGCTGCTGGTCGGGGACGGGCAGCAGCAGGCGTCGACGGGCGGATGGCGCTTGTCGGAGGCCGGGATCTCGCTGCACGGCCGGGGCGAGGTCCTGCGCCACGACTACCGCAACCGGGGTTCGGTGCTGGAGCGGGCCGGCCAGGTGGAGGCGGTCAACCGCTACGACGACGGGCCGTCGCTGCCGTTGAGCGGCGCGCTCGCGGTCCGCAGCGGCGGCCGGGTCGTCGAATGGCACGGCCACGACCAGGAACGGGCGCTGCTGGGCGCACTCCTCACGCTCGACGACGAGTCGTCGGCGGCGATCATCACCGAGACCGAGGCCGCGACGGAGCACTGGCTCGACGTGCTGCGCGAGGCGGGTGTCAAGGCGTTACCCCTGGCGGGCTGGGACGGTCGCGACACCTCCGACACCCTCGTCGGAACCGTCCTGCAAGCCAAGGGAACCGAGTTCCGCACGGTGTTCCTCCCCGCGGAACCCGCTCCGCCGGAGGGCACCCGGGAGGACCGGGAGGCGCACGAGCGACGTCGGCTCGTGGCGATGACCCGGGCCCAGGACCACCTCTGGCTCTCCCACCTGACCCGCACGAGCTGACGTTCCACGCGTCACGGCCCGCGCGTCCCCGGCAAGGTCCCAGTTTTAGGGGTCGTTGCAGAATCACCTTGCTTGGCGGTGCGGGTAGCGGAACCTCACACGCCGCCTGGACTCCGTGCGCCACTCCTGATGTATGCCAATACACGGCGTCGCGGCGTACTCGCCAGACGACGTGTGAGAACCCGCGGCGGTGCCAGCTGAGTCCCACACCTGAAACAACGGCTCCGCCGCATCCTGAAACGACCCCTTAGTCCAAACTGAGCCGACATTTCGGACATGATCATGGCTCGGTTTGGACTCGTCAGGGCGCCGGGCGGAACTCGGGTTGGTCGAGGAGCCGGAGCCAGCTGCCGTCGGGCTGCCTTCGGGCCACCTGGGCTCGCGCGCCGGTCCCGTCCGAGGGCGGGGTCGAGGTGAGCGCGATGTCCCCGCTGATCAACGTCGGCAACGGCGGTTCCGGTTCGAACCGGGGGCGGTGGGCGAGGACCTCCGCCCAGAGCTCGCGGATGGCCTCGCGGCCGACCGTCGTCTTCCCGGGCGGGTAGGCCATGACGGCGTCCTCCTCGTAGAGCTCGGCGACCCCCTCGGCATCACCCGCGTTGCTGCGCTCGACGAACAGCCTGGTCAGGTCTTCCGGTTCGCGGGCCTTCTCACGCATCTGCGCTCTCCTCTCGGTCTGCGACCAGCCTGCGGCTACCGCCGCTAGAAGTCCAACAGCTGGTTCTGCTGGAAGCTAGAATCTGGGGTCATGGACTTGCGGCAGCTGGAGTACTTCGTGGCCGTGGCGGAGGAGCGCAACTTCACCCGCGCCGCGCAGCGCGTGCACATCAGCCAGTCCGGGGTGAGCGCGCAGATCAGGCGGCTGGAGAAGGAGCTCGGCGCGGAGCTCTTCGACCGCTCGGCGAGGTCGGCGGAGCTGACCGTCGCGGGCGAGGCGGCGCTGGCGCACGCGCGCACCGCCCTGGCCGCCGCCGCGTCCGTGGGGCAGGCGGTCGGCGAGATCACCGGGCTGCTGCGCGGGAACCTGAGCATCGGGATGGTCATCGGCTGCACGGTCACGCCGCTGTTCGACGCGCTCGCCGCGTTCCACCGCGCCCACCCGGGGGTGAAGCTCTCGCTGCGGGAGGACAACTCCGACCGGCTCGTCGACGACGTCCGGAGCGGAACGCTGGACCTCGCGCTGATCGGCACCGGGACCGAGCCCGACGACCTCGAATTCCTCACCGTCATCAGCGAACCGCTGGTCGCGGCCGTGCCGTCCGGTCACGAGCTCACCGGCCCGGTGACGCTGCACGACCTGGCGGCGCACCCCGTGATCTGCATGCCGCCCGGCACGGGGTTGCGCGCGGTGTTCGACCGGGCCTGCGCCGCGCGGGGTGTGGAACCGGTGATCGCGTTGCAGGCCAGCGCGGCTGAGGCGATCGCCGATCTGTCCCTGCGCGGGCTGGGAATCGCGATCCTCAGCGAGTCGATGGTCGCCGAACATCCCGGACTCACCGCGCTGCCCCTCGCCGACGCGACCGGGCCGGCGCTGCTGGCGCTCGCCTGGCGGCCGGGCACCAACTCAGCGGCCCGGGAGCTGATCACCTACTGCCGCACGGCTTTCCGGATCTCCGCCGACCACTCCTCCAGCACCGAGCCGACAACGCGGTGAGCCTGAGCGACGTCGGGGAACCGGGTGCGCAGGTGGATTCCGTCCTCGGTGCGGGACAGCCACAGCTGCACGTCATCGGCCGGACTCGTGCCCGAAACGTGTTGAGCCGAACCGCTTCCCGGAAGTCGCCGGTAGTCGACGTAGGAGACCATGAACACGTCGCGCCTGGCCGATTCCAGCGGTCTCGGCAGCGCCGCCAGCACCTGGTCCAGCGGCAGTCCCGCGCGCTCGCGGGCGTCACCCAGGTGCTCGCCCATGCGGGCGAGGTCGGGGTCGGCCCAGACGGGAACGGTCGTGGTGAACCACCCGACGGCGGCGGCGTCCTCGGGCCGGCGGGTCTGCACGGGCGCCAGCACGGGGAGCGTTCCGTCACCCAGCGCTGAGGCCAGCGTGGACAGCAGCGCGCCGTAGGTCGAGGTCCCGGCGCGTTCGGCGGCCTCGCTCAGCTCCGCCGCCGTCCGGGCGTCGGCGAGGCATCGGCGATCGGTGGCCTGATCAGCGGTTTCGCCCGGAGGGAGCCCGACGTCCAGCGGGAACACCGGCAGCCGGTAGTCGATGGCGTCGAGGAAACCGCGCCAGCTCACCATCGCCGGGTCCTGCTCCACCGGATCGCCCGACCACTCCGCGACCCTGGCGACGAAGCTGGTCGCGATCGGCAGCTCCTGCCCGGTGTAGAGCGCGTGGAGGTCCCGCGCCACCAGGGCGATCGAGTAGGCGTCGACGTGGGCGTGGTCGAACCCGCACACCACCGTCGACCGTCCCGGCCGGGACACCGAGGCCAGCGCGAACGCCGGGTAGGGGAACGGCGTGCACTCGCGGTCCAGCAGCGATCGCAACCGGGCGGACGTGGTGCCCCCACCGACCGGCCGCTCGCGGAAGACCAGCCGCTCCGGGTCGTGCCGGACCGCCCCGGTCCCGCACGGCAGGAACTCGCACTGCAACGCGGTGTGCCGCGCCAGCAGCGCGCGGAACGCCGGGAGCAGCGCGTCGGCGTCGATCAGACCGTCGACCTCGAAGCACGCCGCCAGCCACACGGTCCGCTCCCCCGCTGCCGCGCCGGCGAGGTGGTTTCGCTGGTTGACCGACAGGCCGACGGGCTCGGGCGTCGCGGCGGCGTCCTGGACCGCGGTCCAGGCCATCACCTCACCGGGCTCGACCTCCCAGAGGTCGGCAGACGTGACCTGCACTAGCTCGCTGCGTCCTGGAGGACCTTCCGCAGGTTGCGGTGGTAGTCGTCGACGGTGTCGCGGGCCTTCTCGGTGTCCGGGACCTGGGCGAGCAGGTAGAGCCGGTCGGCGTCGCGGTTGATCCAGGTCGAGGCGTTGGACGTCCGCCCGGTGCCGGTGAAGTGCACGCCCCGCGCGTCCGCGGCGCGACCTGCGCCCGGGAACCACCGCAGGTCCAAGTAGGAAAGCAGCTGCGGGCTCCCGAGGTCGGCCGGAGTGCACGTCCCGCTGCGCAGCAGGGTGTCGACGACCAGGCTGATCGGTGCCGCCGAGAGCTCCTTGGCCCTGCGCAGCGCCTGCTGGGCGCGTTCCGCGAGCTCGCCGAAACCGGCGTCGCCGACGTCGAACTCGACCGGGGCGAACGTGCAGAACCACCCCTGCGACCGCGCGTAGGGACCGCGGTCGCGGGTGCTGAGCACCGTCATGCCGAAGTAGCGGTCCCGCCCTGCCAGCAACCGCTCGGTGGCGGCGACCGCAGCGAACACCCCGCCGCTCATGCGCGCGCCCGCGGCCTTGCACGCCTTGTCGAAGGCGGCCAACTCCTCGCCTTCGAGGCAGGTCAGGGTCCGGATGTGCACCGGCGCCTTCTCGCCGTCGGCGAGGCCGAGCGGCAGCGGGAAGCGCGGCAGCTGGTTCCCGTTCGCCGACACCATCCGCACCCACTCGCGGACCTCCGGCGATTCCGGAGTGAAATGGGCTGCGGCACTGCGCTGTTCGGCCACGTAGTCGCGGAAGTCACCGCGCTCGTCCGGTTCGGGCAGCGCGCCGGAGTCGACCTCCGGTCCGCCCGGCTCGGCGAGCTCGGCGGCGTAGAGGTCGGCGATCTCCGATCCGAGTAGGATCTGCGAGGCACCGTCGGTGAAGGCGTGGTCGCAGCCCCAGAACACGCCGAAACCACCGGGGCGTTCGACGACGCCGAGCGCGAAACCGGGCCAGGCGTCGGGCGTGCACTCCTCGTCGAACCGGCTCGCCAGGTGCTCTTGCAGGGCGGTGTCCCAGTCCTCCTGCGGCACCGGGACCTCATCGACCTCGAAGTCGACGTCCTCGGCGGGCACCAGGTGGCGGACGGGTTCGGGGTCGGAGAGGTCGAACCAGGTGCGGAAACCGCCGTGCGTGCGCACCAGGCGCCGCAGCGCGCGGGTCATCGCCGCGCGGTCGAGGTCGCCGTCGACGTCGGTGGCCACGCCCGTCCAGGCGCGGTTGCGGCCCCGCGCCCGGAACGCGGCGAGGTGATCGGCCTGCAGGTCCGACGGCGGGCCGGGATCCACGGGCGCGGCCTCCGCCGCCGCGCGGGCGGCCGCGGTCGGCACCCAGCGCAGGACCCGGCCGGGCGGGGTGCGCCAGTCGGCCATGTCGGCGAGGATCACGCGCCCACCTCCAGCGCCTCGGGGGCGCTCAGCACGTCGGTGAACTTCTCCCGGAAACCGGCGATCAGCCCCTCGACCGCCTCCAGCGCGCCGTCCGAACGCCCGCAGCGGGCCGAGACGCTGATGCCCTCGTCGGACTGGATCACCCACAGGTAGGCCTCGTCGCGGCTGGCCTCCGGGCTGCGCAGCGCCCGCGCACCCCAGTCCGGCCAGTGCTCTGCACCCGGCACCTTGCGAACGTCCACGTAGGACATGACGAAGCGCGGTTCGGCGTCGAGCTCCAGGATGTCGGCGACGCGGGCGAACGAGGTCTTCACGCAGCCGCGACCGGCGGAGACACCGGCGCGGGTGTGCGCGACGACTTCGCGGAAGTCGGTGGCACCTCGCAGGTCGATGTCCACCGGGCACAACCCGACGTACCAGCCGACGGCTCCGGCGTGCCGCCGGTCGTGCCGGGTGTGCATGGGGAGCACGAACCGCAGCTGCTCCGAACCGGTCCGCTCGCGCATCGCGAGCGCGACCGCGGCGAAGACACCGGACTGCGCGCCGGTGCCCAGGTTCGCGCACACCCGCTCCATGCTCTCGGCGTCGCCGGACGGGATCACCCATCGCGACAGCGAGTGCTGCACAGCCCCTTCCGGAGCCGGGTCCTGCGACGAAACACCGCCCATGGCGGGGAATTCGCCGTCCTTCAGGAACTCGGCCCAGTGCCGCACGACCGGGTGCTCGGCGTCGACGACCTCCGACAGCGAGCGGGCCGCCGCGCTGTGGTCGACGTGGCTGCCGACGTCCAGGGTGCCCAGCTCCTCGTCCGGGACGCCGCTCAGGGCGCGCTCGTAGAGCTCGACGATCTCGCCGAAGAACAGCAACTGCGAGTAGGCGTCCATGACGCTGTGGTCGGCGCCGAAGGCGAGCACGAAGCCCTCGGGCAGCGCGATCGTCGCGAACAGGCAGTGCGGCCAGCGATCCGGCGTCACGCCCGCGAAGTGCTCGGAGATCGTGTCGTGGGCATCGGAGCCGCTCAGCTCGCCGTGCGAGTGCTCGGTGACGTCGACGGCGTCCGCGGCGATCAGGTGCCGGCGCCAGCCGGTCTCGCCTGGGCTGACGGTGGTGCGGAGCGCTTCGTGCCGGGCGATCCAGGCGCGCAGGGCGCGGCGCAGCACCTCGGCGTCGTAGCGCATCGGCACCCGCAGCACCGAGCCGATCCAGGAGCCCGGCAGGGCCGAAGCCAGGTGCGCCTCGTGGTCGTGGGTGAGCTTGCGGTCGTCGTCGGACCAGGAATCGGGTTCGCACACCGGCGCCCACGTGCTGACCGCGCCGTCCGGCAGCGGGTAGTCGGCTAATTCGGTGTATTCCACTTAGCGAATCTCCCGGAATTTCGTGGTGGGAAAGGCAATCGGCGTTGACCGCGGAGCAAGCAGGGTATCGCTCGCGCACACGCCTAATCGAGTGTGTCGATGGTCACCGCAATGTCGGCTTCAAGCTTCCGGCGGATGGTGGCCACAATCGGTACCACCTCGTAGCGCGATGTTTCAAGCTGGTAAAACGCTTGTGCAACCGTCCTTTTCCACCCACTGGAGGCGTCATTTCCGGCACAGCACGACTCGAATTCGCCGATGACCTGTTCATGCGGCGTCATCGCGGTCTGGGAACGCCCGCGATAAACCAGTTCGGCTGGCTATTCCACACGGCGCCCGATGTGTCCAGAGTGCGAAATCTTCATGAAGGAATAGCCGCCGGAGCGCTTTCTCGCAGGGTGGAACGCGCGTGGTTTCCCACTGCGCGGGACAGGTGGTCGCGCTCGGCGGACGCCGCGCCGCTGCACGTCGAACCGGAACCGGTCGCCGACGTGCTCGGCTGGCTCGACGGCCGGGTGTCGGCGGACTTCGACCCGGCGACCGGACGCGCGTGGCAGCTGTCGTTCGCCCGCACCACCGATGGTGGCGCCGTGCTGTCCCTGGTCGCGGCGCACGCGATCGCCGACGGCGCGGCCCTGATCGACGCCGTGGTCCGCGCCGACGCCGGTGAGCCCGCGCCGGTCCCGGAGCGCGCCCCGCTGCTGTCCGCAGTATTCGACGACATCGGCGACGGCCTCGACCAGATCAGGTCCGTGGCGCGCTGGGCGATCACGCGCGAGCGCAGCAAGGGCGGAGCCGCCCCCGCGAAGGCGAAGCCCGAAGCCCCCGAGGACTGGCGGACGCCGCACGTGGTCGTGGAGTGCGACAGCGCCGCGCTCGCCGAAACCGCAGCGGCGCACGGCGGTTCGGTCAACTCGCTGTTCGTGGCGGCGCTCGCCCGGATCGCGGCCGCCGCCGGCTGCGCGGACGAGGTGGTGCCCACCGCGCTGCCGGTCAGCGGCAGGCAACCCGGTGATGTGCGGGCGAATTCGACGCGCATCGCGGTGGCGGCGCTGGACCGGGCCGTGCTCGACGCCCGGGACCTGTCCGAGGTGAAGGCGGAGTGCAAACGCGCCTACCAGCGGCTCGCGGCGAACTCCTCGACGGCGCAGCCGCTCGCGCTGGTGCAGATGCTGCCGGACGCGGTGGTGCGGCGACTCCCGCCGCCGCCCGCGGCGACCGTGCTGGCCTCCAACCTCGGTGAGATCCCACGCGAGCTGTGCGGTGTTCCGATCCGCAGCACCTCCGCCACCGCCCACTACCCCGGTGCAGGCCCGGCCGAGGTCGCCACCATCGGCGACGGCGTCACCGGATGGCTCAGCGACAGCGGCACCCGCACCACCTTCTCGGTGTGCGGACTCGCGCCGGGGCGGATCGACGGTGTCGCGGCCTTGCGCGAGCTGGTGACCTCGGAGCTGTCCGGGTGGGGGATCGAGGTGCGGGAGTGGTGAACCGGCTGACCACCGACGACGACCTGTTCCTGCGCGCCGAGCGCGTGCTGGGCATCCCGGTCACCAACCAGAGCGTCTGGCACTTCGATCGCGAGATCCCGGTGTCCGAACTCGACGAGCTCGCGCGACGGCTGAGCCAGGGGCGCCTCGGCAGGCTCGTGGTGCGCAGCGCCGTTCCGGGGGCCCGGGCGCGCTGGGTGCGATCGGCCTCGATCGAGCCGGTCGCGGTGCACCCGGTCGCGCTCGCGCCGGACGAGGTGCTGAGCTGGGCCGACGACGAGTCCGCGAAACCGCTCGATCCCGTGCGCGGGCCCGGCTGGCGGCTGGCCTGCGCGCCCACCCGCGCGGGTGGATCCGTGCTCTCCCTGGCGGTCTCGCACGTCGTCGGCGACGGCGGGGCGCACGTGAGGGCGGTGATCGAGGCGGTGCGCGGCGTCGAGGCCGGGCGACCTGCCTCCACCCGGACCGGTCTGCGGGACGAGGTCGGCGACGCGGCGGGCCAGCTGATCCGGGCGGGACTCGGCGTTCTCCGCGCGCTGCGCGTTCCGAAAAGCGTTGCGCTGCCGCCGAATACCCAGGTGTCTCAGACCCGTCCGCGCGAGGGCGACAACACGCCCACGCGTCCCCCGCAGGTGGTCTTCGACTGCGACGCGGCGGCTTGGGACGAGGCCGCCGCTGCCCGAGGCGGTTCGGCGAACGCCCTGTTCATCGCGATCCTCACCGAGGTCCTGCTGGCATCCGGGCGGGTCGGTCCGGACGCGCCGGTCAAGGTCTCGCTGCCGGTGAGCCTCCGAGAGGAGGACGACGACCGCGCCAACGCCACCACCGGCGTCTCGATCGCCGTCACGCCCACCGGGGGCAGGGTCGACGACCTCGCCCCGATCCGCGCCGCGAGCAAGCGTGCCTTCGCCGCAGTCGGATCACCGACCCCGGCCAAGCTCCTGGAACCGCTCGTCCAGCTGCTGCCGGACGCGTTGGTGGCCAGAACCGCCGAGAAATCCCCGGTTCCGCTGTGCCTGTGCTCCAACCTCGGCGAGATGCCACCGGATTTCGCCGCACCGACGGGCTTTCCGGCCACCTCCATCGTGATGCGCTCGATCACCGGTGGCACCAGCCCAGCGCTGCTTCGCTCGCGCGGTGGTGGTCTCACGGCATGGCTCACCCGCACGGGCGCAACGCTCAACCTGACGGTGCTGGCCCTCGACCCGGACCACTTCCCGGACACCGCCACCCTGCACGCCCACACCGCGAAAGCGCTCGCGACCCGGGCCGTGCCCGCCACGCCCTGGCACTCGGACCTCCCCCAGGACCGCGCCTGAGACCCGTTCAGGACGCGGCGGAGTCGCCGTTCGGCGCCTTCACACCGCGGCTGAAGACGAAGTGCAGGTACCAGGCCCGGAACCGCGGATCGACGAACAGCTCGGCGACCCGGTCGAGGTCGCTCCGGGGACATCCCCGCTCGGCGAGCGCGGGCGAGAGCTGCTGGAAGAGGTTGCCGACGTACCTGCCCAGCGTCGAACCACCGACCAGCGGTTCTCCGAACAGTTCGCTGCGCACCTCCTGAAGACCGGCCGCGGCCAGGTGCCCGTCCACCTCCAGACCCCAGTCCAGAGCCATCCCGTTCGGACCGGTGAAGGCCTCCCTCGCCATGCCCAGCACTCGGTGGAAGAGCTCGGCGTCACCCGGCTCCGGGATCGCCAGCAGGCGCAAGGGATCGTGCAGGCACACCTCGCCGAGCGCCAGCATCCCGCCGGGTGCCAGCGCTGCGACCAGCTCGGCGAGGACCTGCTCCCGCCGCTGGAGGTGCATCAGCACGGTGCGGGCGTGGATGAGGTCGAACGGACCACCCGGCGGGACGCCCTCGTTGATGTCGTGCCGCAGGACCGCCACATCGCGCAGGTCGGTGAGCTGCTCGGTGTCGAGGTCCACGGCGACCACGGACGCTCCCCGCCCGGCCAGCCAGCGGGCGACCGAACCGCTGCCGGCACCGATCTCCAGGCAGCGGGCACCGGGCCGCACGGCCGGCTCGATGAGCTTCCTGGTCCGCTCGTCGAGCATTTCCTGCAGCAGTTCCGTCTGCTCCCGACCCAGGTCAGTGGTGGTGCGGAAGTGGTATTCGCGTGTCATCGAGCCAGCGTGAGCAGCCGGTCTTTCACCGCGCTTGCAGCCAGGCGAGTACGCCGTCTTCTAATACCACCACCGGCTGCGGGCGTGCGCCGGCCCGTGGCGACGTGCCCTGACGCCCGCCGGGCTGAACGCACCACGCCACGGCGTTCGGCCTCGTCATCGAGGAGACCGGAAGGACCCGATGAGTTCGCGGCTCGCGGCCGGTCAAAGCTCGTGACACCTGAGGAAAGGGAATCGCCATGTCAGAGCTTCTCGTCGACTTCATCACCTCCCTCGACGGCAACGCATCGGGAGAGGGCTGGCCCGGCTGGTGGGGGCTGGAGGGCCCGGAATACCTCGCTTGGGACGGCAAACGGCCCGAGGTCACCTACCTCATGGGAGCGAACACCTACCGCCAGATGTCAGGCTTCGCCGCCGGCGAGGTCCCGGAGGGCCTGGACGAGTTCAGGGCCGAAGAAGAGGCGTCCGTCGACGAGCTCACGCAAGCGTCGAAGGTGGTGTTCTCCTCCTCGCTGGAGGAGCCGCTGACGTGGGCCAACACCACGCTCGTCCGCGACGACGCCGTCGAGACGGTCCGCGCCATGAAGGAGAACGGCTCGGGGCTCCTCAGCACGATCGGCAGTCTCAGCCTGTGCCGGTCCCTGCTGCGGGCCGGGCTCGTCGACCGCTTCCGAGTCGTGATGTTCCCGGTGATCACCGGGGCCACGGGCGCAGAACGCATCTACGACGGCTACCCGGACGTCGCCCTCGAGATGATCGAGCACCGGACCTTCGACAACCGCATCCAGCTGGTCGAGTACAAGCCACGCGTGCTCGACAACCCGCCGCTCGGCGCCCCTGCGTGACGACGCCGCGTCCAGGACGTGCTCGCGAGCGTTGGCGGGTTCAGCAGTCCTCGGGCACCGCTCCGGTGGCCAGGGCCTTGAGGCGGTCGGCGTCGTCGAGGTAGCGGCTCTCCCCCGACAGGTATCCGTGCAGCATCTGGAACAGGGTGGTGACCAGGTCGCTCATCCCCGAGCTGGCGGCGGCCTCGGCCGCGCACATGAGGTTGGGGCGTTCGGTCTCCAGCCACTTCACCGCCGACTCCTGGTTCGACAGGTTCGGCATCACCACCGGAGCGGGCAGCCCTCCCGCGTCCGGGTCGCGGCCGGGCTGCAGGATCCGCATCGCCTGGTCGGCGGTGTGCAGGTAGAACCCGAGCAGCCGGGCCACGATCGCCGGCTTGTCCTGCTCCAGCACGGCGAGCTCCGCCGCGTAGTCGCCGAGCAGCGCGTGCATCTCGTACCGGCCGTAGGTGACCTCGGTGAGCAGGTGGGCGCGGACCAGCACGTCGAGCAGCCGCCGCGTCGTCTGCACGTCCTCGGCGCCCAGCAGCGCGGTGAGCGCGAAGACGCCGATGCGGTGACCGGCGTGCCTGCAGGTGAAGCCGTAGAGGCGGAACAGGCGGGCCGCGTCCTCCGGCAGGTTGCGGTAGGACCAGGAGAACACCGCGCGCACGGAGGTGTGCTCGTCGCCGGTGTCCAGCGCGTCCAGGCCGCGCTGCTCGTCGGTGAGGGCTTCCAGCAGCTCGCCCGCGTCGCGGCTGGTGCTCTGGTGGATGCGCTCGGCCGCGACCCGCAGGGCCAGCGGCAACCGGGCGCACCGCTCGATCAGCGGCCGGGCCGCCTCGGCGCTCATCACCTGCTCGCCGAGCCGGTCGGTGAGCAGCGCGTGCGCCTCGTCGGCGTGCATCCGGTCCAGCACCAGCCGGTAGGCGCCGTCGCGGGCGCTGAGGCCGGACAGCGAGTCACGGCTGGTGACCACCACGAAGCTCGTGGGGGTGCCGGGAAGCAGCGGCCGGACCTGCCCCGGGTCGGCGGCGTTGTCCAGCACGATCAGCATCCGGCGCTGGTCGACCACGGTGCGGAAGCGGGCGGCGCGCTCGGTGGCGTCGGCGGGGATCGCGTCGCCGGGGATGCCGAGGGAGCGCAGGAAACCGGCCAGCACCTCGGTGGTGCTCAACGGCTGGTCCGGGCCGTAGCCGCGCAGGTCGACGTAGAGCTGGCCGTCCGGGAAGCGTTCGCGCGCCGCGTGGGCCCAGTGCGTCACCAGCGCGGACTTGCCCACGCCCGCAGTGCCCGCGATCACGGCGATGGGCACCTCGGGCTTCTCGCCGAGCCTGTCGAGCTCGGCCAGAGCGGCGTCGCGGCCGACGAAACCCGGGACGTCGTGCGGGAGTTGTGCCGGTCGCGTCGGCGGGCGGGCGGTCGGCGGCTCGAACTCGATGTGCTCCCCGGCGAGGATGCGCTGCTCCAGCTCCCGCAGCGCCTGGCCCGGTTCCAGTCCCAGCTCCTCGACGACGGTGCGGCGGGCGCGGCGGTACACCGCGAGCGCGTCCGCCTGCCTTCCGGAGCGGTACAGGGCCGTCATGAGCAGGGCGTGGAGGCGTTCCCGCAGCGGGTTCTCGCGCACCAGCTCGGTGAGCTCGGCGATGATGAAAGCGTGCCTGCCGCAGTCGAGTTCGGCGGCGTGCAGCTGTTCCAGCGCGACCAGGCGGCGTTCTTCGATGCGCTGCGCCTCGCCTGCCAGCTCGGTGAGGTCGAGGTCCTGGTACGGGCAGCCGCGCCACAACCGCAGCGCTTGGCGCAGCATGTCGACCCGGCGCTGCGGGTCGAAGTTGCGTTCGGCGAGGTTCAGGAGGGTTTCGAAGCGCTCGACGTCGAGCTCGTCGGGTTCGACCTGCAGCCAGTAACCGCCCGCGTCCGAGACCAGGCGCTCAGGTTCTCCGAGGGTCTTGCGCAATCGGTGAACCAGCAGGTGCAACTTGCTGCCGCCGCGCCGTTCCGGCTCGCCTCCCCACAGCGCCACCGAAAGCCACTCCGCCGAGACGGGCGTGTTGGCGTGCGCGAGGAGCAACGCGAGCAGGCGTTGCCGCAACAAACCTGGAACCGGTACGTCCACGGTGCCGTGCCGCACCCGAACCGGCCCCAGCACGTCGAACCGCACCGGATTCCACCCCCATTAACAAGGTCAAACGGATGGACCGAGTTTCCTAGTGTTCGGGGTTTGCGCGCAAGAAATTCGAGCGGCATTTCTCGGTAATCGACCCGAAAATCCCGCCGGGTTATTCCAAAAGCGTGAATTCCACACTAGTCGAGGGCGCGCTGCGGCAGTCCCGCCAACCGCGACAGGGCCGCGAACCCCTCGTCGGTACCGGGCCAGTGCCGGTGCACGGCCTCGGCCCCCGCCCGGCGGACCACCGAGCGCAGCACCGCGACGACCACGATCGCGTCGTCGGCGTAGCCCAGGACCGGCACGAAGTCCGGGACGAGGTCGAAGGGCAGCGCCAGGTAGGCCAGCAGGCCGCCGAGCCGGATCCGCACGCCGCGCGGCATCCCGGGATCGGCGGCGAGCCTGTGCAGCAGCCGCAGGGTGTCCGGCAGCAGCCGCAGCGCTTCGCTGAGCATCCCCTTGCGCGGGCACATCACCAGCAGGACCACCACGAGCGCCAGCCAGATCAGCAGCAGACCCGCGGCAACGCCCAGCAGGGTGGTCACGATCGTCATGCTGCAAGTGTAACGGCGGTTAGACTCCGCAGGTAGTGCTCGTGAGCGACACCATCCTTCAGCGTGCCGCTCAGGTGTTCGCCTCCGCTGCGTAGACGCGCTCGGCGAAGGCGTCGAGAGCGCGGGCGCACTTGTCCACGGCGTCGACGGTCTCCTCGCCCAGCGGGGCGCCGAGGGTGTCGCGGGCGCGGATCTTGTCCAGCCAGCGGCGGAGCTTGGCCAGGTCCTCCTCGTTCTCCTCCAGCTCGGCGTAGGTGAACTTGCCCGCGCTGGTCTCCTTGTCGATCTCGGCCTGGAAGTCCGAGCACCGCGACAGAACCTCCTGGTACTCGGCGTCACGAGCACCGTTGAACGCGGCGACGACCTCGTCCTGACCCGCCAGCGCCTCGGCCCGCAGCAGCTGCCCGGTTCCGCCCATGCCCTCGATCTCCGCGCGCAGCTTGCGCAGGGCTCGCTCCGCCGCGGCCGACTCCGGGAGCACCGCCACCGAGTTCGCCAGGTACACCGCCCCGGCCGCCTTCAACCTGCGCCACACCGTCGCCCGCAGCCGCGTAGGCTCGCCCGGAACCCGGTACACCAGCATCAACCACGCTCCACCAGTCACGCCCACAGTCTCCCGCACCGCCGCAACGCCCGACCGCCGGTTGCGTTCGCGCACCCGTTCGTTGCGGAAGAGATCGCGCCCGTCGAGCAACGGGTTGCCACTCGACGGCGGCGACGCGATGGTGTTTCGAACAGCGAGCGATACCAGCGCCCGCCCGACACTTCGAGGCGCCATGGAGTCAATTCTGATCTTCGCCGCCGGAGCGGCATTGTTGATCTACAGTGCCGAGAAGCTCGTCGGCTATCTGGTCGGAATGGCTGCCGGGCTGAGAATTTCGCTATTCCTCCTCGCGATCATCTTCACCGGCATCGAGTTCGACGACATCTTCCTCGGCGTCGCGCTGAACATGGAAGACCTCGACGGCGTCGCGCTGGGCATCGTGTTCGGGACCGCGCTCTCGCTACCCGGCGTCGTGCTCGCGCTCGCGGCGATCCTCACCCCCACGAAGGTGAACATCCCGCGCGACTACCTCGTGCTGTTCGCCGCCGCTCCCCTGGTGCTGGTCGGTTTCGTCGCGCTGGCGCCGATGAACGTGCTCACCGGTGTCGTGCTGCTGGCGCTGTTCGCGGGATTCCTCGGTTACGTCGTGTACCGCGAATCCCGCGGCTCGCGCCCGGTGTTCCGCGACGCCGAGCTCTACGAGGCGTTCGCGACCACCCGCGAGGGCGGCGGGACGACCGCAGTGGCCGAACTCCCGCCCCAGGGACCGGAAACGCCGGGGAACCAGAACTTCGCCGAGCGGATGCCGTTCGCCAAGATGCGCGAGATGCCCGGCTGGGCCGGCGCCGCGCTCGCGCTGCTGGCGCTGGTCGGGCTGATCGCGGGCGCGTGGGCCACCGGCGTGGGCACCGAGGGGATCCTGGAGGAGTTCGGACTCGAAGGAACGCTGTTCGGCGCCACCATCGCCACCCTCGTGCTGACCATCGAGGACATCTTCCTCACCGTCGAGCCCACCCGGCGCGGCGCTCCGGAGATCGGCGTCGGCAACGTCATCGGTAGCGTCGTGTTCTCGGTGACCGGCAAGCTCGGCATCATCCTGCTCGCCGGTGGTCTCGTGGTGGACTCCACCGTGCTCAGCTGGCACCTGCCCGCGCTCGTGGTGCTCACGGCCCTGGCCGCCTACTTCCTGTCGACCGGGCGACTGCGCCGCTGGCACGGCTACGTCCTGCTCGCGGGCTACGTCCTGTACTGGGCGGTGAGCTACG
The DNA here is from genome assembly GCF_054778355.1 of Saccharopolyspora tripterygii. Classification (NCBI taxonomy): domain Bacteria; kingdom Bacillati; phylum Actinomycetota; class Actinomycetes; order Pseudonocardiales; family Pseudonocardiaceae; genus Saccharopolyspora; species Saccharopolyspora tripterygii. The sequence goes on along the minus strand of NZ_BAAGZP010000001.1, from coordinate 353,780 downwards.
GGGTGCTGGGCATCGCGCCCATCGAACTCGACTGACGGAAGTCGCTGTCCACCAGGCGAAGTGATCGCGGACGTCCTCTTCGAACAGAAGAACTGCGCGCCCGGTTGCAACCTGCGATGTTCCCCGGACGTCTGCAGGATGACGGACGTGACGACTCACTGGGGAGTGGACATGCGACGAGCACTGGGGATCGCAGGAGCGCTGGCGGCAGCGCTGACCGTCGGGGGAACGGGCCTCGCGAGCGCGCAAGAAGCGCCCGTGCCGATCGGACCCGACTGCTACAAGACGTTGTGCCTGGGTCAGTCGGAGCAGGACGCGCTCGCGACCGGCCTGGTCGTCGACCAGACGCCGGGGGAGCCCAACGAGCACTGCAACGTCCTGGACTTCCGGCCCGAGGAGGGGCAGGGCCACCCGGGCAACGGGGTGTTCGTCCACCCCACCCAGGGCGTGGTCGAGATCCAGGGAACCGACGCGATGCAGACGCCCGAGGGCGTCGGGTTCGGGCAGACCCTCGACCAGGTCAAGGCGACCTACCCGGACCTGTACCAGTACCCGCCGATGGACTTCACCTACGCGCACGACATCCCGGACCGCCCGGGGCAGCGCTACATCTTCGCGTTCAAGGACGACGGGTACCTCGCCGACTTCGGGCTGGAGAACGTGGAGGGCATGAACGCCTGCTCACCCTGATCTTTCCTCGCGAAACCGCAGTTCAGGGCCATCGGGGTCGGATCTCGGGGTTGGGCTCGCCCAGGGGTGTCGCTAGCGTTCGGGCAACGTCCGCACGCACCCCTGGGGAGACCCGACCGATGACCCGGCCAACCCGCGAAGAGCAGGCCCGCGACCTCGCCGCCGAGACCGGCCGCAGCTACGACGACGCGCTGCGCCTCGTCGAGATCGAGCACAAGACCCGGCTCACCGTCGACGATGCCGCGTTCGCGCTCGGCCATCCGCTCGCGGTGCTGGCCGACGAGCCGACCGCGCCCGAGGTCGTGGGCACCTCCGGGCTCGGTCCGCTGCTGCGGGACGTGCGCGTGGCCTACGGCTCCGGGCACTTCCCGGACTTCGTGGTGATCACCAGCGTTCCGATGCGCGGCGAGGAGGTCGAGGAGGGGTTGCTGACCGAGGTGCTGCACAACTTCCTGCGGTTCCGGGACAAGTCCCACGAGGAGCTGCGGAGGACCAGCCCGAGGGAGAGCTGGGAGCGGGCCCGCGCCGCCGTCGCCGAACCGGTCGAGGTCACCTTCGGAGGGATCCGCACGACCGGCACCCGCATCACCGTGGACGGACTCAGCGCGGTGCGCGTGCCCTACCTGCACGGCCAGGTCGTGGTGGGCACCAGCAGCACCGAAATCCCAGACCTCGTCCTGACCGACTGAGGATCACCGGGCCGCGCGCACTTCACTGCCGGGAGCAGCCCAGTTTTAGTCCAAACTGAGCCGACATTTCGGGCACGAAGGGTCCTCGGTTTGGACTAAAACTGGGACCTGGTGACGCTTTCACGCGAACGGGGCCCCGACCGCTGTGGTCCGGGCCCCGTTGGTGGGGTTCGTCAGAGGGCTCGCCAGTCGAGGTAGTCGTCCGCGAGAGCCGTGATCGTGGCCAGCAGTCCGAGGCGGGCCTCGCGGAGAGCGGGGTCCTCGGCCATGACCATGACCTCGTCGAAGAACCTGTTCACCGGCGCCACCAGCGGCGCGGCGATCGAGGTGAACTCCGCGAGGGTCGCGGTCCCCGACAACCGGCCCGAGACCGCCTCGACCTCGGAGTGCAGATCGCGTTCGGCCTGGTCGGTGAGCACGTCCGCGGCGTAGGCGGGCGCAGTGCCCTCCGGGACGATGCGGCGGGCGCGCTGGATCACCGCGACCAGCGCGGCGAAGTCCTCGTCGTCGATCCGCTTCTCCAGCTCGGCCAGCGTCGCGTCGGCGACGGCCGGAGCATCGGCCAGCGGCAGGACGGCCTGCACGAGCCGGTGCTCGTGGCCGGCGTCGAGCAGCTGCTGCTCGTAGCGGCGGATGACGAAGTCGTACGCCTCCGCCAGGGCCTCGTCGCTGAGCGTCGAGCCCTGCACGGCGACCTCGGCACTGGCGGCCTTCAGCCCGGCCCGCAGGGTGACGGCACCCGCGGCCGGGGTGGCGCGCAGGATCGTCACCACACCGCCGGCGGCGCGGCGGAGGCCGAACGGGTCGGAGCTGCCGGTCGGGTTGGCGCCGATCGCGAACAGGCTCGCGAGCAGGTCGAAGCGGTCGGCGAGCGCCAGAACCGCGCCCGGCGTGCTCTCCGGGAGCGCGTCACCGGCTCCGCGCGGCTGCTCCATCTCGACCAGAGCCGTTGCCACGGCGGGAGTTTCACCCGAGCGCAGCGCGTACTCGCGGGCCATCGTCCCGGCGAGACCGGAGAGCTCCACGACCATCTGCGAGGCGAGGTCGAACTTGGCGAGCTCACCGGCGCGGGCGACCGTCTTCTGGTCCTCCCCGGACAGGCCGGTGGTGGCGCCGAGGGAGACCGCGACCCGGGCGATGCGGTCGGCGCGGTCGGCCATCGAGCCCAGCCGCTCCTCGAAGGTCAGCTTGTGCAGGCCCTCGCGCAGCTCCTCGGGCTTGCGCTTGAGGTCGGCGCGCCAGAAGAACGCGGCGTCCTCGTAGCGGGCCCGCAGCACCGACTCGTTGCCCTCCCGGACCAGATCGGTGTCGCAGTCGCCGTTGGCCACGGCCACGAAGTGCGGCAGCAGCCCGTTCTCGCCGCGCACCGGCAGGTACCGCTGGTGCTTGCGCATCACGGTGGTGAGGATCTGCTCGGGCAGCTCCAGGTAGCGCTCGGCGAAACCGCCGAGGATGGCGTTGGGCTGCTCGACCAGGTTGGTGACCTCGTCGACGAGACCCGCTTCCCCGGCGAGGTCGACGGTGCCGCCGATTCCGGCAGCGAGCTCGGTGGCGGCGCCGACGATCGTGCGGCGGCGGTCGGCCGCGTCGGCGACGATGCCGTGCCCGGCCAGGAACGCCAGGTAGCCGTCAGCGGAGGGCACCTGCACCTCCGGCTCGGCAGCGGTGCGGTGGACGCGGGTGGTGGTGCCGCTGCGCAGCGAGGACACCGCGACCGGCAGCGGGGTGTCGCCGAGCAGCGCCAGCAGCCAGCGGACCGGGCGGCTGAACGACAGCTTCGGGTCGCGCCAGCGCATGTTCTTGTCGGCGCGCAGTTCGCCCACCAGCTGGGCCAGCAGTTCGGCCAGCACGACCGGGGCCGTGCGGCCCTGCTCGGTGCGCACGACGGCGACGTGCTCGGTGCCGTCGACCTCGACGCGGCTCAGCTCCTCCGGCGAGACGCCGTGCTTGCCCGCGAAGCCCTGGGCGGCCTTGGTGGGCGTGCCGTCCTCGCCGAAGGCGGCCGCGGTCTTCGGTCCGCGGACGGTCCGCTCGGCGTCCGGCTCGGCCGGGGCGACGTTCGCGACCTGCACGATGATCCGGCGCGGCGTGGCGCAGGCGTTGATCTCGCCGTGCTCCAGGCGGGTTCCGGCGAGCTTGGACTCCAGCGAGTCGCGCACGGAATCGGCCATCGTGGACACGTCCGCGTGCGGGAGCTCTTCGAGCCCGATCTCGAACAGCAGCGTCGCCGGTTCGCTCACCGCCGGGAAGTCGACGACGTCGTCGGCGGGCGCGGCGGCCTCGACGACGCCGAGCGGGTGGCCGAGCTCCTCGCGGCGCTCCGCCCACAGCTGGGCGACGCGGCGGGTGAGACCGCGCATCTGCCCGAACGCCTTGGCCCGCTCGGTGGTGCTGATGGCGCCCCGCGCGTCGAGCACGTTGAACATGTGGCTGCACTTGAGCACGTGCACGTAGGCCGGCGAGGGCAGGCGCAGGTCCAGCAGCCGGTCCGCTTCGGCGGCGCTGGTGTCGAACATGCGGTGGGTGGCCTCGATGTCGGCGTCGTCGAGGTAGTAGCGGCTCATCTCGTACTCGGACTGGCCGAAGATCTCGCCGTAGGTGACGCCGTCGGAGTACTGGATGTCCTTGAAGTGCTCGACGCCCTGCAACGCCATGATGATGCGCTCGATGCCGTAGGTGATCTCCACCGACACCGGGTCGAGCACCAGGCCGCCTGCCTGCTGGAAGTAGGTGAACTGCGAGATCTCCAGCCCGTCGAGCCAGACCTCCCAGCCCAGACCCCAGGCGCCGAGCGCCGGGGAGGCCCAGTTGTCCTCCACGAAGCGGATGTCGTGGGCATCGGTGTCGACGCCGAGCGCTTCCAGACTGCCCAGGTAGAGCTCCTGCGGGTTGCCCGGGTCGGGCTTGAGGATGACCTGGAACTGGGTGTGGGTCTGCAGCCGGTTCGGGTTCTCGCCGTAGCGGGCGTCATCGGGCCGGACGCTGGGTTCGACGTACCCGACGTGCCACGGCTCCGGACCCAGCACCCGCAGCATGGTGGCGGGGTTGGCGGTACCGGCTCCGACCTCGGTGTTGAACGGCTGCATGATCATGCAACCTCGTTCGGTCCAGTAGCGTTGCAGCGCCAGCAGCGCGTCCTGCATCGTCGGTGTGCTGCTCTCGGTCACCGGATTCCGAACCCTTCATCGCCCGTGGTGGTGTGGATACTCTGGGTTTTTCGAACACGCGCATTCTGCCACGCACGATTTTCGCAGCTGTTCGCCGTCATCCCCCGAGCGCGTCCAGCACCTGCCGGGCGGTCTCCGCGGCGCTCCGCTCCTCGACGTCGTCGGTGGCCGGACTGGTGCGGGCGCGGACCCGGTGGTCGGCCTCGGCGGCCGCGCGGACCCAGCTCGTCACGTCCCGACCGCCCCAGCCGATCGCGTCGAGCCGCTCCCGCAGCACCGCCAGCAGCGAGTGGAGGTTGCCGGAACGGCCGCGGGCGCGCGGGCGCAGGCCCTCGGCGAGCAGCGGCAACGCCGAGCCGAGGGCGTCGAGCGCCATCAGGTCCGGTGGTCGCGGCGCGGCGGCGGCCGCGGGCGAGGCGTCCAGGACGTGCGGCAGGTCGTGGACGCGGGCGAGCACGGTGTTGACGCCGAAGGCGCTCTCCACGGCCAGCGGGGTGCCGTCGTCGCGCTCGATGCAGATGATGTTGCAGATGTCGGCGAGCCCGTCGCGGGTGCGCAGCGCGAGGTTGAGGTTGCGCCCGCGCACCCCCTCGACGCCGAACACGTGCCGGTAGCGGTGCTGCGGGCATCCGTCGATCTCCCGCTGCCCTGCCGCGTCCGCCGCGGCGGCGAGCAGGTCGTCGTCGGCGCTGGAGACCCGCGCGACGATGCGGGACTCGGCGACACCGGCCGTCTCGGTGAACCAGGTCAGCACGGACTTGTGGATACGGTGCAGCGATCCCGGCGGGCTCAGGGTGCCCAGGGCGACGAAGTAGCACCCGAACCCGGACACCTCGCCGGTGCGCCGCCAGTGCGCGAGGTTGCGCAGCCGCAGCGCGGGCTGAACCAGCATCAGGTCCTCGGTGCAGCCGTCGAGCAGGTCGGCCTTGAGGACGCTGATGGTGGAGTTGGTGAACCGGATGCTCGGGTCGTGCCGCGACACCAGGGCCCGGCGCCGGCGCTCGACGTGACCGAAACCGGTGAAGTGGCGCCGGAAACCGTCGATGAGCTCGGTCGAGGAGGTGGCGGGGTCGAACATCAGGAGTCCTCGCGCATCACCGCGAGCACGGCGTCCGAGAAGCTGCCGTCGCGGTTCTCCAGGTGGTCGGACAGCATCCGGACCGGTGTGAAGCCGATGCGCTTGGCGAGCCTCAGCGAGGTCGGCCGCTTCAACGCCGCCTCGCTCTAGCCCCCAGGGAGTCACCATGCGCACCAGACGTGCGTTCATCGCCACTGCTCTCGCCCTCTCCGCTGCGGCCTGCGGCACGACCGAGGCACCGTCCGGTCCGGCGCCGGAGGCGAGCGGCCCGCCGGTGAGCGTCGTGGACTCGCGCGGCAAGGAGGTCCGGCTCGACCACCCGGCGGCGCGGGTCGCCGCGACCGAGTGGAACGCCGCCGAGTACCTGGTCTCGCTCGGCGTCATGCCCGCCGCGATCTCGGACGTGCGGGGCTACGGCGAGTACTCGAGCGCCGCCCCGCTGGACGCGTCGGTCGCCGACATCGGGACGCGCGGCGAGCCGAGCATCGACGCGCTCGGTTCGCTCGACCTGGACCTCGTGGTGGTCACCGGCACTCTCCCGGAGGGCGCGCTCGAGCAGATCGAGGCGAAGGTGCCGGTCGTCGTCATCCCCGGTGGCAACGCCCAGGACCCGATCGGCTCGATGTTCGGCAACGTCGACCTGATCGCCCGGGCCACCGGCACGCAGGACGCGGCAGCGCGGTTGAAGTCCGAGTTCGACGCCAAGATCGAGGCGGGCAGGGCGGCGGTCGAGCAGGCGGGCATGTCGGGCAGGCCGGTGGCCTTCGCCGACGGCTACGCCACCGCGGGCGCGGTCACCATCCGCCCCTACACGCGGGGTTCCCTGGTGGGCGCGGTGTTCGACCGGATCGGCCTGCCGACGGCCTGGGACATGCCGGGCGACCCCGCCTACGGTCTCGCCCAGACCGACGTCGAAGGCCTGACGAAGCTGGGCGACGTCCCGTTCTGGTACAACGCCACGTCCGGCGATCCGTTCGCCGAGCACCTCGCCGGGAACCCGATCTGGACCAGCCTCCCGTTCGTGCAGAAGGGCGAGGTCCGGCACTTGCCCGGTCCGCTGTGGACGTTCGGCGGGCCGAAGTCGATGGAGCGGTTCGTCGACGCGGCCATCGCCGCGGTCCAGGCGTGAAGACCAGGCTGCTGCTGGTCGTCGTCGCGCTCGGCGCGCTCATCGCCGTCGGCTCGCTGGTCCACCTGACGCAGGGGACGGCCGATGTCGACGTCCTGGCACCGGACGCCCACGCGGCGGTGATTCTCCAGTCCCGCGTGCCCCGGTTGCTGGCCGCGGTGCTGGTGGGTACGGCACTGGGCGTGGCGGGCGCGGTGCTGCAGTCGGTGTCGCGCAACATCATGGCCGCCCCCGACACGCTGGCGGTGTCGGCGGGCGCGCACCTGGCGATCGTCGCCGTCGCGGCCTTCGGCGTCTCCGTCCCGCTGCTGGGCACGGCAGGTGTCGCGTTCGCGGGCGGGTTGTGCGCAGCTCTGGTCGTTCTGGGCCTCTCGGGCAAGGGCGGTACCGGGATCGTGCGGTTGGTGCTGGCGGGGACGGCGCTCGCGCTGGCGATGAGCTCGGTGACGCAGATGTTGCTGCTGCTGTTCTCGGAGGAGACCGAGGGCTTGTTCGCCTGGGGCGCGGGGTCGCTGAGCCAGAACGGCGTGGACGGGGTCCGCACGCTCGCGCCGGTGGTGCTGATCGCCCTGGTCTGGCTCCTGCTGCTGGCGCGCAAGCTCGACCTGATCCACCTCGGCGACGACCACGCGCGCGCACTCGGCGTCCACGTCGGACGGATCCGCCTGGGGGCGATCGCGCTGGCCGTGCTGATGGCCGCCTCGGCGGTCACCCTCGCCGGGCCGATCGGATTCGTGGGCCTGGCCGCCCCGGCGCTGGTGCGGTTGGGCGCGAACGTCGTGCCCGGACTGCACCGGCACGCGGCGCTGATCCCGGTCTCGGCGGCGATGAGCGTGGTGCTGCTGCTCGGCGCGGACGTCCTGCTGCGCGCGGTGATCGGCGCTCAAGGCGCCCTGGAAGTGCCTGCGGGCGTGGTGACGACGCTGCTCGGCGTGCTGTTCCTGATCGTGCTCGCGCGCGGGGTCCGGGTGTCGGGCGCGGTGTCCGAGTCGCCGGCGGCGGGCGTGCGCGGGTCGGTGAGCGCGCTGCGGTTCCGGCTGGTGCTGGCGGGTCTGCTGGTCCTGACCGCGCTGGTCGTGGTGGTGTCGGTGCTGCTCGGCGACCGGATGCTGCTGCTGGGCGACGTCGGCAACTGGGTGACCGGGCAGGCGGGACCGATCGTGTCGAACGTGATGGGCAACCGCTTCCCGCGCGTCCTGGCGGCTCTGCTGGCCGGTGCCGCGCTCGCCCTTGCGGGCGCGGCGATCCAGGCGGTGGCCCGAAACCCCTTGGCGGAACCAGGAATCCTCGGAACGTCCGGTGGTGCGGGGATCGGCGCGATCGCGGTGATCACCTTCGCACCCGGGGTCGGTTTGTGGGCGCAGGCGAGCGCGGCGGGCCTCGCCGCGGCTCTGGCCGCGGCGGTGGTGTTCGCGGTGGCGGCACGCGGCGGGTTCTCCAGCGAACGCCTGGTGCTCATCGGGTTCGGCATGCAGGCGGGCACCCAGGCGCTGATCACGCTGCTGATCACCCTGACCGATCCGTGGAACGAGACCAAGGCGCTGACCTGGCTGGGCGGCTCGACCTACGGGCGGCTGCCGGAGCACCTGGTTCCGGTCGCCCTGGCCATCGCCCTCGCGATCCCGCTGCTCGTCGGGGCACGGGCCGAGCTGGACCTGCTCTCGCTCGACGACGAGACGCCCCGCGTCCTGGGCGTTGCGGTGCCCCGGGCACGGCTGGTGCTGCTGCTGTGCGCGGTGGTTCTGACCGGAGCGGCGGTCGCGGCGATCGGCGTCATCGCCTTCGTCGGCCTCGTCGCGCCCCACGCGGCGCGGGCGCTCGTGGGACGCAAGCACGCCCGGTCCCTGCCGGTCGCGGCCTTGCTGGGCGCGATCCTCGTCTGCGCGGCGGATGCCTTGGGGCGCACCGCGATCGCACCGGATCAGCTCCCGGCAGGGCTGATCACGGCGCTCATCGGCACGCCGTACTTCCTGCACCTGCTGCACCGCACGAGCAACGCCCCGAGACCCGCGTGATCACTCCAGCCCGAGGTGCGCTCCGGGGATGGTCAGCGTGCCGCCGACGAGGTCGGTGTTGCGGACGATCGCGTCGGTGAAGGTCAGCTCGGGCAGCTGCAGGAATCCCAGGTCGAGGTCCGGCATCAGGAGCGAGTCGGCCGTGAGCGTGGTGCGGGCGATGGCCAGCGTCCCGGTCAGCTCCTGGGTGTAGAGCTCGATCGGGCCGTTGACCACGGTCGACACGCTTCCCTGGCGCGCGGCGGTGCGCAGGGTCATGCCGTTGCCCAGAGCCCCGCGTTGCACGAGGTCGGTGATCTCCAGGCGGTCGACGGTGAAGTGCAGCGTCCGCACCCCGTCGCGTTCCTCGACGCCCCGGTACCGGGAGCCCACGAGCTTCAGCGTGCTGGCCGTCAGCGTCCAGGACCGGCCGGGGCCGGGCTGGACGTCGCCGGACGACGAAGCCGGCGGCAGCGCACCCGGTTTCGGGGCGGGAGCGGGCAGGGGCGCCGGGAGCGGAGCGGAGGTGGGAGCCGGAACCGGCGCGGTCGGCGCCGGTTCCGGAGCTGAACTCGACTCGGGCACCGGAGTCGACGTCGGAGCCGGGGTCGGTGTCGGAGCAGGAGCCGGCGCTTCGGTAGTCGTCGGAGCGGCGTCCGGCGACAGACCGAGCAGGTCCGAGATCGGACCGCCGCCGGATTCCTGGGCCGCCGCGGCGGGGCCGAGCATCCCCAGCGCCAGCGTCGAACCGAGCACGCCCGCCACCAGGCGAAGCCTCGATGACCTCACGCACGTCCTCCGGCAAGACCGGTCGGAACCTCGACGGGTTGCGTTGCGGGTTCCGCGGCGGGCTTGCGCTGACGCGCCTTGGGCGTCCACGCGATGCCCAGTGCCGCTCCCACCACTCCGAACAGGGTCCCGAGCAGGAACGATCCGAGGTTGGCGGTCACGATCGCGGCCACCGACAGCAGCAGCGCCACGATCCCGGCGGGCATCCGGAACTCCTGGCGGGTCCAGAACGACAGCCCGCAGCACACCAGCAGGACCCCGATGACCATCGCCGAGATCCCGGTCATCGTGTTCAGCGAGACGATGATGTCGCCGAACTTCAGCGAGGCGTAGGGCGGGAACAGGATCAGCAGCCCGGACACCAGGGTGCAGAACCCGGCCCAGAACGGCCGAGTACGTCGCCACTGGCGGAACTTGGTCCGAGTCTCGTTCTTCGCAGCCATGCGATCACCCCCGGTCAGAAGCACTCGTTGCGGCCGGCGCTGGCCTTGATCTGCACCTGGTTGAGCTTCAGCGTCGATGCGGTGGTCGACCAGGCGACCTGGCGCAGACCCTCGATCTGCGTGCTGTCGGCTTGGATGCCGAAGTTGCCCGTCCCGCCGGTCACGCCGTTGGGCCCCTTGTCGAAGGTTCCGGCGTCGCGGCCGATCTCGACGTTGTTCAGGGTGAGGTCACCGGTGACCTCCTCGACACCGAGCACCAGGTTGTCCGCGTTCATCCCGCCGGGCGCCGCGATCTTCACGGTGATGTCACCGATCCCCGGCAGCTCCGGGACGACGATGGACTGGCAGAAGTTGTCCAGCTTCGCCTTCCGGAATCCGTTGACCAGCACGGGGTGAGCCTGATCGGCGCTGCGATCGACCGATCCGTACTGCACGACGCCCTGCGCGTCGAGCTTGTCGGCCGAAGCCTTGTAGCTGGTGCCCGCCACCGCGAACGATGCCGCGATCGCACCTTGGGACAGACCGGTGAACATCAGCCCGACCCCGAAGATCCCGACCAGCAGCACCAGCCCGAACACGCGCCAGCGGGTCCGGCCTCCCGTTTTCTCGCCCACATCGGCTCCCATCACTCGGCGTGTCCGTAGCGTGATCCGCGCTACTCCGAATGGGGGTAAACGTAAGCCAAACAACACACATCGCGCTGTGACTGCAGTCACTATTCGTGAATAAATGATAGTTGATCTTTCGTTTAATTATCGCGCGCCCCACTCGCCACAGCGAGCACGCCGGCCACCCCCGGCCGAGCAGCCTCCCGGTGGCAGGCGAGCCCGCCGTCAGCGTTCGACGTGCAAGCTCTTGATCACATGCGCGAGGACTACCGCGACCAGGGTCCGGGCGGGAACCGTCGCGCGTCACCGGCGCACCGGCGCGCGTACTGCCGTCCACCTCACCGTCGCGAGCGGATCACATGGACGGCGGCGGCAGCGGTTCGGACCTCGGCGTGACCGACCGATGGGACGGATCGCCCGTGACGCCGGCACCCACCGCGACAGCGAGGATGTTGCGGAACTGGGCGTTGATGTCGCGGCGGCTCGCCTCGAACGCCGGGTCCGTGATCTCGGTGGTGTTACCGGGACCGAATTCCAGGATCGGCGTGTGCACGTGCCCGCCGGGGATCTCGGCGCCCACCGCGTCGCGCAGCAGCGTCGTCCGATAAGCGACCTCGTTGGACAGGTAGCTGCCGCCACCGCCCTGCCGGGCCTGCGAACCTGGTGTCGGCCCGTCCGGCCGGACCACCGGCTCGGTCTCGCCGCTCGGGATCTCGGTCACCTGGGTGTTGTCGAAGACCGGGAAGCGGCCGGTGTCAGCGGCGACGATCTCGGCGTAGGGCTGGGTCGTGGGCACGAACTCGGGCTGGGGGTCGATCGTCGGCAGATCCGGCGGCACGGTGATCACACCGCCGGCGCGCACCTCGCGGTCGTTGTCGGCGCCTTGGTGCCAGCGACCGTTCCAGCGCTCGACGTCGAATCGCTCCGGCCGGCCCTGGCTGATCGTGGCGAACAGGTCGACCTGTTCCGGACCTGGCCGCACGTGCGGCAGGAAGGCCCGTTCGACGATGCCCTGCTCGAACGGCTCCCACAGCACGGGGAACATCACCGCCTCGACGCGGGCCGGGCCCGAAGGCGTGTCGAGCACGGTGCCGTCGAGCGCGAGGGCCACCGCGCCGGAGGGGTTGCTGCGGCGGATGTCGTCGTCGAGCTGGAACGGGTCGAAGCCGCTGACCAGCACTCGCTTGAAACCTGCCTGCGCTTCGACGCTGCTGTGGCCGCGCGATTCGCGCTCGAAGGACCCCACCAGCTCCGCCCGCTCGGCTGGGCCGAGTTCGAACCCCGGCTGCCAGCGGGCCAGCGACCTGGTCATGTGCAGCCGCGCCCAGTAGAGGGGGCGGTCGTCTTCCGCGGGAAGATCACCCGCTGCGGGTTCGCGGCCCTGCGCGCGGGCGACGGCGGCCTCCCACAACCGTCCGCCCTCGGACCGCACGAACCGCTTCGCGTCCTCGATCGTGTCGACGCCGCACAGCTCCTGCTCGAATTCCCCAGCGCGCCGGTCGAAACCGCTTCGCCGCAGGATCTCGACCGCTACGTCGTCATCCAGCCGCCCCTGTTCGACGGTCGTCGGCGCGCCCGAATCGAAGCACGGGCCGACGGCACCGGCGGTAGCCGGGAACCCGCTGGCGAACAGGGTGAACACCGCAGCGGCGCACACGCCGCGCACACCGACGTGCAAGTCGAACCTCCAGGAACGGCGGACCCAGGAGGACTCTATGCCGTGTCGGGCGCGCGCGGAGTGCTCAGCAGTGGCGAGTTCACGACACCCGGGCAGTCAGACGCTCCGCGGCTTCGTCCGTGCTCGGGCGCACGAGGAGTCGGGCGCTCACCTCCTCGACAGAGGACGACCGGAATGTCACCCGAGGACCGCTTCGACGGCGCGGGACGCCGGCGGAACTCAGTCGATCGTCTTGATCACCCGCGCAGGATTTCCGGCGACCAGGGTGCGGGCAGGGACGTCGCGCGACACCACCGCACCGGCGGCCACCACGGCACCGGCCCCGATGGTCACGCCCTGCAGGATCGTGGCCGCCGCACCGATCCAGACGTCGTCTTCGACGGAAATCGGGGCGAAGGCGATGTATTCGCGACGCTCGGCCAGGGGCAGCGGATGTCCGCCGGTGATCAGGTTGACCTTCGGGGCGATCATGACGCCGTTGCCGATGCGGATGCCGCCCTTGTCCATGAAGGTGCATCCCTGGTTGACGAAGACGTTCTCGCCGAAGGTCGTGTGCAGCCCGCATTCCGTGAAGAACGGCGGGTAGATCGTCACCGACTCCGGGAGCGGGCCGCCGAACACAACGGACAGTAGTTCGGCACGGCCTTCGTCGTCGCTGAACGGCAGCACGTTCAACCGGGACGTCGCATCGGTCACCTCCGCGATCCGCTCCGCGTGGCGCGCGAATTCTGGGGTCCGAACGTGGAGGACGTGGTCTGCGCTGATCGGGGGTGGGGAAGTTTTCATGAAAACTTCCCCCCGGGCTTCGGAATCATCATGAGGCGATACCACCACCCCGGAGAACGCGCGATCAAACAACCGTGCAGCTCATCAGCCACAACTGCTCGTTGTGGCCCTAGCCTGGGGCTGTGGATGTGGAAGCGCTGCGGACGTTCGTGGCCGTCGCCCGGTCCGGCCAGTTCCAGGCGGCGGCGGACGATCTCGGGATCAGCCAGCAAGCGGTCTCCAAGCGGATCGCGGCTCTGGAGAGACACCTCCAAGTCGCCCTCCTGGTGCGCACCCCACGCGGGTCCCGGCCGAGCCTGGACGGGCAGGCCTTTCTGCCGCACGCCAAGGAAGTCCTGGCAGCCGTCGAGCGGAGCGAGCAGGCCGTGCGCCCCGGCAGCCGCCCGCTGCGCGTCGACGTCCTCAACCGGCGGATCGCTCCGGCCCAGGCCGTGTACCGGTTCTACCGCTCGCATCCCGAGATGGACTTGGACGCGGTCGCGCTCGCCGACGAGAACGCGGCCGGAGCAGCCCAGGCCGTGCGCGACGGCACCGTCGACGCGTCATTCCGCGCCCTGGCGCCGGACCAGGTGCCGGACGGGATCAGGGCGGAACGTCTCCTGGACACTCCCCTGGAACTCCTGGTCGGGCCTGGACATCCCTTGGCGGACGCACCGCGCGCCAGGCCCGCGGATCTGGTCGGCCACCGGATCTGGGTCCCCGGGATCCAGCCGGGAACCGAGTGGTCGGCGTTCTACCGGGCGGTGTCCGAGGCCTTCGGCCTGAGCATCGACGCGCTCGGCCCCCACTTCGGCGACGAGGCCCTGATGGACGAGCTGGCCGACTCGCCTTCGCTGTCCACCCTCGTCGGCCGAGGAGATCGGTACCTGTGGCCCCAAACCCATGACCTGCGGCGCATCCCGCTGCACGACCCGACCCCGGTCTACCCCCACGTGCTGCTGTCCCGCGTGGGAGATCGACACCCCGTGCTGACCGCGCTCCGCGACCACCTGCGCACCTCGACGCCGCGCATCCCCGACGACGCGTGGGCGCCGAGTTGGGCGCCCGGTGATCAACCCATGTGAGCAGCCATCGCGCGTCGTGCGTGCGTCTTCGGTCGGTGGACGGCGTGCGGTCGCTGGGTGCGCCGGTGTCGCCGGGCTCAGGCGATCGCGTCCTCGTCCGGGACGACCAGTGCGTACATGACCAGGATCGCCAGTGCGATCGAGGCGAGCTCCCAGAGCGGGAAGGCCGCCAAGAAGGCGAGATGGCCGATCGCCGACAGGCCGGCGAGCCCGATCCCGGTGATCCGCGCCCACCGCTGCCCGGAGAGGCAGCCCGCACCGGCGAGGACCTGCAGCGCTCCGAAGGCCAGCCAGATGATCCCCCACGCCCCGAAGCCGAACACCAGCAGCTCACCGCCACCCACCACGAAGTAGTCGGGGCGCAGCAGCGCCGTCAGCCCGGCGATGATGTTGAAGGCGCCGGCCAGCACCAGCATCCAGCCGCCGAAGGCGAGCCACCTCGACCTGCCAGCAGCCGGGCGAGCGCTGGACATCGCCCATTCCTGCCGCTGCTCCGGAGCCTGCCGCTGCTCGGGCGCTTGCGTCTGCTCGGCGCGCTGCTCGCGACTCGTCTGCTGCCCCGTGTCCGGATTGGACATCTCAACCGCCTCCCCCTCGTAGAGGACGTGTCCGGACAGCATCGCGCCGACGACGCAAAAATGCAGCCTGACCAGGACTTTCGTCCCGGTTCGCGAGATTATCGCACTGACCGCGCGGCGAACGTCCGATGAGGATCGCCTGGAAACGAGAAAGGCGAGTGCACTCCACGAGGACGAAATGCTGGTCCGAGAGCAGGCCCGGGAGAAAACACGGAGCGGGGAGCACGCAAGAACGTGCTCCCCGCTCCGTGGGGGTCTACGGGGGCTCGGCCCCCGTACGGACATCACGATCCCGGGAAGATGCCCGAAGGGCATCGACCAGGATCATCGTGGAGGTGCCGGGAATCGAACCCGGGTCCTCCGTCGCTTCACCAAGGCTTCTCCGTGCGCAGTCCGCTATGCCTCTACTCGGCTCCACCGGTCTCGCGAACTAGCCGGTGTGACGAGCCCAGTCGCTGTTTGATGTCCCACGAGGTCCCGCGACCGAACCTCGTGGTCGAGCCTCCTAGCTGATGCCGGATTCCGGGACGGAGGCGTTCCCGGTCCGACAGAGTCGCTCCTCGCTCAGGCGGCGAGGGCGAACTCGCGCTGACTCTTGTCGGCGCTTATTTGTTTGCGGCGACGCTCACGGTGGTCTCCCGCCTGCACCGGCACGCTTCCCAAGGATCAACGTACGGAGTCGAAACCGTTCACCCCCATGTCTTCACTCCACTGCTCCCGGCTTTCGAACCGGTGTCCAACAGGATAACGCGTCCCGTCCCGGCGATCATTCCCATATCCCTCAAACGCTCAAGCCCAGCAGCGCAGCCGGTGTGTCGTGCAGCACCGCGCGCAGGAAATCCGGGCCGAGGCGCTGGTCGCGGTGGGCCCAGTCCGCGATGACCGCGAGCTGGTCCGCGTACCGGTACGGGATGTTCGGGTAGTCCGTGCCCAGCACGATCCGGTCGGAGTGGACCGCGATCCGGGCGGACCAGTCCTTGGGCAGCGGGGCGAACTTCTCGCTGAACGCCACGCCGACCATCGTCGTGTCCAGGTGGACCCGCTGGTAGCGCTCCACGAGGGCCAACGCGGCGAGGTAGTCGGGCATTCCCGCGTGCGCCAGCACGGCCGTCAGGCCGGGATGCCTGCGCAGCACGCCTTCGAACACGTCCAGCCCGGTGTAGGAACCGGGGATCGGACCGTGCCCGCAGTGCACGACGACCGGCACGCCGGTCTCGCTGAGCAGGCCCCACGCCTGGTCCAGCAGCGGGTCGCGCGGATCGAACCCACCCACCTGGACGTGCATCTTCACGCAGCGGGCGCCCCCGTCCAGCGCGCGGGCGAGGTACTCGCCGACGCCGGGCTCCGGGTAGATCGTGGCGGTGGGCACGGCGTCCGGCGTGCGCTCGGCGAAGTCGCGGACCCAGTCGTTGAGCCACTCGGCCATCGCCGGTTTGTGCGCGTAGACAAGCGGGGCGTACGCGCGCAGACCGAACTCGCGCAGCAGCCGCACCCGGGTGGCCTCGTCGTGCCGGTAGAAGATGTCCCACCGCATCCCGTAGTGCTCGGAGGCGTTGTCGAAGTACTCCCACACCTTGTCCAGCACGTTGGGCGGCAGGAAGTGGGTGTGGATGTCGACCAGACCCGGCAAGCCGAGCTCGTCCAGCCAAGCGGGGATTCGGTTGTCGTCGAGCGGTGCCGTCAAATCAGCGCTTGCCCTTTCGCGCACGCCCGATGGCGCGCTGGATCTCACGTTCCATGTCGCGCTTGGCGATGTCCTGGCGCTTGTCGTGCGCCTTCTTGCCGCGTGCCAGAGCGAGCTCGACCTTGGCCTTGCCGTCGCTGAAGTACAGCGACATCGGCACCAGGCTCAGCCCGGTCTCCTTGATCTTGCCGACCAGCCGCTCGATCTCGTGCCGGTGCAGCAGGAGCTTGCGCGAACGACGCGGCTCGTGGTTGGTCCAGGTCCCCTCGGTGTACTCGGGGATGTGCACGTTGCGCAGCCAGACCTCGCCGTCGTCCACAGTGGCGAAGCCGTCGACCAGCTGCGCCTTGCCCTGGCGCAGGCTCTTGACCTCGGTACCGGTCAGCGCGATGCCGGCCTCGTAGACGTCGAGCACCGACCAGTCATGCCGCGCCTTGCGGTTCTGCGAGATGACCTTGCGGCCGCGTTCCTTCACCATGCGAACAACTCTAGTCCTCGTGTCACCCGGATAAGCCGAACTCGGCGGCCCCCCTCCAGCGGGGACCGCCGAGCATCAGGCTACAGCCGCACGTACAGGCGGAGCGTGACGTAACCGGTGATCGAGGAGATCGCTGCCGCGACCAGCAGCAGGATCGGCGAGATCAGCGCGATGTCGCCCCATTCGACCGCGGGGATGATGCCGGTGCCCAGCACCGGTCCCATGACCCTGTCGATGAAAGCCGCCTTCGCGACGAGCAGGCCGAGGATCGCCAGCACCGCACCGATCAGACCGGACACCATCGCTTCCAGCAAGAACGGGAGCTGGGTGTACCACCGCGTCGCGCCCACCAGGCGCATGATGCCCGTCTCCGTGCGGCGGGTGAACGCCGAGAGCTGAATGGTGTTGGAGATCAGCAGCAGCGCTGCCAGCGCCTGCACCAGCGCGATCGAGAACACCGCGTTGCGCACGCCGTTGAGGATGTCGAACAGCCGGTCCAGGTACTCGGCCTGGTCGACGACGCTGTCCACACCCGGCTTGCTGGCGAACTCGGCCTGGATCTGCGGGAAGCGCTCCGGGTCGTCGAGCTTCACCCGCAGCGAGGCAGGCATCGCCTCGGCGCGGGCGACGTCCTTGAGCTCCGGCTGCGACTCGAAGACCTTGTTGAAGCTGGCGAACGCCTCTTCCCGGTTCTCGTACTTGACCGAGTTGACTCCGTCGGTGCCGCTGAGCGCCGACTTAACCGAGGCGCAGGGCTGCTGGCTGCAGTCGGAGTCATTGGCGCTGACGTCGTCGGTCATGAACACCACGACCTCGACGCGGTCCTGGTAGGTCTCCTGCATCTTGTCGATGAGCCGGACCACCAGCAGACCACCGCCGAGCAGACCCACCGAGATGGCGGTCGTCAGGATCATCGCGATGGTCATCGTCACGTTGCGCCGAAGGCCGTTGACGACCTCGCTGAATACGAAGCTCGCACGCATCTTGGGTCAGCTTTCCTGCCGTTCGGGGGTGTGTGTCCTCGGGTGCCCGGCGATCGGGTCGCGCCGCTTCAGCGACCGACGCCGTACACGCCGCGGGCGTCGTCTCGGATGACCCGGCCGAGGCTGAGCTCCACGACGCGACGGCGCATCGAGTCGACGATGCCGTGGTCGTGCGTGGCCATCACGACGGTGGTGCCGGTGCGGTTGATCCGCTCCAGCAGCAGCATGATGTCCTGGCTCGTGTCGGGGTCCAGGTTTCCGGTCGGCTCATCGCACAGCAGCACCAGCGGCCGGTTGACGAAGGCGCGCGCGATGGCGACGCGCTGCTGCTCACCACCGGAGAGCTCGTTCGGCATCCGGTCGGCCTTGCCGTCGAGGCCCACCAGCTGCAGCACCTGCGGGACGACGCGCTGGATGTCCTGCCGGGGCTTGCCGATGACCTCCAGCGCGAACGCGACGTTCTCCGCGACGGTCTTGTTGTTCAGCAGCCGGAAGTCCTGGAAGACGCAGCCGATGCGCTGGCGCAGCCGGGGAACCCGACGGCGCGGCAACTTCGCGACGTTCCAGTCGGCGACGAACGCCCGGCCGCGGCTGGGCACATCCTCGCGCAGGAGGAGTCGCATGAACGTCGACTTCCCGGAGCCCGATGGCCCGATGAGGAACACGAACTCGCCCTTGTCGATGCTCACCGAGACATCGTCGAGAGCGGGCCGGGTCGACGTCTTGTACGTCTTGGACACGTGCTCAAGGCGGATCACGGGCGGGAGTTTACCCCCGCCCGATAGGGCGATCCGCACTCACCCACAGAGGTGGTCGCACTAGCCGTGACCAGCACTTTCGATGGGAGCGCTGGGGGTCGATCAGGCCACGCTCTGCTGCTGCCGGCGCCAGCGGATGCCGGCTTCCAGGAAACCGTCGATCTCGCCGTCGAGCACGGCCTCGGGATTGCCGACCTCGTGCTCGGTCCGCAGGTCCTTGACCATCTGGTACGGGTGCAGCACGTAGGAGCGCATCTGGTTGCCCCAGCTGGAACCGCTCTCCTTGAGGGCGTCCAGCTCGGCGCGCTCCTCCTCCTTCTTGCGGGCCAGCAGCTTGGACTGCAGCACGCGCATCGCGGCGGCCTTGTTCTGCAGCTGCGACTTCTCGTTCTGGCAGGAGACGACCACGCCGGTCGGGATGTGGGTGATGCGCACCGCGGAGTCGGTGGTGTTCACGCTCTGCCCACCGGGGCCGGAGGAGCGGAAGACGTCGACCCGGATGTCCTTCTCCGGGATCTCGACGTGGTCGGTCTCCTCGACGACCGGCAGCACCTCGACACCGGCGAAGGACGTCTGCCGACGGCCCTGGTTGTCGAACGGCGAGATGCGCACGAGGCGGTGCGTGCCCTGCTCGACGGAGAGGGTGCCGTAGGCGTAGGGCGCGTTGACGCGGAAGGTCGCGGACTTCAGCCCGGCCTCCTCGGCGTAGGAGGTGTCGTAGACCTCGGTCGTGTAGGAGTGCCGCTCGGCCCAGCGCAGGTACATCCGCATCAGCGTCTCGGCGAAGTCCGCGGCGTCGACGCCACCGGCCTCGGCGCGGATCGTGACCATCGCTTCGCGCTGGTCGTACTCGCCGGAGAGCAGGGTGCGGACCTCGAGGGTCTCGAGGTCCTTGGCGAGGCGCTGGCGCTCCTCGTCGGCCTCGGCGAGACCCGAGTCATCGCCCTCGTCCTCGCTGAGCTCGTAGAGGACTTCGAGGTCTTCGACGCGCTGGCGGAGCTCGGTGACGCGACGCAGGTCGGCCTGCCGGTACACCAGGCGACTGCTGACCCGCTGCGCGTTCTCGACGTCGTCCCAGAGATCGGGCTTGGCCGCCTCTTCCTCCAGCTCCGCGATCTCCGCGCGGAGCGCGTCGAGATCCATCACGCTCTCGATGCCTTCGAGCGTGTTGGACAGTTCCTTGAGGGAGGCTGCGACGTCGGCATTCACAGAGCTCAGGGTACTTCACCGATAACGGGTCGCCCACGAGGACGGCACGTTGCCGCCAGATCGGCTTCCCCAGCCCCCGCGCACGAACAACGGCTGCGCCGATCGAGCGGCGCAGCCGTTGTTCGCGAGCGGACCCCGGGTCAGTCGGGGATCGAGTCGAGCAGCTTGATGATCGCCCGGTTGTAGGCGACGGTGAAGTCGGCGGCGGCCTTCTCGTAGGGGTCGCCCGCCGTCTTGGCGGCGTTGCGGGCTTCATCCATCTTCACCGCGGTCTGCGCGCGAGCGGACTCGACGAGGCCGGCGCGCTGGCGCGGGGTGAGGGTGCCGGAGTAGACCAGCCGGAGGATCAGCGGGCTGCGGACGTTGTCCGGACCGGGCGCGGTGTTCAGCCACGACTTGAACGCCTTCTTGCCGGCGGCCGTGATCGCGTACTGCTGGCTGGAGCGCGGCCCCTGCTTGCCGAGGCGCAGCAGGCCGTCCTCGGTCAGCGCGGGCAGCTCCCGGTAGACCTGGCTGCGGGTGACGCTGAAGAACCCGGCGAAGCGCTCGGTGGCCGCGGCGACCAGCTGGCCACCGGTCTTCGGCCCTTCGTGCAGTAGTCCCAACAGGGCAGCGGATGTCGCATTCAGCTCGCTCACGACACCAACGGTGCCACGTCCCGCCGGAGCTGTCCACAGTGGTCGGCGCTTCTGTCCACAGTGGTTGCACCCGACTGGTCCAAGTGGACGAACCGTTCCGCCATTGGTTCCAGGTCGGGATTACCGGTTTTTCGACGCTGGGGACCAAGACGATCACAGATCCCACCCGAATGCAGCCCTGGTAGATGCACGCATTGCAACCAAGCTCCCGATCGTTCGCCTGGATGGGGGTTCTTGGGCGCGCAATGAGGTGCTATCACGTTCTGAAACTGCACAACTACGTGTGGTTACCCTCACGCTGCTGGTGACCGCCGGGCCTCCGGCGGGGGCACGGCATGGGAAGCAGGAGGTTCGGGCGTGCATCGCAGTTGGTTGCGTACCAAGGTCAACGAGAGCAAGGAGAAGGTGACCCAGCGGGTCACTGAACGAGCCAAGTCCATGGTCCCGGCGCAGCGCGGCGCCGAGACGGACTCCTGCATGGTCTGCGGCCGCACCATGCGTCAAACGGCCGTGGTTCGAGGCGAGGGCAGGGTGTGCTCCCCCGGCTGCGCTCGCAAGTGGGCCGAAGGCCTGAAGGACTGAACGTGAAAGAAGAAAAGTGCCTCCGGATCACCGGAGGCACTTTCTCTAGTAGCGGGGACAGGATTTGAACCTGCGACCTCTGGGTTATGAGCCCAGCGAGCTACCGAACTGCTCCACCCCGCGCCATCGGCCGAATTTCCGGCCGCGTCGTTCTGTTGTGAATAGAACTCTACACGGCCCGGAAAGCGACCGAACACCGGGGTGGCGAAAGCGGAAATCCCAGCTCACAGGCTCCACTGGTACCGACTCGTCGGAACCACGTCGAGCCCGTCACCGCCGCCGAACTCGGCGACGCTGGCCATCAACTCCGTGAAACGACGCTTCAGCTCGGCCTCATCCCCGCCGCTTCCGTGGAACGCGTGCGGATCGGTCATCCCCTCCATCGGGAAATGCTCCTCGACGATGGCGGCGACATCCGGGGAATTCGGCGTCAGCACCTCTTCCACGACGTTCTGGACGTACCCCGACGTGTTCTGGGTCCGAATCGCGATCGGCGTGTGGTGCACCAGCCAGTAGCCCAGGTAGTCCTCCCGCGACATGCTCTCGGGCCGCCGCAGCAAGGCCACCTGCGCGTAGACGTCCGCGCGCTGCCCGTCCGCCACCGGCAGCGGATCCAGCCGGACCTTCTCGGTCACCCGGTACGCGTGCACCCCCGGGTCCCCTGCCGCCTCGGCGACCGCCGCGACCAGCGGGTCCGCGTCCCCGTCGGTCCACACCGACACCAGCCCGGTCACCGGCTCCCCCGGCCCGAACCGCATCGCGGGCGCCACGTCGGCGTCATCGACGTTCACCTGGAGCGCGACGGCTCCCGCGGCCCGCAACCGCTCGCGGAGCTCAGCTCCCCGGAGCACCGCGCCGAGATCACCACCGCGCACGCACAGCACCAGCTTCATCACACCGCGAGCAGACCACACCGCACCCCCGGCCTGAAGCCCCGTTCAGCCCATCCCCGCGAGCCGGCCTCACAGCCCTCGCTTCCAGCAGATCTCCTCCTGCAGGAAACGGCTTCGCCAGCCGTCCGGGGTTCGGGTGAAGGTGTGGTGGTAGATGCCGCCGAACTCCACCAGCAGTTCCGGCTCGCCGTCGCCCCGGGGCAGGATCATCGGGTTGTGGAAGTAGGCGGCGACCTGGGCGCGGTCGGGGCCCTCGTGGTCGATGGCGATCTGGTGCAGGGAGTGCATGCGCCGCGTGAAGATCGGCAGGTTCTCGGCCAGCCACGGCTTGATGGTGGCGAAGTCGCCCTCGATGCCACCCGAGGCCGTGTAGTCGATCCGGGCGTCCGGGGTGAACACGGTGTCGAGCCGGTCCCAGTCACCGGAGTCGATCGCGCGGGTGTAGCGGATGAGGGCTTCTTCGATGTCGAAGCGATCCAGGATCTGCTGAGTCATCACGACATCACCAACGACGAAGGCGCCTCCCGGATGTCTCCGGAAGGCGCCTGTCGATCAGTAGCGGGGACAGGATTTGAACCTGCGACCTCTGGGTTATGAGCCCAGCGAGCTACCGAACTGCTCCACCCCGCGCCGTCGGCCGAATCGGCCGCTCTGTTGTGGACCCAAGTCTACGGGGCGGGTAACGGCCGTTCAAACCGGGGGTGACCAAAGCCCGCCCACCACCTGTGACCTGGTCCGGAAATGCGTCGGCGGGGTGGGGACCGCGCCGGTCCCCACCCCGCCGACTTCCACACGGACGGCTCAGCCTCCGGTGCCCTGGGTCTGCTCGAAGCGCTTGATGGCTTCGTCGAGCTGCTGGTAGGCCTGACCCATCTCGGCGAAGTTCCCGGACTGCTGGGCCTTGCGAACGCGCTCGAGCGCGTCGCGGATGGCGCTGACGGACTGGTCGGTCTGCGGCGTGCCCGGAGTGGGCGGCTGCTCCGGCTGCCCCGGTTGCTGGTCGGGCGTCCCCGGCTGGGTCGCCGAACCCGCTCCGGATCCGAAGACCTGGTCGAGGGCGCCCTGCAACGTCTCGGAGAACCCGACCTTCCCGCCGAAGGACACCAGCACCCTGGCGAGCTGCGGGTACGACTCCTGCTCGTTGCGCTGGATGTAGATGGGCTCGACGTAGAGCAGCCCACCGGCCACCGGGAGCGTGAGCAGGTTGCCGAAGATCGCCGTGACGTTGGGGTTGTTGAACAGCGTCCGGTTCTCAGTGACCTCGGGAGTCGACTCCATCTGGTTCTGGACCTGGTTCGGCCCCGGGGTCAGCGTGTTGGTGGGCAGCCGCAGCACGGTCATCTGCCCGTAGTTCTTCGGGTCCGAGGACACCGACACCCACGCGGACAGGTTCTGCCTGCGCAGCGCGGTCAGAGCGCTGGTCAGCTGGAAGTTCGGCTGCTGCTGGCCCTCGACCTGGGCGAGCACGTAGTAGGGCGGCTGCTGGCCTTCGCTGCTACCGACGGTGCCCCGAGCCGTCGGGTCGTTGGGCACCTCCCAGAACGTCTGGGTGGAGAAGAAGTCACCCGGGTTGTCCACGTGGTACTCGGTGAGCAGCTTGCGCTGCACCTTGAACATGTCCTCCGGGTAGCGGAAGTGCTCGCGCAGCTGCGGGCTGATCTCGCTGGCCGGCTTGACGACGCCGGGGAACACGCCTTCCCAGGTCTTGAGGACCGGGTCGTTCTGGTCGGTGGCGTAGAGGTCGACGGTGCCGTCGTAGGCGTCGACCGTGGCCTTGACCGAGTTGCGGATGTAGTTGATCTGCTGGTTCGGCTGGCGCTCGACGCCGGTGAGGGTGTCGTTGGTGGCCTCGCCCAGCTCGGTCAGCTTGGAGTACGGGTAGTTGTTGAGCGTGGTGTAACCGTCGACGATCCACTTGATGCGGCCGTCGACCACCGCGGGGTACGGGTCGCCGTCGAGCTTGAGCCACGGGGCGACCTTCTGGACGCGGTCGCGCGGGTTGCGCTCGTAGATGAGCTTGGAGTTGTCCCCGATCACGCCGCTGAACAGGAAGTTCCGCTCGCCGTAGTAGGCGGCGAACGCCAGTCGCTTGAACGGGTTGGCGATCGGCACGCCGCCGCGGCCGTCGTAGGTGAACTGCTGGGTGTCGGTGTCGTACTCGCGCGGAGCATCACCGGGGTTGCCGCCGACGATGGCGTAGTCGTCGGGACCGACCAGCTCGCCGTAGTAGACCCGCGGCTGCTCGACCGGGATGCCGCCCTGGCCCTTGTTGGCGACGTCGCTGATCTGGAAGACCGGGTAGCCGCCCTGGGTGGCGCCCTCGTTGAAGGTCGAGTCGACGCGGTCGGCGGGGGCGGCGATGAAGCCGTTGCCGTGGGTGTAGACGGTGTGCCGGTTGATCCAGTTCTGCTGGTTGACCGCCAGGCCGTCGGTGTTGATCTCGCGCAGCGCGACGAGGTAGTCCTGCAGCTGCCCGTTGGCGTCCCTGTAGCGGTCGACGTCGAGCTTGTCGGGGAAGCCGTAGAAGTTGTACTGCTGCGTGAGCTGCGTGAACGTCGCCGACAGCACGTTGGGGTCGAGCAGCCGGATGTTGGGGATGGTGCCGGCGTCGTCGGCGACCTCGCTGGGCTGCAGCTGGGTCTTGCCCGGGTAGTCGACGAACTTGACCTTGTCGTCCCCGATGCCGAACGCGGACTTGGTGGCCGCGAGGTTGCGCTCGATGGAGACGGCTTCGCGCTGGTTGGCGTTCGGGCGGACCGAGAACTGCTCCAGCAGGGCCGGCCACACCGCGCCGACCACGACGCTCGACAGCAGCAGCAGCACGGTGGCCAGCGCCGGGATCTGCAGGTTCTTCAGGAAGATCACCGAGAAGAACGCCAGGGCGCAGAACACCGCGATGCACATCAGGATCAGCTTCGCCGGCATCACCGCGTTGAGGTCGGTGTAGCTGGCGCCGGTGAACAGGTTGTTGCGCTGGGACAACAGCAGGTCGTACCGGTCGAGGAAGTAGTCGACGGCCTTGAGCAGCACGAACAGGCCCGCCAGCACGCCGAGCTGGACCCGCGCGGGCATCGACAGCTGGCCGCTGCGGCCGGTCAGCCGGATGCCGCCGAAGATGTAGTGGGTGACCAGCGCGCCGAGGAACGACACGGTCACGGCGATGAACGCCCAGGACAGCAGCATCCGCCAGAACGGCAGCTGGAAGACGTAGAAGCTGATGTCCTTGCCGAACTCGGGGTCGGTCTGGCCGAACGGGACGCTGTGCAGGAACAGCTGCAAGGTCTGCCAGTCGGCCTGCGCCGCCAGCCCGGCGATCACCGCGATCACGATCGGCACGCCCAGGCCGAACAGCCTGGAGCGCTCGGTGATGACCGTGCGGTAGCGGGTCAGCGGGTCATCAGGACCGCTGACCGGCACGAACACCGGGCGGTTGCGGTAGGCCATCCAGAGGTTGAGCAGCAGCACGCCGCCCAAGAAGGCCGCGGCCACCACCCCGAGGCCGAGCCGCGAGGTGACCTGGGTGGTGAAGACCTGCCGGTATCCGACCTCGCCGAACCACAACCAGTCGACATAAGCGCCCAGCAGACGCGACCCGAGGATCAGGGCGAGCAGGACGACCCCGCCCAGAATCAGCAGGATTCTGCTTCGCCGGGATAGTTTCGGCATTCCTACCGGGGGCCGCATGGCCACAGCGCACGCTCCTGGGGACGATCAGCTGAACTTGGCAATCGCGCTTTCTCGGGAACACGATTCCCTCGTGATGTTCAACTCTACGACCCTGGTGTGAAGTTCCTGGAAGGCCCCGCGCGAACGGTATTTTTCGGACACAGATCGGTATCGATCGCCGCCGCTCGGCGCGCCTCGTCGAGCGGATCCCCGCTCTGGGACGATGGCGACCATGCCTTCCGTTGAGGAATTGGGGTTCGCCCTGCCCGCCACGACCCGCGAGGTCGAGGAGTTCGTCGCGTCCGGCGGCTGGGACCAGCCGACCCAGATCTTCGCCCTGGTCTCGACCGAGACCATGCTCGCCGCGGCCCCCGACATGGCCGACCAGCTCGACCCCGCGGCCTCTCCCCTGACCCCGCTCGCGCAGGAGTCGCTGCCGGCCCAGGACCTGGGAGAGGCGCTGGCCCGCATCGAGTGGCCGGAGCAGGTCATCGGCTGCGCCCTGGTCCAGGAGATCATCGTGCTCCCGCCGGAAGCCGAAGCCGAGCTGCCGGACGACGAGGACGGCGCGGGCAAGATGGCCGCCGAACACCCCGACCGCCGCGAAGCGCGGCTGGTGGCGGCGGTGCTGCGCGACGACGTCGCTCACTCCTGCGTGATGCGGCTCCGCGGCGAGGAAGAGGACGAGGTCTTCAACGACCCGTCGCTGGCCCCCAACCTCCTGAAGGCCCTGCAGGCCACCTTCGCCTGACCGGCCTCAGCAGGGAGCCGGGGCCTGGTTGCCGCGCACCGCTTCCAACGCCTTGGTGGCGTCGAGGAGGGTGCCGACGCGGGCGAGCTGCAGGCCCTCCGGGGCCTGCGACTTGGCCTCGGCGCAGTTCTCCGCCGGGACCAGGAACGTCGTGGCGCCCGCTTCCCTCGCCTTGATCATCTTGAACGGGATGCCGCCGATCGGGCCGACCTTGCCCGCAGGGTCGATCTCACCGGTTCCCGCGACGAACTTGCCGCCGTTGAGCTCGCCCGGCGTCAGCTTGTCGATGATCGCGAGCGTGAACATCAGACCGGCCGAAGGACCGCCGACGTCGGCGAGGCTGATCTTGATCTCGAACGGCACGTCCGGGCGCTCGGTCGCGGCCACGCCGAGAAAGCCCTGCGACTGGTCTCCGCCCGGCTGGTCGTTGCGGCCCAGCTGCACGTTGGCGACCTGCTCGGGCTGGTCACCCCGCTGGTAGCGGATCTCCACCCGGTCTCCGGGCTTGGTGCCGCCCAGCGCGGTCTTCAGCGACGCCGCGTCGGTGACCGGCTTGCCGTGGGCGCTGAGCAGCCGGTCGCCGGGCTCCAGCGAGCCGTCGGCCGGGCTGCCCTTGACGATCTGGCCGATCAGCACCTTGTTCGGATACCCGAGGAAGCCCAGCGCCGCGGACTCCGCGGTCGTCTGCGAGTCGTTGAACGCCTCGGTGTTCTCCTGCTCGATCTGCTGCTCGCTCTTGTCCGGCGGGAAGTAGACGTCGCGCGGAGCCAGCGCGTAGCGACCGGAGACCCACAGGCCCAGCGCACCGAACAGCGACAACTGGTCGGTCACCGATACCGTGGTCATGTTGAGGTGACCGGCTGTCGGGTACGTTTCGTGCCCCTCGACGCTGATCACCGGGTGGTCGCCATCCAAGCCGAGCGTGTCGTACGTCGGACCGGGGCCCAGCGCCACGAACGGCACCCGCGCGAACGCGCCGAGCAGACCGAAGGCGACAACCAGCACGACACTCGTCAGCAGCGTCCAGGTACGGCGGTTCACGAGGCGACAGCGTACGTGTTCGCTGTTGGCGATGTGCCCGGTGTTCGCACCGACCAGACAGACGACTTCTTCTTAGGGGCGGCCCAGGCCGCGTACGGTGGAACTATGACCAACATGCCGTTCGGGTTCAGCTCGCAGGACCCCGACGACCCTGACAAGGGCGACTCGTCGCAAGGCCGCTCTGAGGGCGGGTCCGGCAACCCGGGGGACAATCCCTTCGGTTTCGCCGGCATGCCCGGACCGGGCGGCAACTTCGACATCGGGCAGCTCGGCCAGATGCTGACCCAGCTCGGCCAGGCGCTGAGCCACTCCGGTGGTGGCGGCGGCCAGTCCGGGCCGGTCAACTACGACCTCGCCAAGCAACTCGCCGTGCAGCAGCTGCACAACAACCAGCGCACCGAGCGACCCAGCCAGGAGCAGGTCAAGGCGATCGAGGACGCGGTCCGCCTCGCCGAGCTCTGGCTGGACGCCAGCACCTCGCTGCCCGCGGGCGTGCGCTCGGTGCAGACCTGGTCCTCGGTCGACTGGGTCGAGAAGACGCTGCCGGTGTGGCAGCGGCTGTGCGACCCGATCGCGCAGCGCATGTCCGCGGCGTGGCTGGAAGCCCTGCCGGAGGAGGCCAAGCAGGCCGCCGGACCGCTGCTGAACATGCTCGGCCAGATGGGCGGGATGACCTTCGGTTCGCAGCTCGGCAGCGGACTCGCCCAGCTCGGCGGCGACGTGCTGACCTCCACCGAGGTCGGGCTTCCGCTCGGTCCCTCGGGGACCGCGGCGCTGCTGCCCGCCAACATCGACCGGTTCGTCGAAGGACTGGACCGGCCGACGAGCGAGGCCACCCTGTTCCTGGCCGCGCGGGAAGCCGCGCACCACCGGCTGTTCGGGCACGTCCCGTGGTTGGCGCAGCGGTTGCTGGCCACCGTCGAGGAGTACGCGCGCGGCATCCACATCGACACCTCCGCGCTGGAGGACCTGGCCGGCAAGGTCGATCCGTCCAACCCGGCGGCGATGCAGGAGATGATGAGCTCGGGAATGCTCGAGCCGAAGACCACCCCGGAGCAGCAGGCCGCGCTGACCCGGCTCGAAACGCTGCTGGCGCTGGTCGAGGGTTGGGTCGACGTGGTCGTCGCCGATGCGCTGGGCGAGCGGTTGCCCTCCGCCGAGGCGCTGGGCGAGCTGATCCGCAGGCGTCGTGCCAGCGGCGGACCCGCCGAGCAGACCTTCGCGACGCTGATCGGGCTGGAGCTGCGCCCGCGCCGGATGCGCGACGCGGCCAACCTCTGGCGGCTGATGGCCGAACGCCACGGCACCGAGGCCCGCGATCAGGTCTGGGACCACCCCGACCTGCTGCCCGACAGCACCGACCTCGACGAGCCGCTCGACTTCGCCGACCGCTGGGGCTCGGGCTCCGACCTCGACGACCCGATCGCGGCCATCCGCCGGGCCGAAGAAGCCGAGAAGTCCGACGACACCACCGAGTCCCAGAGCTCCGACAGCACCGAGGGCGAAAACCCCGACGGCTCGGACGACGAAGGACCGGAAGGCCCCAAGAACACCGAAGGCCCCAACGGAGACACCAAGTCCTGACCTGCTCAGGACCGCTGCACCACATCAGCCCATCGCGACCTCGCGGTGGGCTGATGCGCGTCCAATCCCAGTTTTAGTCCAAACCGAGCCATGATCATGTCCGAAATGTCGGCTCAGTTTGGACTAAAACTGGGAACTGCCGCGCGCGGAATCCAGACGGCACCCCCAGGAACGGTTGCCGGGGTGGTGTCAGGAGGCTTCGGGTTCTTCGGTCTCGTCGTCGGTGAGGCCGATCTCGAGCTGGGCCGCCGCGACCAGGCCCTCCAGGTATCCGATGGCCCGCTCCGTCTTCGGGTACCGCTGGACCCACTTCCAGAAGTCGGCGCCGTGACCGGGCACCAGCAGGTGCGCGAGCTCGTGGACGAGCACGTAATCGAGCACCCATCCGGGTACATCTCGCAGTCGTTGACTCACCCGAATGGTGCCCTCGCTAGGCGTGCACGAGGCCCAGCGGGTCCGCATCGGCGGCACCCATCGAACACTGCTCGGATCGGTCCGGCCGTCCAGGTATTTCACGGACAGCTCACGGCAGCGCTGCACCAGCGCCTCGTCCGAGTTGCGCGCGGGGGATCGGCGTCGCGTCTCGCTGCGCTGAAGACGGCTCAGCATGTCCGCCACCCAGCGTTTTTCCTCCGCACGGCTCATCCGAGCCGGGAGCAGCACCACGATCTTGTCGCCGTCGCGATAAGCGCTCACCGTCTGCCGGCGGCGCTTGCTGCGGCGGACCTCGACCTGCGGTTCAGCCACGGAAGTGGACCCTAGCGATTGGCTCCGACAAACGGGTCCCCCTGTGAGCTGCACCTCAACTCCGGGAGGGCATCAATGGCCGAATGATTACTCCATCGAGTCGAACATGCCCTACGCGTAATGCATGCATCTCAATTACTCCGCCTGTACGGTTCCCCCAGCCGCCCGCAGGGGGGCGACGGCGATCCAGCTGTGGCGCTGGATCAATGACCAGAAGGAGGGGAGCCGTGGCCGAGACGTACAACGGCTACTGCGTGAAGTGCCGGGAGAAGCGCGACTTTTCCGGTGAGGTCTCGGAGACCAACGGACGCCGGATGGCCAAGGGCACATGCCCCGTGTGCGGAACGAAGATGACCCGCATCCTCGGCAAGGCGTGACAGGGCACGGGTGGGCCCTCAGCGGCCCACCCTGCGCCAGTCCTCGGGCGCATCGCGAAGCGCCGAATCCGTTCCCGCCGACCTGTCCGGTTAGGCCGGGGGAACGAACCTCACTCCTCCAGAATGCCGATCACAGCCCACGACGTGCTCTTGAACGACTAGCATGTTGATGGGCTTCTCGGTTTCCGAATGACGAACTCACGGCTTTCGGTCTTCGAGAGGGTTTTCCTGCGCGCACCTAGGAGAATTCGTGGCCGACATTCCCCGCCAAGCCGCACATCGCACCGCCAAGCTCGCCAGCCTCCCCTTGGGCGTCGCCGGACGAGTCGCCGCGGGCTGGGGTCGTCGCCTGACCGGTCAGGACGCGGCCGAGATCAACGCCGATGTGGCCGCCAAGACCGCTGAGCAGCTGTTCGCGGTGCTCGGGCAGCTCAAGGGCGGGGCCATGAAGTTCGGTCAGGCGTTGAGCGTCTTCGAAGCCGCCGTCCCCGACGCGATGGCAGGCCCCTACCGCGAGGCGCTGACCAAGCTGCAGTCGGCGGCGCCACCGATGCCGATCAGCAGCGTGCACCGCGTGCTCAGCGAGCAGTTGGGTGCCTCGTGGCGCCAGCGGTTCGAGTCCTTCGACGACGAGCCCGCCGCCTCGGCGAGCATCGGCCAGGTGCACCGGGCGGTGTGGCACGACGGCCGCGAGGTGGCGGTCAAGGTCCAGTACCCGGGCGCCGACGAGGCGTTGCGCTCCGACCTGCGGCAGCTGATGCGTTTCTCCCGGCTGTTCCAGTCGCTGGCCCCGGGCGCCGAGGTCAAACCGCTCCTGGAGGAGCTGCAGGAGCGCATGGTCGAGGAGCTCGACTACCGCATCGAGGCCGAGAACCAGCGCACCTTCGCCAAGGTCTTCTCCGATGACGAGCGCGTCGTGGTGCCTGCGGTGATCGCGAGCGCGCCGAAGGTCGTGGTCACGGAGTGGGTCACGGGCAAGCCGTTCTCCAAGATCATCACCGACGGCGACCAGGCCGAGCGCAACCGGGCCGGTCGGCTGCTGGCCGAGTTCCACTTCTCCACACCGGCGAAGGTCGGGTTGCTGCACGCCGACCCGCATCCGGGCAACTTCATGCTGCTGCCGGACGACAAGCTGTGCGTGATCGACTTCGGCGCGGTCTCCCGGGTGCCGGACGGACTCCCGCCGACCTTCGGCAAGATGATCCGGCTGGCGCTGGAGGACCGCTCGACCGAGCTGCTGGAGCTGCTGCGCTCGGAGCGGTTCGTGCAGCCGGACCAGGAGCTGCCCGCGGAGGACGTGCTCGCCTACCTGGCGCCGTTCGTCGACCCGGCCCGCGAGGAGACGTTCCACTTCAGCCGCAGCTGGTTGCAGCAGCAGGCCGAACGCGTCTCCGACCTGCGCGGACCGGACTTCCGGACCGGCAGGTCGCTGAACCTGCCGCCGGACTACCTGCTGATCCACCGGGTCACGCTCGGCGCCACGGGCATCCTGTGCCAGCTGGACGCCGAGGTCGCCACCCGCGACATCATCGCCGAGTGGCAACCCGGCTTCGCGGAAGCCGAGGCCTGAGCCCGGATTCCGCGTCGCTCGACGCGTCAGGTCCCGCCGACCTGGGTGCTGCTGACGAACGCGGCAGAGCCGCTGCGCTTTCCCCTCGCGGTTCCTGCTGCTGGCACCGCCACCCCTCACCAAGCTCCTAAGCGGGCTTGGTGCCGATGTGCACTGTGTTGGCGCTGAGGTAGTGCAGGTCGTCCCGGTTACCGGCGAAGTGCTCGCCTTCGGGGTCCAGGAGCTGGTCGAGCGCGGTGACGTCCTCGGGGTCGAGGAGTTCGTCGGCATCGCGGCGGAGCATGTGGAGCTGCCGCAGCGCAGCGGCGCGGCCCGATGCGTCCAGCGGTGCGGCCCGGTCGACGAGGTAGCTGAACGAGGTCGCCCCCGTCAGTCCCGCCTCTGCCATCGCCTTCGGCCAGCCGACCGGGAGCCGGACAGCGCCGTCCATCTCGGCGCGCATCCGCTGGAACCACTGCTCGCTCGCCCCCAGCAGCCTGGCTTCCAGGCCCGGTGCGCCGACCCCGACGTCGGCGGGCAGCACCCGGGTCTGCAGGCCGAACTCCACGACCGCCAACCGCCCACCGGGTTTCGCCAGGCCCGCGAGCCTGCGCAGGCCCGCCAGCTGGTCGGGCAGGTGGTGCACCACGAACGCCGCGTAGACCAGGTCGGCCTGCGCCGGAGCGCCCGCCTGGTGGACCTCATCGGCGAGCGTGTCGGCAGCGGCGTCCGCTCGAACGGTCCGGACGGTGACGCCCTCGGCGGCATCCGACGCCCGCTCCCCCGCCGCCGCGAGCAGCTGCTCGGCGGTGTCGACGATGGTCAGCTGCGGTTGTCCACCGTTGCCGGCGAGGGACTTCGCGAAGATCGCGGCCGTTCCGCCTGCCCCGGCGCCGATCTCGATCACCGATCGATCCTCCGGCAGCAGCAGCCGCCCGACGACCTCGACGAGGTCCTGCTCGATGAAGTCGTCAGCTGCGCGCAACCGCTGCAGGTGCGCGTCCCAGTCGATGTTGTCGTGCGAATGCGTATGTGCTCCCACGAGCCGAAACCCTAGACCGGGCAACGCGAATCACGCACGCCGATTTGCCATGTCGGCAAGAGTGCGTCGGCCGTCGCGGGAAAGCGACGGCCGACGCGGCACCCGCGAGCGCGCGATCACAGGGTTCAGCGCCGCTCAGCGGCTTCGGCTCTTCTCATCGCGTAGCGGGCGATCGCCCGCCATCTCCTGCCTGCCGAGTGCGCGCGCACCGCGCGTTGTCGCTCGGCTTCGGCCAATCTCTCCTTCCGATGTATCCGGATCAGATCCTCGGTCGGCTGCATGCGCAGCTCCGCGGTGTTCGGGTGGATCAGAGTGGTCGCGTTGTCGTTGCTCATGCTGCTCGCTCCTGCTTGCGTGGTTCGGCTTCTTCCGGACGTGGGTGCTTGCGCGGACGACCGCGCCTGCGCTTGCGGGCGACGACCTCGCCGCGCTCGAAGATCTCGCCTCCCCAGACCCCCCAGGGTTCGCAGCGGTCCATCGCGCCGGCCAGGCACGCGGTCTTGATCGGGCAGTCGCTGCACAGGACCTTCGCCTGCTCCAGGTCGGACGGGTTCTCGGCGAACCACAGGTCCGGGTCGCGTCGGCAGGGCAAGCGGCGTTGCAGCGAGGAGCCCGGGGGTTGCTCGGGCTCGAACTGCGAGTCCACGGCCGACTCGGGTATCGGCACACTCGCGGTGAACATACGACTTCCTCCAGTAGTCGATGGCAGACAACGTGTGGTTGTGGATGGATGTGGTTGTGGGTGTGGATCAACCCAGCACAAAAAAGGCCGCGGACCCGTGTGCAGGTCCGCGGCCTTCTGAGAAGCCTGGGGCTTTCCTAGATCAGCGGATCCAGGAAGTGCCAACGGACCGACGTGCTCGGGCGCTGCGCAGTCGCCGGGACAAAGCCATAGACGCGCGGCTTGGCGACGCGCAGATCAGCAATGGCGGCGAAGGACACGGAGGTGCCCGCGAGCAGCGAAACGACCCCGGCCATGAGGGAGCGCGGGGCATTCGTGATCGTCTCGAAGATCTTCACTGCTGCCCACCTCCTCATCGGTCTCGTCCGGCGAATGCGCGCCGAATCGGCGCGCGCGTGTTTACGAGGTTATGGGTTGCGGGGTACAGCCCGCAACATATTTTTGACCTGCGATTTCTCTAGTTCACCCGGTTGATCAAGGCGAGCACGTCGGTGCCGAACTTCTGGATCTTGCTGGCGCCGATACCGGAGATCCCCACCAACGCGGATTCGTCCTCCGGCCGCTGCTCCGCGATCGCCGTCAGCGTCGCATCGGTGAACACCACGTAGGCCGGGACCTTGAGCTGCTTGGCCCGCACGCTGCGCCACGCCTTGAGCTGTTCGAGGAGGTTCTCGTCGACATCGGACGGGCAGTCCGAGCACCGCCCCAGCTTGATGTCGATCGTGCTGACCAGCGTGCACGAGCACACCCGGCACTTCGGCTTGATCGTCGCGGCCTGCCGCGCGGGCGGCTGCGGCTGCTTGACCTTGCTCGGCAACGCGGCCGGGTGCCCGTCGGGCACGAGGCTGTAGACGAACCGGCTGCGACGCCGGAAGCGACGCCCACCGGCACGGGCCAGCGCCCAGGACAGGTGCAGGTGCTCACGCGCTCGGGTGACACCGACGTAGAACAGGCGCCGCTCCTCCTCCACCGCCGCGTCGGTGTCGGCGTGCTGGATCGGCAAGGTCCCGTCGACCAGTCCCGCCAGGAACACCGCGTCCCACTCCAGGCCCTTGGCCGCGTGCAGCGACGCGAGCGTGACGCCCTCGACGGTCGGCGGGTGCTGGGCCTCGGCGCGGGCGTCGAGCTCGGCGACGTAGCGGGGCAGGTCGGCGTCGGGGTTGGTGGCGACCAGCCCCTCGGCGAGTTCGACCAGCGCGATCAGCGATTCCCAGCGCTCGCGGGCCGAGCCACCGGCCGGCGGCTCATCGGTCAGACCGACCTCGACGAGCAGCTCGCGCACCGTTGCGGGCAGGTCCTCGGCGTCGGTGTCGCGGGCGATCGCGGTGCGCAGGGTGGCCATCGCCTGGCGGATCTCGGCGCGCGCGAAGAACCGCTCGCCACCCCGCACCTGGTACGGGATCTCGGCGTCGGAAAGCGCCTTCTCGTAGACCTCGGACTGGGCGTTGACGCGGAACAGGATCGCGATCTCCGAGAGCGCGACGCCGCGCTTGGCCAGCTGGGCGACCTTGCGCGCGATCGCATCGGCCTCGTCGGTCTCGTCGTCGTACTCGGCGAAGTCCGGCCGCGGCCCGTCCGGGCGCTGCCCGACCAGCTTCAGCCGCGTGCCCGCGGGACGTTCGCGCGCGGCACCGATGACCTGGTTGGCCAGGTCCACGACCTGCGGGGTCGACCGGTAGTCGCGTTCGAGCCGCACCACGGTCGCTTCCGGGTACTTGCGCGGGAAGTTGATCAACCACTTCGGGGAGGCGCCCGCGAAGGAGTAGATGGTCTGGTTGGCGTCCCCGACCACGGTGAGGTCGTCGCGGTTGCCGACCCAGGCGTCGAGCACGCGGGCCTGCAGCGGGTTGACGTCCTGGTACTCGTCGACCACGAAGGACCGGTACTGGCTCCGGAACTCCTCCGCGACGTCGTCGCGGTCCTCCAGGATCGCCGCGATGTGCAGCAGCAGGTCGTCGAAGTCGAGCAGCTGCGCGCCGCTCTTGAGCTTCTCGTAACCGGCGAAGGCCTTCGCGATCAATTCCGGCAGGATCGGCGTCTCGCGCCCAGCCTGCTGCGCGGCCGCCGGGTACTGCTCCGGGCTGATCAGCGAGGACTTCGACCACTCGATCTCGCTGGCGAGGTCGCGCACGTCCTCCCGCTCGGTGGACAGCCCCAGCCGGTTCGCGGCCTGCATGACCAGGCGGAACTTGTTGTCGGTGAGCTGCCACATGTGGGTGTCGTGCACCCGCGGCCAGAAGTACCGGAGCTGCCGGAAAGCGGCCGCGTGGAAGGTCTGCGCCTGCACCCCCGCGGCCCCGAGCTCCCGCAGCCGGGTGCGCATCTCGCCCGCCGCCCGCGCCGTGAAGGTCACGGCCAGGACCTGCCGCGGCGTGACGAGACCGCGCTGGACGAGGTGGGCGATGCGGTGGGTGATGGTCCGGGTCTTGCCCGTTCCCGCACCCGCCAGGACGCACACCGGCCCGCGCGGTGCGATGACGGCCTGCCGCTGCTCCGGATCCAAACCTTCCAGGAGACGCGGTTGATCGGCCATGCAGGCATCCTCGCAGACCCCCGACACCGATCAGGCGATACCCACCACCGTGTGTCGCCCAGATCGCGTCCCCACGATCTTGACCAGCGCGGACACGCCCACGCGAGGGATCAGGATTCGAATCTCGCGCGAAGTTCGAGCCGGAAGGCCCGGGCTCAAATTTCGCGCGAGGTTCGAATCCCCCTGGGTGTGGCGGGGTGTCAGGACCGGGAAGTGGCCCAGCCCTTGATCATTCGGTAGGCGATCGAGACGTTCGGCGGCATGCGGATCCCGTCCACCGGTTCGCCCTCGGCTTCCAGGGCCGCGAGGATCGTGTCGCGGTGCACCCATCGGGCTTCCTCGATCTCACCGTCCGCCGGGACCAACGGGGCGTTGCGGTCGGCGATGGCGGCGAAACCGAGCATCAGCGAACGCGGGAACGGCCACGGCTGGCTGCCGAGGTAGCGGACGTCGGTGACCTTGACCCCGACCTCCTCCTCGATCTCGCGGGCGGCGCAGGCCTCCAGCGACTCCCCGACCTCGACGAACCCGGCGAGCACCGAGAAGCGGTACTGCGGCCAGATCGGCTGCCGGGCCAGCAGCACGTGGTCCTCGCCGTCGCTGACCAGGCAGATCACCGCCGGATCGGTGCGCGGGTACTCCTCGCGGTCGCACCCCGAGCAACGACGGGCCCACCCGGCGCGGACGCGGGTGGTCGCCGCACCGCAGACCGCGCAGTAGCGGGCGTTGTCGTGCCAGCTCAGCAGGCCGACGGCGGTGGTGAGCAGCCCGGCATCGGTGTCGTTGAGCAGCGCACCACCGGAGCGCAGGTCCCGCCAGCCATCCTGGGTGCCGTCGTGATCCGTGCGCAACGCCCAGTAGCTGACGTCGTCCTCGACGCCGAGCAGCACCGCGTTCGGCGACGGCCGGTCACCGAAGTCGACGGCCGGTTGCACCACCAGCCGCGAGTCCTCGCCGATCTGCGAGCGGCCCTTGGCGTCGACGAGCACGACCTTGCCGGTGTGCCACAGCTTCGCGCCGCCGTCGAGGGATTCCCGCCACTCCTCCCGGCGGTCCACAGTGGACCGCGAGAGGAGCGGAGCGGAATCCAGCTGGAAACCCCCGCCGACGAACACTTCGCGGGTCATTCTCGCGCTCCATCCGGTAACCGGCTCATGGCAGCTCCACGCCGCCGAGCAGTTGCAGCTGGTCGGCCAGCTTGTCGGCGTCACCGACGACGATGCCGGTGAACGAACCGGGCGCGAACAGCTTCGCCGCGTCCGCGACCTGCTCGACCGTGACAGCGCGCAGCCTCTCGGGGTGCGCGCTCAGCCAGTCCTGGTCCAGGCCCGCCGCGGCCAGCCCCGACAGCGTCGATGCCAGGCCGGACTGCGAGGCCGTCGAGGTCAGCAGCCCGCCGATCGCGTACTGCCGAGCCGACTCGACCTCGGACTCCGACGGCGGCACCAAAGCCATCTTCGCCAGCTCGTAGCGGGTCTCCAGCAGCGCGGCCGCCGTGACCTCGCTGGCGGTGTCGGCGTCGACCAGCAGCGTGCCGTTGCCCTTGGTGAACTCGAACGACGAGTGCGCGCCGTAGGTGTAGCCCTTGTCCTCGCGGATGTTCTCCACCAGGCGCGAGGAGAAGTAGCCGCCGAAGACCAGGTTCGCGATCTGCAGCGCCGGGTAGCGCTCGTCGGTGCGGGCCAGCGCCTGCGCGGAGAACCGCAGCTGCGACTGGACGGCACCCGGCCGGTGCACCAGCCGCACGTCGCCGCCGGTGACCGGTGGCAGTGCGGGCAGTTCGCGGGCCGAGGCCTCGGACTTCCAGCCGGCCAGGGCCTTCTCGACCTCGCCGACCACGGTGTTCGGGTCGATGTCGCCGACCAGCACCAGGACCGCGCCGCGCGGCAGGACGGCCGCGCTGTGCAGCGCCCGGACCTGCTCGGCGGTCACCTCGGCCACGTCCTCGGCCTGCGGGACCTCGCGGACGTAGGGGTGGTCGCCGTAGCGGTGGCGCTGCAGCTCCTCGCGGGCGATCACCCGGGGCTGCGAACGGGCCACGCTGATCCGCTCGACCAGCCGAGCGCGTTCGGCGTTGATCTCGTCCTCGGCGTAGGTGGCTCCGGTCAGCGCGTCGGCGAGCACGTCCAGCAGCGTGTCCAGGCCGCTGGCCAGCGCGTCACCGGCGATGCTCAGCCGCTCGGGATCGACCACCGCGTGCAGGTCTCCGCCGACGGCGGCCAGGTCGGTGTCCATCTTGACCCGGTCGCGGCGGGCGGTGCCGGTCAGCAGCGTTTCGGCCAGGACCTCGGCCTGCGCCGGGTGTTCCCGGGCGTCGCCGGCGAACGGGATGCGCAGGCGCATCTCGACCATCGGCACCTGGCCGTGGCGGACGGCGATGACGCGAAGTCCGTTGGGCAGCACGGTGTCCACGCCCACCGGCTGAACCCCGGTGCGGGGTTCGGCCAGCGGCGGCAGCGGACGCGGACCTGCCTCGGTGCGGCCGATCTCCTCGGCGCTGCGGTGCGTTGCGCGGGTCATGCCGCACCTCCGTTCTCGTCACCAGCGGGTTCGATCTCCAGCACGGCGCGGGCGTCGGAGCGCAGGGCCTTGGCGGCCGCGGCGACGTCCTGGGACCGGACCTGGCCGATGCGGGAGGGCAGTTCCGAGATCAGCTCGGCGCGGCCGTGCAGCAGCTCGGTGCTGCCCAGGTCGAGGGTCCGCGAGATGACCCTGTCATGCTCCCGGTAGAGGCTCGCCGCCCACCGCGCGGTGACGCGGTGCAGCTCCTCCTCGCTCGGGCCCTCGGAGGCGATCTTGTCGAGCTCCTCGTCGATCGCGCCGATCACGCGGTCCACCCCGACGTCGGGCGTGTGGATCGCGGTGAAGGTGAAGGTGTCCGGGTCGCGCGCGTCCAGGGGAGCGCCCATCAGGCCGGTTCCGGCGCTCACGTCGACGACCAGCGCCTCGGAGTGCACGAGCCGCTGCTGAAGCCGGGACGCGTCGCCGTCGGAGAGGATCGCCGAGAGGACCACGTTGGCCAGGTAGGCGTCGAGCTCGCCGACCGGGTCAGGCAGCCGGTAGCCCAGCGCGACGGCGGGCAGCGGTGCGTGCGGGTCGGTGTGCTTGCCGCGCACCTCGCTGGTCGGGAACGGCTCGCCGAACGACGGCCGCTGCGGGACCTCGCGGGCCGGGACGTCGCCGAAGTGCTTCTCGATCAGCTTGATCGTCCGGTCCACGTCGAGGTCACCGGCCACGGTGAGCACGGCGTTGCCCGGCGAGTAGAAGGTGTCGAAGAAGGCCGCGCAGTCGTCGACCGTGGCCTGCTCCAGGTCGGTGAAGTCGCCGTACCCGTTGTGCGCGTTGGCGAACGTCGAGTACAGCACCGGCGGCAGCAGGATCCAGGGGAAACCGCCGTAGGGGCGGTTGAGGACGTTGAGCCGGATCTCCTCCTTGACCACGTCCACCTGGTTGCGCAGGTTCTCCTCGGTGATCTTCGGGGCGCGCATCCGGTCGGCTTCCAGGAACAGCGCGCGCTCCAGGGCGGCCGAGGGCAGCACCTGGTAGTAGTCGGTGTAGTCCTGGTGCGTCGAACCGTTGAAGACGCCGCCGGATCCCTGGACGTGGCGGAAGTGCGCGAGCTTCTCGAGGCTTTCGCTGCCCTGGAACATCAAGTGCTCGAACAGGTGCGCGAATCCGGTGCGCCCTTCCGGTTCGGAGCGGAAGCCCACGTCGTAGTGCACGCTGACACCGACCACAGGGGCCTGCCCTGATGACGCTTGGCCCGCTGCCGAGTCCGGTGCCAACACCACGCGCAGCCCATTGGGCAGAGTGACGCGATGCAGCTGGGGTTCGACCATGCCACGCAGCCTACGTGCGAGCTGTCAACCCGCGCGTGCCCCCTTCTAGATCTTTCGGCGTGTCGGCACGCCGAGGCCAAGTCCCGCCAGGGCATTCGGAGCAGCCCCACGCAGGGCGCTGACCTGCTCCGATTCGGCATGCCGACCGGCCGGAAGGCGATCAAGCCTGGCGGATCTGGTTGATCAACGAGTTGATCTCGTTCCCGATCAACCGGGCGTCCGCGGGCAACAGCCCGTAGACCGGTTCGCCGGTGCCGCCGCGTTCCACGCTTTCGAGGTAGCGCCCGTCGGGCTCGACGTTGTCGAACCACGACAGGACCTGGGTCCGGCGACGCCTGCCGTGCTGGTCGCGCTTGTTCGCCGCGATCTGCCCGAGCCGCGCGTGCGGTGCCTTGCCGATCTTCTCGTAGAGCTCGACCTGCTGGTCACCGCTGCTGCCGCGCTGCCGCGTGGCGGTCTGCATCATGCTGGAGGTGTCGTAGTCCTCGACCTTCTCGCCCTGCAGCGAGCTGTGCGGAACGCGGATCGGACCGCTCGTGCCCGGCTTGGCGGGCGGCAGCGTGCCGAGAACGACGCTGGGAAGCGGGACGTTCTGGTGCACCTCGACCGTCAGCAGTCCGCCGCGCTGAGGATCTTCACTGGGCGCTTGCACGCCGAGCACGACCCGGTTGCCCTCGGTGAACACCGCCAGCGCCCGCCAGCAGTGATCGCTGCCCGGCTCCGGGAACCACATCGAGTCGACCCAGAGGTACGGCGTGGACAGGGTTTTCAGCGCATCGATCAGCGGCGGCACGACTTCGTCGTCCGCGACGAGACCGTTCGCCTCCATCGCGGGCAGTTCCGCTTTGCCGATGGCGGAGAACTGATCGGCCGTGCGACCGAAGGACCGGGTGCTGATCGGGAGCGTGAGCCCGTCGATCCGCAGGTACTTGAGAACGATGTCCAGGTGCACCGGCGGCAGCTGCCACCGCCCCAACACACTCACTTGAGCTTTCTCCCACTCGTGGAAGCAAAAGGATTTCTGGTTTGGGGAAGTTCTCATGAAAACTTCCCTCGGACCCGGGGGTGAGGGAAGAGTCAGTTGACACGTTCCTCGGTTTTCGTGGGTGGGGAAGTTTTCATGAAAACTTCCCCACCCACGACCGGGTCAGGTGAAGAGCCCGCTCACTCGCCGAGAACCGGCGGTGCCGTCTTGGGCATGTCGTTCATCCACACGTCGTCCTGCTCTTCGAGCCAGGACGGACGCTCGTGCTCGTCGTCCTCGGAACCTTCGCCGCGTCGGCCGGCTCCAGCACCCATGCCGCCCATACCGGCACGACCCGCGGCACCACGACCACCGGCTCCGGCTCCAGCTCCACCGGCACCCGCGCCACCGCCGAGAGCACCTGTCCCGGCCCGGCCACCAGCGCCCATCCCGGCACCCTTGGCTCCGGCACCCATGCCGCCGCCCACGCCACCGGCACGGCCTCCGGCACCAGCACCCGCTGCGCCGCCCGCGCCCATGCCCATGCCGGCCGCGAGACCCATTCCG
The DNA here is from genome assembly GCF_054778355.1 of Saccharopolyspora tripterygii. NCBI lineage: Bacteria > Bacillati > Actinomycetota > Actinomycetes > Pseudonocardiales > Pseudonocardiaceae > Saccharopolyspora > Saccharopolyspora tripterygii. The sequence continues at coordinate 312,520 of NZ_BAAGZP010000001.1, read as the reverse complement.
CCTGCGCCACCACCGGCTCCGCCCGCTCCCGGGCCACCGGGCATGCCACCGCCGGGAATGCCGCCCCCGCCAGGCGGATTCGCCCATGCGGTGCCGGTTCCCGCCGGGTTGGTCCCGCCCGGGTAGGCGCCACCGGAGTAACCGCCGCCGGGGATCCCGCCACCGCCGACACCGGAACCGGAACCACCGATCCCGCCGCCACCAGCGCCGGAGCCCGCACCCGAGCCGCCGGGGACGTTGCCCCCGTCGCCCATGCCGCCACCCCAGTCGGTACCGCCCGGAGGCGCGACCGGCGGAGGATTCGCGGTGGAACCGTCAGGAGCGGTGTACTGCGGCATCTTCGCGTCGACCTGCGTCAACGTCGGGCTGTAGACGCGACCCATCGTCTCCTGAGCAGCCTTCTCAGCCTGCTCCTGCTCCTCCATCTGGGAAAGAGCGTTGACGCCGCCACCCGCGAGGCCGAACGGAACGGCACTCGCAGCAGCCTCACCCCAGCTGAAGCCCTCGGGCTCGGGAACGAGCTTTTTCGACTGACCGGCAGCATCTCCAGCTCCTTGGAGGTTGTTGCCGGTCATCTCGAAAGCATCAGCACTGGCCTTCATCCAGTCAGAAGCGGGCTTTCCGACTTGAGATGCGGCATCTGCAGCCTCGCCCTGCCAACCGCCTTGGACGATGTTGGCGAGATCGGTGTGGTAGTTCTCGCCGCGTTCACGAAGAGCCTTCGCGAACTTGATCCAAGCGTCCGCGGACTCACCTACGGAGTCAGGCTTGATCGACTCCTGGTTCGTTTTGTAGATGTCGGCGTGGCTGAAACCGCCCCAGTTCACGCACTGGCTGATGCCAGGCGAGTCATATGAGCCAACCTGGAGACCAGAGTTCTCACTCGCGAGCCTGCTCTGCTGCTGCTGGGCGATCCGCTGTGCTTCAGCGGTGTGCTCCTTGCGGTTCTCCTCAGCCTCGGTCTCCCAACCGAAGACACGACCGCCAGCATTGTCCAGCGCACTGAATAGCCCCATCACTCCCCCTGAATCATTGAGGCAGTCTCGGCGAGATCTGCTCAGCCACCCTGCGCGATTCGCCACAAGGTTCAACGGGCTCGGTAGTACCTGCGGTCACAGTGACGATGATCGTGCCGCCAGCGGAATCCAAGAACGACGAGCAAACGCCCTGCCCTTCGGAACCCGCGGTGACACCGATCGCGGCCTTGCGACCTCCGGCGTCGAAAGGCTGAACATTTCCGAAATTGCCACCGGACATGTACTTGTCGAAGGACGTTCCCGGAACCTTGTAAAGCGCCAAATCCATCGTATCGCCGGTGAAGTTGCAGCCCGGCTCTGCAGAAAGGTCGCTGTCCGGCTCGCCGGGTCCCGCAACACCCGAAGCAGCGAGCTCTTCAGGCGTGTAGAAGTTGCACGGGTCGAAGCTCTCCAGTGCAGAAGGCTCCGGAGCATTCGATTCCCCGCTTCCGCCCGTCGTGCCGCCGGTCGGCCCACCGGCACAAGCGGTAAGCCCGAGAAGGGCTGAGCCTGCCACAGCAGCGATCACGACTCGGGAGAAAGAGCTCACTGAATACCTCGCCTCAGGTCGTCGGCGTTCTGTTCGTCGGTGGCACGGTAGTCCTTGGCAGCCGCCCGGAAAGCGTCAGCCTGCTTCTGCAGCTCCTCCATCAACTGACGGATCAGGGCTACAGCTCCTGCACTGCTATCCCCTGCCTTGTCCGAGAAACGTTGCGCGAGCTGCTGGCCATCCGGATAGTTGCCAAGCCCTTGGACACGAACCATCCGGTCCGTCCTACGCTGCAGGGACCGAAGCTCTCGGATCTCTTCCTCGCAGCGCTTGGCAGCCTTCTCGGCCGCCTCCGGGTTCAACGCAAGCTTGCCCGCGCCAACCTGCGAGCTGATCCACTGTGTCTGACCGCCGATCGCCTTCAGGCCCTCTTTCGCTGCGGCGAACCCGCCCTCTGCGCCTGCCATCTCAGATCCTCCGGACCCTGTGATCCCCCATGAACCTTGATTACTTTAGCTTGACGCGCCCGCGCGCGTAACGGTTCCGGGGAATCTGGACAAACTTGACCTGCAACACACCCCGCCCCAGGTCACGGGATCACGATCACCTACTTGGCCGAGCGGAAGCGCCCGTCCTTGAGGCCGTTCAGGAAGGTTCCCCACTCGGATGGCCCGACCCGAAGCTGGCCACCGTCCGGATTCTTGGAGTCACGCACCGCGATCTCGTCGGCGACGTGCGCGACCTCCACGCAGTTGGTCGAAGAACCGCTCCTGCTGCTCTTCCGCCAGACAAGGTCAGTCATCGATCAGCCCTTCCGCCAGCGCGTCGATCAGCTCGACCGACTCTTCTTCTCCAAGCGCTGCTTCCCACAGCACGTCGCGAGATTCAACATACTGTTGCGTCGCGTTGCCGTCAGTAACGAAGATCCCGCCCTTCCTGTTCTCCAGGTAGACGTAGGTCTCCAGGGCGGCGAACTCGTAGATGGCGAAGGTCCCGTCCAAGCCAGGATGGGCTCCGGCTGACGCTGGAATCACGCGCACGCGAACATTCGGCCATTCGGACTCGTCCGCGATCTTTCGAAGCTGACTGCGCATGGCCTTCCTGCCGCCGATCAGACGTCGAAGCACGAACTCGTCGAGCAGGAATCTCAGTTCTGGACCATTCGGGCGTGAGAGCACGGCCTGACGTCCGATCCTCGTGGCAACCCGGCGCTCGATCTCGACCTGAGCCCGATCAATGGTCGAAATCATCTGTCGCGCATACTCCGCTGTCTGCAACAAGCCCGGCACCAACGCGATTTCACAGGTCGTCACGCGCCTCGCTTCGGTTTCGAGCAGCATGATGTTCGCCAGCTGATCGGTGTACTTGTCCCCCGATGGCAGGTGCAGCACTGTGCCGTCGTTGGACTCCGCCTTGGCCGTCAGGAGGTCGCACATCTCGCTGGTGGCGCCGTAGAGGTGGCAGAGCGCGCCGACTTCCTCCGGGGTCGGGTAGCGGGCTCCGGTTTCGGTTCTGCTCACCCATGCCGGGCTGGTGCCCAGGCGGGCGGCCACCGTTCGGGTGGACATCTTGGTGCGCTCGCGGAGGGTTCGGAGCTCGGCTCCCAGGTTGACGCGAAACAGGCGGGATCTCGCCGGCACCCTGACCTCCGGGTAGTTCGTGACGGGCTCCCCTGCTTCGAATTCCGCTTCACTGCTTCGGTTCTCGGGGAAACGTTTCACTGGTGGATGAACTGCTGAAGCGAACTTAACTTCCCATCCCATTCCGGTTCCACGGCATTTCGAGTAAAGGACTCAATGGGATGGTTTTCGACGTGTTCCGGCGCGACCGCGCTGATGTGTTCTGGATCGTCGGCTCAGGTTTCAAGATTCGTCATGCCATGACGACGCTCCCCGGTTCGGTATATACCGGCGCTTGGGTTCCCGCCCTCTGCGAAACATGGCTCCTCATCCCCACGGCCACCCCCTGGCCGCAAGAACCCCCGAGCCGAACCATCACCGAACGCTGCTCCGAATGCACCACCATCGCCAACCACCACACCCACCACGAACACACGTGGGACTACTGAGATAGGGCCGCGAGGCTGATAAGCCACAACCCCTACGTCCGGCCAGCAGGCCCCGCCAAGATGTCCGAATCCTCACAAGATCCCCTGATCCGCCGATGTGCGCGCTCAGAGATTGCGAGAATCTCTGGCCGCGACGGACGCACTGGGGAGGGAGTCGCATTCATGACCGGGTTCAACCTGACGCCCGACGAGGTCCGGAACGCCTCGCGCGAGATCAGCACGCTGGCGACGGACCTGCGCTCGATCCGCTCCGCGTGGGACGGCGCCTCGTCCGAAGGCGGTCGGGTCTTCGCCACGACGACCTGCGGGGAAGCGTTCAGCGCTTTTCAGCAATTGCTCTTCGACAACCTCACGAAACGGCTGGAGGCTTACGACCGGACCGCGCAGGACGTCCACGACAGCGCCACCACGTACGGCGCCGCGGACGAGTCCGGCATGGGACAGATCGGCGGCGTCCTGTGAACCAGACGACCACGGACGACCTTGCACGTCGAGCCGCGGATCTTGAGCGGATCGCGAGTTCTCTGCGCCCGGAGAACCTCGCCGCGGCGATCACCGATGCCCGGCACGCGCTGGGGGAACCGCTGGGAGAACCGGGTGGAATCGACGATCTGCTCCACGCGTTCACACGAGCAGGTCAGGGCCTGGACGGAGCGCAGCAGGATTCCGCCGCCATGGCAGTCGAACGGCTCCCGGCCATCTGGTCCGGCCAGGCCGCCGACGCGGCGAGCGGAGCGCTGATGTCCGCGACGAAGGAGTTGGAGACCGACAGCACCTTCTTCGTCGCAGCGAGCAAGCTGCTGACCTCGGTCGCCGACTCCCTCCGATCCGCGCACCAGGAGCACACCGCCCTCCAGCAATACCTTCTCGACCTCCAGCACAGGGCCGATGCGCTCCCATCCGGCGCGGCGACCTCACCTGCTGCCACCGATCTCGCGGACCAAGCGCGAACGGCCGTTGCCGACGCGGCGAGGCTCGTGACCAAGCTTCGCACCGAAGACGAAGAGACGGCGAAGACCTTCGCGTCCGCCTCCGGTCCGCTCGGCCCGATCGTTTTCCTCGCCGCCGCGTCCGGTGACCAGCGGAAACCGATCGAGGAGATCCTGCGCGAATACCAAGTCACACCCGACCCGGAGGGCATGGTCACGTTCCCGGACGGAGCGATGGGCTGGATCGCAGAACAGTTCGGGTTCGAACCGAAGCCGATGACAGCCGGTGAAGCTTCTCTGCTCACTGATCTCGGTGCAGCCGGCATCAAAGACGCTTACGACATCTACGAGCGCGCTCAGGCATCCGGTTTCGAAGCGTTCGGAGGTCAGGGCAGCACCGATGGCCACGGGGATGCTTTCCGGCACACCTACTGGAACGCCCTTCTCGCGCAACGCTTCGGTGCGGAATGGACCGAGAGCTACACCACCGCGCACGAACGGCTCCCCCAAGATCAGGCGAACGCGTCCACGGTCGAAGCGATGGACCTGTACAACAACGAGGTCGGCAGGGGCATCGCCGAGGCACACCCCGACGCGAGCCCGGAGGAACTGGCTCGACACGTCGAAGAGGCTGTGCGCAACGGCGACGTGCTCGTGCACGACAGACAAGGAAACCTCAACTACAGCGATCGGGTTGAGATCGGTCAATCCGGCAATGCCCAAGCCGCGCCAGATCCTGGCGGGCACGCTCCGAAGGAGCCCGACCGGCATTGGTCTGGCGGTTACAACCCCGGCGACGATGCGGACAGCTATGGAACGACGGATGGGAACTACTGACGTGCTGAAGCGTTTCGCGGCGAGTTCGCTGCTCGTGCTGTCACTGGCCGGGTGCGCTACCGGAGGTGCTGAACCCGAACGCGACCAGGCTCTCTACGACCAGGTCAACAGTCTCACCCAGCCTGGTCGGGAACGGGCGATGCGAGAGATGCAGCCCGGCTTGTGGGACACCGTGCACGTCTTCGAGGAGTACACCAGCAAAAAAGAGGTGCAAGCCAAGGTTCACAGCGAGGTCGATATCGAGGACTACTACGCCGGACCCGGCCAACTGCTCTTCTTCATGCACAACGGCGAGATCTTCCGGGCCGTTGAGCTCAACGCCTCCCGAATTCCCGGCGGAACGTACAGCTCGAACCTCGTCCTTCGAGGCAGCTCAACACCAGGAGGAGTCCGCCTCGAAGCCGTCGATTCTTGAGACATTTCGACCTGGTCGAGCGTCGTCTAGGGGCCCAGCAGGTCAGATATCGACGGCCCCTCGTCTCCCCTGCTGCGACCTCGGCACGAGCGGCTCAAGCCTGAAATGGCCGGAATGCGCGTGAAGAGTTCTCGCCCGTGAACGTGAGTGGCGCTCGGCAAAGCCCAGTTTTAGCCCAAACTGAGCCGACATTTCGGGCACGAGGCCTCCTCGGTTTGGACTAAAACTGGGAGATGGCGAGGTCACGTCCACGACGGGGGCCACTGCTGGACCTCGTGCACCTGGGAGTTGGTTCGGGCGTTCTCGGGTTGAGGCCGGGTTCGTGGGGTTAGGGTTTGGCGTTGGTCTTGTTGTTGGGTGGGAAGTCGGTGGGATGAGGGCTTTGTCGTCGGGCGGGGTGGCTGCGGCCTGCTGCGGGCGGAGGACGGGGTTCTGCGGATGACCCAGCCTCCGATGCCTCCGCAGTGGCAACCTCCGCAGTGGCAGCCCCAGCAGTGGCAGCAGCCTCCGCCGCCTGGGCAGGTGCCGGCTTCGTGGATTCCGTTCGAGGAGCGGCCGACCGGACCGATCCCCCGGATCCCGCAGCACGCACCGCCGCCTCCGCAGCGGAGCAACACCGGGCTCGTCGTCGCCCTCGTGCTGGCAGCGGTGGCCCTGTTCGGGTTCGGGACCGTCGGAGCGGTCGCCCTCTCCGAGTCGTCCCACCAGGCCGAGGAGCCGGTCGCGCCCAGCGGACCGCCGATCTCGACGAGCACGAGCGCGAGCGAAACCACCTCCGAGACCTCCACTTCAGCGCCCACCTCGACCTCCAGCTCCACCTCGGAGGCGTCCACGAACGCGGTGCCGGTGCTCAAGCTCGGGGACAACCCGCTCAACGTCGACGGGAACGGGGCCGTCACCACCTCCTGCTCGCTCCCGGCGTTCTCCACCGACGTGGCCTCGCAGGACGCCTTCTACCAAGCCGTGCTGCCGTGCCTGGTGCGAGCGTGGGAACCGGCGCTGCAGGAGGCCGGGCTGCCCACCGACACGCCGCGCGTCGTCACCACCGGCGACGACATCAACACGCCCTGCGGGTTGCGGACCTGGGACCAGACCGCGCTGTACTGCCCGCAGGACAACACCATCTACATGACCGCGCGCTACTACTCCGAAGTCGAGGGCCGATCCGACGCCGGGGTGTTCCTCGGGCAGCTCGCGCACGAGTTCGGCCATGCGCTGCAACGGCTCTCGGGCATCAACGGCGCCTACGGCAACGCCTCCGCGAGCGTCGGCGGCACGTCCCCGGCCGGGCTCGAACTCACCCGCCGCTCCGAGCTCCAGGCGACCTGCTTCGAGGGCATGTCGCTGGCCGCCTTCCAGAACGGCGGGGTGAGCAACGACCTCATCTTCCCCGCGCTCCGGGACTCGGCCGGTCGCGGTGACGAGAACAGCAACACCCAGGACCACGGCAGCATCGAGACCAACTCGCGCTGGGTCGAGCAGGGGTTCACGAAGAACCGGATCACCGAGTGCAACACCTGGCTCTCGTCCCCGAGCGACGTGGACTAGGAGCTGTTGATGAATTGCTTTGCGTGGCGGTGCGGGTAGCGGAACCTGAGCGCCTTCGTGGACTCCGTGCGCCGCTCCTGATGTATGCCAATACAGGGCGTCGGCGGCGTACTCGCCACGAAGGCGCTGGCGAACCCGCGGCGGTGCAGGCTGAGTCCCACACCTGAAACAGCGGCTCCGCCGCATACCTCAACAGTTCCTAGCGGCGGCCGAGCAGGATTCCGAAGCCTCCGCCGGCCACTGCGGCGAGCGTCATCAGGACGATGTTGGTGCGCCAGGCGAGGGCGTCGAGCTCGGACACCTCGCTCTTGGCCGGGGTGACGCGCAGGTCCTCCGCCGCGCGGGCGGGAACCATGACTTCGAGGCGCTGGCCGCGGGTGTGCCCGCAGCCGTCGAAGGTGGCGCGCCGGGTCTGCCCGTCGATCGTCACCTCCACGACGTCACCTGCCGCGCGGGGACCGCACGGGCGCGGCTCGACGACGACGGCCGTCGCCCGGCGCTCGGCGACCTGCGACTGCCCGGACGCCGTGACCAGCGGCCACACCGTCAAGCCGGCCACCAGGACGCCGAGAACGCCCAGGACGAGCAGGATCGACGCCACCGAGGCCGAACCGCGCGCGCTTCCCACAACACCGATAGTCCCAGAAACCCGTAACTGGATCGGGTGATACCCGGGGTCGGAAGATCACGTTTGCGGCGGACTCACCTTGCGCACGTAGAGAAGCCGGTCACCGGCCTCGATCGCGTCCGCTTGCGGAGCGTCCACCCGGTAGAGCTCGCCGTCGCGGACCACGCCCAGAACTATGTCCGTCAGGTGCCGCGGCGAGCCGCCGACCTCCTGGCGTTCCACCTCGCGCTCGGCGATCGCCAGACCCACCTCGGGGCTGAGCAGGTCCTCGAACATCTCCACCACCGAGGGCGTCGACGTGGCCATGCCGAGCAGGCGGCCCGCCGTCTCGCTGGAGACCACCACCGAATCCGCGCCCGACTGGCGCAGCAGGTGCACGTTCTCCGCTTCCCGGACGGCGGCGACGATCTGCGCCTTCGGGGCGAGTTCCCGGGCGGTCAGGGTCACCAGCACGGCGGTGTCGTCGCGGGCGGGGGCGATCACGATCGCGCGGGCGCGCGGCAGGCCCGCCACGCGCAGCACGTCCGAGCGGGTACCGGAACCGTTGACCGTCACCAGGCCCTGCGCGGACGCCGACTCCAGCGACGCGCGGTCGGTGTCGACCACGACGATGCGGCCCGGATCGGCGCCTTCGCCGAGCAGTGCGGTGACCGCGGAACGTCCCTTGGTTCCGTATCCGATGACGACCACGTGGTCGCGCACCTTGGACCTCCAGCGTTGGATCTTGAAAGCTTGCCGCGAACGCTCGGTGAGCACTTCCAGTGTCGTACCGACCAGCACGATCAGGAACAGCACGCGAAGCGGAGTGATGACCAGCACGTTCACCAGTCGTGCCTTGTCGGAGACCGGGGTGATGTCGCCGTAGCCGGTCGTCGACAGCGACACCGTCGCGTAGTACACGACGTCGAGCACGCTGAGCTCGCCGCCCGCCGAGTCCCTGTAGCCGTCGCGGCCGATGTAGACGATGGCGACGGTGGCGGCCAGCGCGACCAGCGCGCCGAGGATGCGCCGGACGATCGAGCGCACCGGACTCGTCGCGGTCCCCGGCATCCGGATGACACCGGTGAGCGCGTGATCGGGCCTGGTGCTCAGCTCTTCTTCGGCTTGGTGCCTGCCGAACAACTGGCTGGGACCTCGATTCATGAGTCGTGCTCCCCGACGTTGTGACCACTCACGGCGTTGAACACTAACCGCTCCGCACAACCGGAAGATGACCGCCCGGAATTGTGGCGAATCAATGGGGAAACACCATCCCGGATTCAGCGTCCGGGCGTTTACCATGCGATCGTGCAGCAGCTTCAGCACGCGGCCCGCGCTCTCGGCTGGGACGGGAAACTAGTACCGGATGTCGACGTGCTCGGCACGCGGTTCACGGCGGTGGCCAGCATTCGCCAGGACGTCCATCAATGGCGCGTGCACAACGGGTGGGGGCCCGAGCTCAACCCGGCGTGGTTCAAGGCGTGGTCGGAGCCCGAGCACCACGACCAGCTGCCGGTGGCGGCCGTCGACCTCATCGGGATCCTCGTGCCGGTGTCCAAGCCGTCCCGAGCGCTGCGCGCCTGCGGGATGCTGCTGACGCTCGCGCCGTGCGCGGTCGTCCTCCCCGGGGACCACCGCTACGACGCCCTGTCCATGCTGGAGCTGGACTACTACGGAGCCGGCGCCGTCACCACCGGGCCCGGGGACGCCGCCCAGCTGGTGATCGCCCCGGAGAACCGCGCCGCCGAGTTCGGCTCGTCGATGTTCGGCCGCTGGCTCCTCGAAGTCCTCTACTCCAAACTCCTCGAACACCCCCAGCTGACCGAGAACGCCTGAACCGCTCTCGGCCGAGAAGTGTTCCAGCGCGGAACTCGAAAAACGGCGATAGCCGTCGTCTCAGGTGTGGGAATCAACTGGCACCGCCGCGGGTTCTCAGCGGTTTTCTGGGGAGGACGCCACGACGCCGATGTCCACCCCCGGGGTAAGCGGAAAACATCAGGAGTGGCGCCCGGCCCCAGACGGTTGCTGAGGTTCCGCTACCCGCACCGCTGAGCAATGCGAGAAACCGGCGAGATCAGGCCAGGGCGTATTCGTGCCAGTTGAGCCCTTCTTGGTTCCAGCGCATCCCCCGGCCTTCCTGGAGGACTCGCATGGCCTGGACGGTGTGCGGCCAGCGGCGGATGACGTTGGCCAGCGCCACCGGGGTCATCATGTCGACGGTGCGCCGGTGGTCGCCCGGGCCGAGCATCGCGATGCCGCCCGGGGTGTTGATGATGTCGGCGAGCGGGCGCTGCCCGGACAGCGCGGTCTGCTCAACGCTGATGATCGTGTGCGGCTGCAGTTCCGCGGGCCAGCTCTGGCGGTCGATGTCGCCTGCGACGGGCTGCTCGCAGCTGCCGCACTCGCACACGAACTCGCTCGCCCAGCCGTGCTGCCGCCAGGACCAGATGACCGCGCTGCCCGCGTCGAGGTCGGACAGCGCTGCGACGTGCGGCCAGGCGCCCACGACGGCGTGCAGCTTGGTCTGCTTGGACTCCCGACCCGTGGCAGCCGGGCCTTCGAAGGTCCAGGTGCCCTCATCGTCGCGGTGGACCCGCACCAGAGGGGCGCGCATGGCGAGAACTTCGGTGTCCACGCGCACTGCGGATTCCGGCGGAGTGGTGAGCTTCCAGTCGGTGTTCATCGCGGGCATAGTCGGTCGCCGCGCACTCCGAACTCAAGCTCCACCACCCGAACGTGTAAATCTTCAGCTGTTCTTCGGGACCGCGGTGATGAGCTCCCGCAAGCCTTCCGCATCGCGGAGATCAGCTGGTCGGAGCGTGTGGTCGTGGCGGACGTAGTGGAAGGCCGCGCGGACCTTCTCCAGCGGCGTCTTCGACAGTTCCGCCCAGGCCAACCGGTAGGAGGCGAGCTGGACCGACAGCGACGGGATCTGGTCCCCGTTGGGGACTCCGCCGGTCTTCCAGTCGACGACGGTCCAGCCGCCGTCGGGATCGGCGAAGACGGCGTCCATCCGGCCGCGCAGCACGATCCCCTCGACCTGCGTCTCGAAGGGCACCTCGACCCGGTGCGGCGTCCGATCGGCCCAGGTGCCGCGCAGGAACGCTTCCTGCAGCTCGGCGAGGTCCTCGTGCATCGGGGCCGAATCGTCGGCCGCGCCGGGCAGCTCATCGACGTCGAGCAGCGCCGAGGAGGTGAAGCGGTGCTCCAGCCAAGCGTGGAACGCGGTTCCCCTGCGGGTCATCGGGTTCGGCGGGTACGGCAGCGGACGGCGCAGCCTGCGGGCCAGCGCGTCGGTGTCGCCCGCGAGCTCCACGAGCTGGCTCACCGACAGGTGGTTCGGCAGCGCGACCTGTTCCCGGCGTTGCGCGGCGGCGGCTCGTTCGGCGAGCAGGACGTCGACGTCGCGCGCCCAGCCGTCGGGGTCGTCCTCGGCCTCGGGCGGTTGCGCGTTGTTCATGGCTGAGCGCACGAGGTCCGCCCCTTCGGCGACGGCGGCGCGGCGCGGGCCGAGCGGATCGACGGGCCACTCCGCGGAGCGGACCTCGTCGGCCAGCGGGTTCTCGGCGTCCTCGTCGGGCGCCGGGCACCACTCGTCGATGACGCCGACGCGGTCGTCGTGCACGACCTGCGCGGTCTCGGTCAGGAAGTCCGAGGGCCCCTTCGGGCGGTCGCCGTTCTCGCCCCACCAGTGCCCGGACAGCAGCAGGGTGCGCTCGGAGCGCGTCACGGCCACGTAGAACAGGCGGCGCTCTTCGGCGAGTCGGCGCTCCTCGAACTCCTCGTCGTGGATGCTCAGCGCTTCGCCCAGCTCCTTGCGGTCCAACCCGTGGAGCCGATCGACGTCGAGCTTCGGCAGGTCGGGAGCGTCGCCGCGCAGCTCCGCAGGCAGCGAGGTGACCGACCGCAGCCACGACGAGGACTTCCGCTTGCCCGGGAAGACGTCGTTGACCAGGTGCGGAACGGCCACGACCTGCCACTCCAAGCCCTTGGCCGCGTGCACGGTGAGGATCTGGACGCGGTCGTCGGCGACCTCGACCTCACCCGGTTCCAGACCGTCCTCGGCGCGTTCGGCGGCGGCGAAGTAGTCCAGCAGCGACGGCAGCGTCGCCGACGGGCTGGCGGTAGTGAACGAGGTGACGACATCGGCGAAGGCGTCCAGGTGGATGCGGCCGACACCGCCTGGGCGGGCGAGGCTTTCGATGTCCAGCAGCAGCGTCCGCTCGGCGTCGGCGACGAGCTCGGGCAGCGGCTGGTCGAGTCGCCGCCGCAGCGCGGCCAGCTCGCCGCCGAGCCTGCGGATGCGGTCGTAGCCGTGCTCGGAGTAGCGCTCGGGTGATCCGGGGTCGTCCAGCGCGTCTGCCAGCCCGGCCTGCTCGGCGTTCTCGCCGGGCATCGCCGCCTGGACCACGGCCGAGGGGTCGTCGGACTCCGGTTCGCCGAAGAACTGGGCGCCCAGTTCCCGCGCCCGCTCCCACAGCGCTGCGAGGTCGGCGGCGCCGATCCGCCAGCGCGAGCCGGTCAGCAGCCGGGCGGCCGCGGTGCCGGCGAGCGGGTCGACGAGCAGCCGCAGCGCGCTGACCAGGTCGCGCACCTCCGGCTCGTCCAGCAGACCGCCGAGCCCGACGACCTCCACCGGTAGCCCGCGTTCCCGCAGCGCCACCGCGATGTCGGCCATGTCGGCGCGGCGGCGGACCAGCACCGCCGCGGTCGGCGGGCGGCCCGTCTCGTCCAGCGAGGCCTGCCAGTGGGCGTGGATCCGGTCGGCCACCCACTCGCGCTCGGCTCGGACGTGCTCGGCCAGCAGCACCCGGATGTCGCCGTCCTCGGCGCCCTCGCGCGCGCGCAGCTCCTCGACCTCCAGGCCGATCTTGCGCAGCGGCTCGGAGACGACGTTGGCGACCCGCAGCACTTCCTCGGGATTGCGGAAGCTGGTCAGCAGTCCGTAGCGGTGCGCGGGCGCGAGGTGGTCGACCTCGGTGCGCGGGAAATCCGTGGTGAAGCGGGGCAGGTTCGCCGCGCTCGCGCCGCGCCAACCGTAGATCGCCTGGGCGGGGTCGCCCACCGAGGTCACCGGCAGGGAAGCGGAATCCCCGCCGAACAGCGAGCGCAGCAGGACGCGCTGGGCGTGCCCGGTGTCCTGGTACTCGTCGAGCAGCACCGCGCCGTAGCGGGCGCGCTCACCTTCGACGACCTCCGGGTGACCGGCGGCGAGGTGGGCCGCCAGAGACATCTGGTCGGCGAAGTCCATCGCGCCCTCGCGCCGCTTGCGCTGCGCGTACTCCTCGACCAGCGGCAGCATGGCGACCCGGAGCCGTTGCGCGGCAACGACCTTCACCAGGTCTTGCGGGAGGTTGGCGCGCTGCCCCTTGGCGCGCGGGGCGTTCTCCAGCGCCTCGCACAGCTTTTCGGCGTGCACCCGCAGATCGTCCGGGCTCACCAGGTGTTCGGCGATCTCGCCTGCCAGCGACAGCAGGTAACCGGTGACGGTCGCGGGCACCTTGTCGGTGTCGAGGTCCTCGGTCCAGGTCGCCACCACGCGGTGCGCGAGCTGCCAGGAGGCGGTCGCGGTGAGCAGCCGCGCGCCGGGCTCGACCGGGACGCGCAGTCCGTGCTCACCGACGATGCGCCCGGCGTAGGCGTGGTAGGTCAGCACGGTCGGTTCTTCGGTGAGCACCGCCGAGCGCAGCTGCCCGCTCGGATCGACCTCGTCGAGCAGCCCCGACCCGGCGAGCCTGCGCAGCCGGGCGCGGACCCGATCGGCGAGCTGGCGAGCGGCCTTGCGGGTGAAGGTCAGACCCAGCACCCGCTCGGGCGTGACCAGCTGGTTCGCCACGAGCCACACGACCCGCGCGGCCATCGTCTCGGTCTTGCCCGCGCCGGCACCGGCCACGACCAGCGCCGGTTCCGGCGGTGCCGCGATCACCTCGGCCTGCTCGGGCGTGGGCTGGTGCAGGCCCAAAGCCTGGGCGACGCGCTGCGGACTGATCACTGCGAGACCTGCCTGCCTGCGGGGTGCACCGGGCAGCTGGTCCGCGCCGGGCAGCGCGGGCAGTCGGTGTTCTCACTGGCCACGTACGCGGGCCCGAGGCTGGACTCCGCCGCGCTGTGCACGACGTCGAGCCACACCTTGATCTTCTCCTGGTCGAGCGGTTCCTGCGCGCGTTCGGTCGCGGATCCCTTGCGGTCGGACTTCGCGACGTAGAGCAGCCGGGCGCCACCGGGCTCGTCCTCGTCGCCGAAAGCGCCGAGCGCGGCCGCCAGCTGGTACACCGCCAGCTGCGGGTGCTCTTCGGCATCGCCCTTGCTGACCGGCGCTTTCGCGGTCTTGACGTCGATCACGACCGGACGGCCGTCCGCGTCGGTTTCGAGCCGGTCGACGCGGCCGCGCAGCCGCAGCCACGGGCCGCCCTCGCGTCCCTGCACGGTGACGTCGAGGTCGCGCTCCACGCCGACCTGGGTGAGTTCGGCGCGGGACTGGACGAGCCAGACCACGAAGGCGTTGAGCATGCCCTCGACGCGCTTCCGCTCCTTGCGGGAGAACCACGGCGCCCCGGCGTCGATGGTCTGCCACGCCTCGTCCAGCGCTTGGTGCAGCTGCGTGGTGTCGGCGCCGTCAGCGGCCGCCTGCACCAGGGCGTGCACGAGAGTTCCTGTGACGACGGCGAGTTCGGCCGTGTCCTGCCCGCCGTTGCGCTCCACGAGCCAGCGCAGCGGGCACTTCGCCAGGATGTCCACCGTGGAGGGCGAGACCTTGACCGGGTCGTCACCGGTGATCAGCGGTGCGTCGGTGGACGGCTCGGGCAGGCCGTACCAGGTTCCGGGGTCCGCCCCCGGGACGCCGTCGGCCGCGAGGCGGGCCAGCTGCGCGGCAGCGCGGCGCTTGCGCTCCTCGGGCTCGTCGGCGTCGCACACCACCCGGCGCAGTTCGCCGACGAGGTCGGCCAGCGTGAGACCCCGCTCGGGACGGGCGATCGGGCGCTCGGCCGAATCCGGGTCGCTCTCCACGCCGTCGAGCTCGTCGAGGAACCGGGACGGCTGCTCGTCCTCGCCGCGCACCGCGCTGACCAGCAGACTCCGCCGGGCTCGGCTCGCGGCGACCAGCAGCAGCCGGCGTTCCTCGGCCAGCAGGGGCGCCGTCGCCGACACCCGTTCCGCGGTCATCCCGGACAGCACGTCCACCAGGTGCTCCACGCCCAGCAGCGACCCGCGCAGCCGCAGGTCCGGCCAACTCCCCTCCTGCACACCGGGAACCGCCACGACGTCCCACTCCTGCCCGGTCGCCGCGTGGGCGGTGAGGATCTGCACCGCGTTGTCGCGGGGAGCGGTCGGGGCCAGCGAGGAACCGGCGATCTGCTGGTCGGTGAGGTAATCGGCGAAACCGGCCGCGTCGTTGCCCGGTGATCGGTCGACGAACTGGGCGGCGGCGTCGAACAGCGCCACGATCGCGTCCAGGTCGCGGTCGGCCTGCGCACCGGAGATGCCGTGGCGCTCGGACTGGGCGACCCAGCGCTTCTCCAGACCGGAGGCCTTCCACACCCGCCACAGGGTTTCCTCGACGGACTGGCCCTTGTCCGCCGACTCCCGCGCGGTGCGCAGCAGGGAAGCGACCCGGCGAGCCGGTTCGGCCGCGGAGTCCTCCAGCGCCGCGAGCCGGTCGCCCTCGGTCAGCACCTCGACCAGCAGCTCACCGCTGGGACGACTTGCCCCGGACGCCGATTCGAGCCGGAGCAGACCGCGCCGCAACCGGCGCAGCGCGAGCGGGTCCGCCCCACCGAGCTGGGACGACAGCAGCAGCGCCGCGGCATCGGAATCGAGCTCGTGCGGGCGCACCGCGCAGCGCAGCAAGGTCAGCAGCGGGCGGACGGCGGCGCGCTGGGGCAGCGGCACGTCGTCCACGGGCAGCGCGATCGGCACTCCGGCGGCCAGCAGCGCGCGGCGCAGCACCGGCAGCGACCGGCCAGTCGAGCGGACCACCACGCCCATCCGCGACCAGGGGATCTCGTCGAGCAGGTGCGCCCGGCGGAGCTGGTCGGCGACCCACGCCGCCTCCTGCGCCTCGGTCGCCAGCAGCCGCACCTGCACCGAACCGCCCGCCGTCTCGTCCTCCTCGGACTGCGGCCCGGGCTCGACGAGGCGTCGCTGCGGACCGTGCCCCGGCAGTCGGGACGCCAAGCGCTGCACCGCTTCTCGGACCGACTTCGACATGCGGTGGTCGATCGTGAGCGCCGTGGTGCTGGTGCCGTCGGGGTCCGCGTCGAGCAGGCAGCGCGGGTCCGCGCCGCGGAAGGTGTAGACGGCCTGGTCGGGGTCGCCGGCCAGGACGAACTCGGTGGCCGTGTCGCCGAGGGTGCGGATCAGCTGGAACTGCTGCGGGTCCAGGTGCTGCGCGTCGTCGACCAGCACGTGCCGGACCCGGTCCTGCTCGGCCATGAGCAGGCTCGAATCGGTGGCGAACGCGAGCCGCGCCGAGCCGACCAGCTCCGCGGCATCCAGCGCGGCGGCCTGCGAACCTCCCGCTCCGCGCAGCAGCGTGACCTGCTCGTACTGCCTGCCGAAGCGACCGGCCGCGACCCACTCGGGACGGCCGTGCTCGCGCCCCAGCGCGATCAGCCGGTCCGGGTCGACGCCGCGTTCGGCCGCGCGCAGCAGCAGGTCCCGGAGCTCCTCGGCGAAACCGGGGACGGTCAGCGCGGGCTGCAGCGGCTCCGGCCAGTCCCGGGAACCCTGCTCGACGTCGCCTTCGAGGAGTTCGCGGACCAGCGCGTCCTGGTCCGGGCCGTTGAGCAGCTGCGGCGGCGGGAGCTCGTCGCGCACGGCCTGCAGGCGCAGCACGGCGAACGCGTAGGAGTGCACGGTGCGCACCAGCGGCTCCGCGGCGGTGCGCACGTCCTCGCCGGATCCGGTAAGCAACCGCGTGATCTCGGTGCGCATCCACGAGGCCGCGCGACGGCTGGAGGTCAGCACGAGGACGTTCTCCGGTGACACGCCCCGGTTTCGGATCCGGTCGGCGGCGATCTCGGCGATCAGCGTCGACTTGCCCGTTCCCGGACCGCCCAGCACGCGCAGGAAACCGAAGGAGTGCTCCAGCGCCCGGCGACCCGCTTCGTCCCAGGTCGTGGCGCGGCGCGCGGTTCCGGCGCGGCGCACGAGCACGGGCGAAGTCGCAGGAGGCACGCACCGAATGGAACCACGTCTACCGGACAAGATCGGCTCTGGGCACGCCGGGATGTGCCCGAGTTCTCCGTGATTCCCAACTGTGAATGTGGGATCGCGCTCCGGCGTTTGGTGGTACAAACCAATTTTGCGCTCTGGCAGATTTCCTTCCATCGCAGGCCTCCCCCGCCTGTGACCTGCGAATTCGCGCAGTCCCCCGATCGCGCGACGCACACCCCGAAGGAGGAAGCGTGAGCAAGATCCGCAAGAGCCTGCTCGCCGGCGCCGCCGTCCTCGGCACGTTGGCCATCGGAGCCGCCCCCGCGCTCAGCGCCGAAGAGCCCAGCGCGGCCACGAGCCCGGTCGCCGCCTCGCCCTACCTGTACAACGGCTGGGGCAGCCCGCCCGCGCCCGCCGACGTCATGAACGCGACCGGCATCAAGGACTTCACCCTCGCCTTCATCAATTCAGACGGCGGCTGCAACCCCGCGTGGGACGGCCAGCGCCCGCTCGACGGCCAGGACAAGGCCACCATCGACGCGATCCGCGGCGCCGGCGGCGACGTGATCCCGTCCATCGGCGGCTACTCCGGCACCAAGCTCGGCGAGGTGTGCGGCGACGCCCAGCAGCTGGCCGCGGCCTACCAGAAGCTGATCGACGCCTACGGCCTCAAGGCCATCGACGTCGACATCGAGGCCACCGAGTTCGAGAACCAGGCCTCGCGCGACAAGGTCGTCGAGGCGCTGAAGATCACCAAGGAGGCCAACGAGGGCCTGCTGACCGTGGTCACCTTCCCGACCACGACCACCGGCCCGAACGAGAACGGCAAGGCGATGTTCGCGAAGGCCGCCGAGATCGGCGCGAACATCGACGTCTGGACGCAGATGCCGTTCGACTTCAACGGTTCCGACATGGCCGCCGACACCATCGCCGCGACCGAAGGGCTCAAGGAAGCCCTGAAGTCGAGCTTCGGCTACGAGGACGCCGACGCCTACGCGCACTCCGGCATCTCGTCGATGAACGGCAAGACCGACGTCGAGGGCGAGATCGTCGACCAGGCCGCGTTCCAGAAGATGGCGGACTACGCCAAGGAGAAGAGCCTCGGCCGCTTCACCTTCTGGTCGGTCAACCGCGACCGCCCGTGCAGCGGCGGTGCCGCCGACTCCTGCAGCGGCATCGAGCAGCAGGACTGGGACTTCTCCAAGATCGTCGCCGGCTTCCAGGGCTGACACCCCGCTCGACGACGGCCCGCTCTCCCCCGGAGGGCGGGGCGTCTCGTGCTTCGGGGCAGTTTTGGTCCGAACTGTCCGGACAAATGGGATTTTGATCATGGACGGTTCGGACCAAAACTGCCCCAGGCCCCGTCCCCGGAAGACACCCCCGCCTCCCCAGCGCTCGACGCGGTAACTTCGGGGTGTGGATGAGGAGACGTTCGAGCGGGTGCGGGCCGTGGTCGCGTCGATCCCGCCCGGGCGGGTGCTGTCCTACGGCGATGTCGCCGAGCTCGCCGGGCTCCGGTCCGCGCGTCTCGTCGGCAAGATCATGTCCGAGGACACCGCCGACCTGCCCTGGTACCGCGTCTTGCGCTCCAACGGGACCGTCGCCGACCACCTCCGCCACCACCAGCTCGAACTCCTCCGCGCTGAAGGCGTCCAGGCCCAGGACGGACGGGTGAACATGCGCCACTACCGCTGGAGCAGGTGACCCGCGGACCCGCGCAGTGCCAGGTCGAGGCCGCTTCGCGGGGTGCGCCCTCCAGTTCGCGCGAAGTTTTCATGCAAACTTCGAAGGACTCAGGCCCCCGAGGTGCGGCTGGGCAACTCCTGCTCGACCAGGCGGACCAGGGCGGCTGTGCGGGCTCGGTCCGGGATTTCGTGGGGCAGGCCGGCTTTGGCGATGGGGGCTGCGGTGACCGGGCCGACGCAGGCGATGAAGACGCCGTCGCGCAGGGCTTCTCGAAGCGCGTCACCCCGGTCCGTGGCATCGGCCCTGGCCAGGAAGTTGGTAGCCGCGGGCGCGCTGGTGAACGGCAGCGCGTCGACCTCACCGGCGATGACGGCGTCGATCAGGCGATCCAGCGGGTCCAGGTCGACCGGATCCGTCCAGCGGTAGACCGCGACCGGCACCACCTCGGCCCCGGCCTCGGTGAGTTCGCGGCGGAAATCGAGCATCGGGTCGCCGTGGACCTGCAGCACGACGCGCTTGCCCGCCACACCCCGTTCCAGCAGGTAGGTGAGGATCTCGGCGGATTCCTCCGACGGCGAGGTCCACTCCTCGCGGAGCCCCGCCCCGCGCACCGCTCCCTTGGCCTTGGCTCCTCGCGCGACCACCCGCGCACCGCTGAGGTGCTCCACCAAGGCGTCGCCGGCGGCCTCCACCCAGCCGCGGAAACCCACGCCGGTGATCGCCACGGCGAAGTCCACCGGAGCGGAGAGCACGCGTTCGGTGGCGGTGGCGAGCTCGCCGTCCTCGGGCAGGGGAACCGTGTGCATCGCGGCACCGAACAGCACGCGTGCGCCCCTGCGGGACAGCAGGCTCCCGATCTCCTCGGCCTTGCGCTCCGCAGTGACACCGACCGTGAACCCGCTCAGAACGTCCTGCACGCGCCCATCGTCACACAGCGAGCGAGCGCCGACCGAGGCCGACCAGGTCAGAGAACTTCGAGCACCATCTGCGAGGCGCGTTCCAAACCGGTCAGCGTCTTGGCGTTGGAGCGCGGGTGCAGCGCGTGCACCGAGAGCCGGAACAGCAAGGCGCGCAACAGGGCCTGCGGCCAGTCGGTCAGGTGCGACCAGCGCTCCACGATGGCCGGATCCGCTCCGCCCCAGGCCAGCGAATCCACGACCACCACGGCCGCGGCCCACTCGGCGGGCCGCCAGTAGGCGTTGAAGTCGATCACGCCGGGCGAGGCGTCGCCGGCGAAGAGCACGTTGCCGAACAGGTCGCCGTGCACCACCTGCGGTTGCAGCTGCACCTGGCGCCGCGAACCGGCCAGCACGTCGTAGAGACGACCGCCCTTCTCCTGCGGCAGCACGTAGTCCTCTTCGCCCCAGGCCATCCGGTCGGCCAGCGCGTAGATGTCCTGGCGCAGCTGGAGGAACCTCGGGCGGGCCACGTACCTGCTCGCGGCGTGCAGCCGCAGCGACATGGCCACGACCTCGTCGTGGCGCGGTTCGGGACGGCCCATGACATCGCGGCTCGCCGACCAGCCGGACACCACCCAGCGCCCGTCCGTCGAGCGCACCGGGCGCGAGATCCGGACGTCGTCGGGTTCCAGCACGTCGAGGGTCTGCGCGACCCACGCGGCCTCCGCGGTGTTGGCCGCGGGCTTGAGCACGATCTCGCCGCAACGCCAGGCGACCGCGCCGTCCAGGGCCTCGGGCTCTTCGACTCGCGCCCCGAACGCCGCGCACACGTGCGGCGGTGGCGGCTCCGGCGTAGCACTCACGCGGCAGACGCTACCTCGAAGATCGGCGATTGGGCAGCAGGCACTCCGCATCTACGCAAAAGCGGTGCGCCGGTCGGAAAACCGGCGCACCGCCCTCGATGACTGCGATCAGTAGGTCGGCAGGCTCTTGTCGACCTGGTTGGCCCAGCCCAGGACACCGCCGCCGACGTGCACGGCGTCGGCGAAACCGGCCTTGTGCAGCGCCGCCAGCGCCTCCGCGGAACGGCCGCCGGACTTGCAGTGCAGGACGATCTGGCGGTCCTGCGGCAGTTCGGACAGCGCGTCACCGGAGAGGATGCGGTCCTTCGGGATGAGCTTCGAGCCGTCGATCTTGACGATCTCGTACTCGTGCGGCTCGCGGACGTCGATCAGCTCGAACTTGTCGCCGCGATCGAACTTCTCCTTGAGCTCCTGCGGGGTGATCGTCGAGTTCACCGCCGCCTGCTGCGCGTCGTCGGAGACCGCACCGCAGAACGCCTCGTAGTCGATCAGCCCCTCGATCGGCTCGCCGTTCGGGTCCTTGCGGATCTTGACGGTGCGGTAGCTCATCTCCAGCGCGTCGTAGATCATCAGCCGGCCCAGCAGGGTCTCACCGATACCGGTGATCAGCTTGATGGCCTCGTTGACCATGATCGAACCGATGGAGGCGCACAGCACGCCCAGCACACCGCCCTCGGCGCAGGACGGCACCATGCCGGGCGGCGGCGGCTCGGGGTAGAGGTCGCGGTACTGCGGCCCGTGCTCGGCCCAGAACACGCTGGCCTGGCCCTCGAAGCGGAAGATCGAGCCCCACACGTACGGCTTGCCCGACAGCACCGCGGCGTCGTTGACCAGGTACCGGGTGGCGAAGTTGTCCGTGCCGTCCAGGATCAGGTCGTAGTCGCGGAAGATGTCGAGGGCGTTGTCCGAGGTCAGGTGCGTCTTGTGCAGGTTGACCTGGACGTAGGGGTTGACCTCGGCGATCGAGTCCTTCGCCGAGTCCGCCTTGGAGCGGCCCAGGTCGGACTGACCGTGGATGATCTGGCGGTGCAGGTTCGACTCGTCGACCTCGTCGAACTCGACGATGCCGAGCGTGCCGACGCCCGCGGCGGCCAAGTACAGAAGCGCCGGGCTACCGAGCCCGCCGGCGCCGACCACCAGGACCTTGGCGTTCTTCAGCCGCTTCTGCCCGTCCATCCCGACGTCCGGGATGATCAGGTGGCGGCTGTAGCGCGCGACCTCTTCCTTGGTCAGCTCCGACGCCGGCTCGACCAGCGGCGGTAGCGACGTTGCGCCGGACATTCCCAGCTCCTCCTCTGGTGGCGGCACCGCTCGCTGCGAGAGCGGCCGGTGCCTCAAAAGCGTCCTCGTGTTCCCAACGGGTAACACGGAATCTGCAACGCAAGCCTGAACGATCCGATTCCCCAACCCAAACTACTCCCAGCATCCGGGACGGGCGGGAGGCCGCTGTTGGGTTGGTGGGGGTGGGGAAGTTTTCATGAAAACTTCCCCACCCCACCCACCCAACCCCAGCTACGGGCACGGGTCAGAAGCCGGGCGCGACCGGGAAGGGCCAGGCGTTCGGGCGGCAGACGAACCCGTCGGAGTCGATCGAGGTGCCCTGGTCGGCGACCTGGTTGAGGTCGTGCAGCTCGTTGTTGGCGACGCTGAACGTCTGCTGCATCATCACCGGCGCCAGCGCTCCCTGACCGGGGCAGCCGACGTGCTTGTTGCCGAAGACGTGGCCGACCTCGTGGTTGATGGCGTAGCGGCGGTAGTTGCCGATGTCACCTTCGAACGAGACAGCGCCGCGCACCCAGCGAGCCGCGTTGAGGTAGACCATGTCGCCCTTGCGGCACGAGCTGTCGTAGGGCACGCCGTCGGTGTAGTCGCAGGCTTCTCGGGCCGTCTGCTGGCTGACCAGGATCACCCGGAAGTCCGGCTGACCGGTGTTCGCGTCGACGCGCTGCAGCGAGATGCCGCCCGCCTGCGGATTCGTCCAGCTGCGCGGATCCGACAGCGTCGACTGCACGAGGTTGCCGAACTCGGCGTTCGGGTCCGGCAGGTTCACGCCGACCTCGACCTCCACGCTGTAGCGGTAGAGCTGTCCCGCGCCCACGACCGGCGAGGAGCCGGGCAGCACCTGGAAGGTGCGGGCACCGGTCTCCGGGACCGGTCCGCCCGGCGGCAGGTCGGCGGAGAACATGTTGACCGGGTAGGTCTGGCTCGGCGGCGCCTCGCGCACGACCGGCTCGCCGGGTCCCTGCTCGGCGATCGGCGGCGGTCCGGTCAACGCCGCGTTGACGTCGCCCGGTCGCACGGTCTGCAGGACGGCGAGAGCCGTGATGGCCACCAGCAGGGGCAGCGCGTAGACCCGCCAGCCGTACCGCCCCAGAACGCTCTTGCGGTGCCGGGCCCGGTACTGGCCCTCCGGCTTCTCCGGGGTCCAGGACGCGGCGAGCGGCTCGTCGCCGGGGGCCTCGCCGCGCTTGCGGGGGCGGTCCGCGAGCCCACGGGACTCACGCGCGGAATGATCCGCCGGATGGCGGTCTTCCGCGGGGTCGCGGGAGGGCTGCGGCGGGCGGGTCACCCCACTAGCCTGCCACAGCCCGACCAGCCAACTCCGTCACACCGACCACTCGGGGTGAGCGGCGCGGAAAAGATCACCCTTGTTGCGTAAGCAGTCGTTTCGGCCCGCCGGCTCCGGTGCGGGTGGCGTCCGATCACCAGGTGCTGGAGAGGGCCAGTCCCAGGACCGCGCGGGCCACCATCGCGGGCCTCTCCATCTGGGCGACGTGGCCGGTGCGCGGCAGCACGAGCAGCCGTCCGCGCGGGAGCAGAGTCGCCGTGCGTGGTGCCTTGCGGACCGAAACCACCCGATCGTTGTCACCCCAAATCACCAGAGCAGGGGTGTCGACCCGGGGCAGCAGCCGCCACAGCGACCGCGAGGGCGCGACCACCCACGAACGCATCAGCTCGACCGTGGTCGTGGCCAGCGCGGCAGTCGCCCACGGCAGCGCCGCCCGCTCGGCGAACTCCTCGGCCGCCTCGTCCAGGCGGTGCGGCGGGACGCGGTCCGGCTCGGCGAAGCACACCCGGAGCAGCTGCTCGGCGCGCTCCCTGGGGGTGACGTCGGCGAGCCGTCGGCGGGTGGGCGGCCCGATCACCGGCAGCAACGCCAGCGCCAGGCGCGGGTCGGAGATCCGCTTCGGGCTCGGCCGCAGGTCCGGCATCGCCGGGGAGATCAGCGTGAGCGTGTTGACCAGGTCGGGCCGGCGCGCGGCGACCTCGACGGCCACGGCCGCGCCGAAGGAGTTGCCGGTCAGGTGCACCGCACCGGCACCCAGTTCGGCCAGCAGCCGGATGATCAGGTCGGCGTTCTCCTGACGCGTGTAGCCGAAACCGGCCGGAGGCCGGGAGCGGCCGAACCCGGGCAGATCGACGGCGACGCTGCGCAGGGTGCCCGAGAGCTGCGCCGAGAGGTCCGTCCAGTTCGTCGACGACCCGGCGAGCCCGTGCAGGTGAACAGCGGTCTCCGCGCCGGGCGGCCCGGCCGTCTCGCGCACGTGCACCCGAGCGGCAGCGCACCCCGGCCCCGCGGGCAGCTCGACCTGCCTGCCTTCCGGCGGACGCAGGTGGAGGTCCAGCTCCGCCAGGCCGTCGACCAGCGGCACCCGGGTCAGGGCGTCGCGATCCAGCCGGTTCCGCCGGGCCGCCCGGAGCAGGTTCAGGTCGGTCGCACGCGTCGTCATCGGTACAGGATGCAGCCCGAACCGGGCGGATTGCGGTAGGCGCCTTTACTGGCGAGTAGAGTCGGGGAAGTTTGGGGGCTGCATGGCCACCGATCGCGGCGGAAGGAAGAGGCGAGGATGACCGGGACCGCGCAGCCGAACAAGGGAATCCGGTTGCCCCGCGACGCGCGACGAGCGCAGCTGCTCGAAGCGGCGCAGTACGTGTTCGTGCACAACGGCTACCACGCTGCGGCGATGGACGACATCGCCGAGCGCGCCGGAGTCAGCAAACCGGTCCTCTACCAGCACTTCCCCGGCAAGCTCGAGCTCTACCTGGCCCTGCTGGAGACCCACGGCAACGAGCTGGTCCGCCGGGTCCGCAAGGCGATCGAGTCGACCACGGACAACAAGCTCCGGGTCCGCGCCGCGATCGGCGCCTTCTACGAGTTCGTGGCCAGCGAGGACCAGGCCTTCCGGTTGGTGTTCGAGTCCGACCTGCGCGGTGAGCCCGCGGTCGAGAAGGCCGTCGAGAGCTCCAACTCGGGCTGCATCGACGCGATCACCGACGCCGTCACGGCCGACGCCGGCCTCGACGCCGACCGCGCCCGCCTGCTGGCGGTGGGCCTCGTCGGCCTCGCCCAGGTCACCGCCCGGGACTGGCTCGACGAGACGCAGAAGATCCCCCGCGACGATGCCATCAACCTGATTTCGACCCTCGCCTGGAAGGGGCTCGCGGGCTTCCCGCTCCAGAACCCCTGACGCGCCCTACAGGAGGGTGGCGATCCGGGTCGTGATCTCGGCGGTGCGCTCCAGCGGCAGCATGTGGCCTGCGCCCGGGTAGAGGTAGAACCGGGCGTTCGGCAGGGCCCGGGCGATCTTGTCCGCGTGCTCCTTGGGCGTCAGCCGGTCCGAGAGGCCGGCGAGGATCAGCGTGGGGACCTCGTCGAGCCTGGCCAGCGCCTCGGCCCTCTCGTGCACCGCGAGCGATTCCCGGTAGGCGGCCATGTTCTTCGGGTGGCAGGTGGCCAGCCAGGACGCCGTCGCGGCGACGTCCTCGCTAGCGGGCTGATCGCCGAACAGCAGCCACCGGACGCCGGGGCGCAGCCAGGCCGAAGCGCCGCTGACCCGCTCGGCCCCGGATTTCGCCAGGTAGCGGCGCAGCACCCGCTCGCCGGCGTTGAACACGTCCGAACCCCGCTGGGGCAGGCCGAAGCTGGGAGCGGCCAGGTCCCCCGACGAGGTCGCCACGAGCGCCACACCGCGAACGCGGTCGAACACCTGCGGGTGCTGCTCGGCGAGCGCCATGATCGTCATGCCGCCCATCGAGTGCCCCGCGAGCACGATCGGCCCGTCCGGAACCCGGTCTGCGATGATCTCCGCGAGATCGTCCGCGCACCGCGCGATGGTGGCCTCGCCCGGCTCGGCCGGTCGGCTGGCTCCGTGGCCGCGCAGGTCGAAGCGCAGGGTGCGCACGTTGTGCCCGGCCGCCGCGGGCAACCCGGCGGCGATGCGGTCCCAGCTGTGCTTGCTCAGCGTCCAGCCGTGCACGAACAGCACGGTGACCGGGGCGTCCGCCGGCCCCTCGTCGACCAGCCGCAGCTGCGCGCCGTCGCTGGTGATGAACTCGGGGCGAGTGACCGTCTGCAAATGGAGCTCCAGGAATTTGCCTGTTACCTGCAGTAACAGTAACCTCAGGTAGCGTGAGTCACGGTTCCCGACATGTCAAGGCCGCCCGGCACGACGAGCACAAGGGCGACGCCCGCAAGGAGCGATGGCGGGAGCACCGCCTGGCCCGGCGCGCCGAACTCGTCCAGGCGGCTGTCCGCGCCATCGGCGAGCACGGCGCCGAGGTCGGCATGGACGACATCGCGGCCGAGGCCGGCGTCAGCAAGCCCGTGCTCTACCGGCACTTCAGCGACAAGAGCGACCTCTACGTGGCCGTCGGCGAGTGGGGCACCAACCTGCTGATGGAGCGGCTCGCACCGCTGTTCCGGATCAACGGCTCCGCCAACGAGCTCATCCGCCGGCTGCTGGGGGCCTACCTGAGCGTCATCGAGGAGTACCCGGACCTCTACCGGTTCGTCGTGCAGCGCAACTTCACCGACCGGCCGGTCGCCAGCGACCCGGTGTCCAACGAGAAGACCGTCATCGCCAACTCGCTGGCCCGGCTGCTCGGCCGCTACATGCGCGCGCTGGGGCTGGACTCCGGCGGTATCGAGGTGTGGAGCCACGGCCTGGTCGGGCTGGTGCAGGCCAGCGGCGACTGGTGGCTGGACCGCCAGACGATGAGCCGCGACGACCTCATCACCTACCTGACGCAGGTCATCTGGTCGGCCATCGACGGCGTGCTGCGCTCGGCAGGTCTGGTCCTCGATCCCGACGAGAACCTCGACCTCATCGACGACACGCACCTGGAGGCCGACGCGGACCAGGAACGGGCCTGAACGCATCGAGGGGCACCCCGGATCGCTCCGGGATGCCCCTCGCACAGCTCGAATCCGGGTGTCAGCCGACTCCGAAGCCCACCCGCGGCACGTCGCCCGGTCCGATCTCGACGTAGGCGATCTTGCTCGACGGAACGATGATGCGCCGCCCCTTGCTGTCGTCCAGCGCCAGCACGCTCGCGTCGTTCTTCAGCGCGTCGGAGACCAGCGACTCGATCTCCTGCGGGGACTGTCCGCTGTCGACCGTCAGCTCGCGCGGACTGTCCACGACGCCGATCTTGACCTCCACGCCGAACCTCCGTAGGGCACTAGAAACGATGTGACGGGCCAAGGCTATCCCAGCCACCCCACGAGGCACGGGATCTGCCCATTCGCTCAGAGCGAATGGGCACCGCCCGGGATTTCGAGGCGCACCGGGAGCCCCGTCGCCGGGTCACCGCCGCAGCACCGCACCCGGTCCCAGTTTTAGTCCAAACTGAGCGGACATTTCGGGCACGAAGGGCCCTCGGTTTGGACTAAAACTGGGACCTGCCGCGGAGAGGTGTCCGGGTGGGGTCAGCCCAGGCCGAGTTGGCCCATGCGCTTGGTGTGGTTGCTCTGGAGGCGGCGGAACATGGCGCCGATGCCGGTGAGGTCCCCGGAGCCGGTGATGATCAGCTCGGAGAGCGCGTCGCGCTCGGCGACCACGTACTGGGCCTGGGTGATCGCCTCGCCGAGCAGCCGCCGCCCCCACAGCGTGAGCTTGTCGCGCAGCGAGCGGTCGTCCGCGCAGGCCGCCTGGACCTCGCGCTCGGCGAACGCGGAGTGCCCGGTGTCGGCCAGCACCGTGAGGACCAGCTCGCGGGTGCCCGGGTCCAGCCACTCGGCGACCTCGCGGTAGAAGTCCGCGGCGAGGCCGTCACCCACGTAGGCCTTGACCAGTGATTCCAGCCACGAGTGCGGCGCGGTGGAGGAGTTGAACGCCTCGAAGGGGTCGGCGAAGGGCTCCATCGCCTGGTCGACCTTGACCCCGCGAGCGGCCAGCGCCTGCTCCAGCATCCGGTAGTGGCCGATCTCCGCCGCCGCCATGCTCGACAGCGCGGCCCGGCCGGTCAGCGTCGGAGCGGTGCGCGCGTCCTCGGCCAGCCGGTCGAACGCAGACAGCTCGCCGTAGGCCAGGGCCGCGAGCAGGTCGACGACCCCTTCTTGGTAACGCTCGTCACTTTCACCCGGCATCGTGGCGCGCTGGTCAGCCTCGTTCATGGCTGCGAGCGTAACCGTCGGCACGCCCGAGTTATACGCGCCACGTCAGTTTTGGCTTCAGAACAGGTATCCTGGCGCTCGGAGGAGCAATCGGCGTCCTGACGGCGCGGTGGAACACCGTGGGGTCGGCTCCCCGAACGTCACGATCCGGGCGACGGGCGCCCGAGCGGGACGGCCCCGGACAAGCCGGCGCGACGCGGCTCGAGCGAACGGCTCGACGACCTTGGCGCGCATGCGATGCCGATGACACACAACGACCCAGCCAGCGGGTATTCGCCGCTGTAGCGAAACGAAGGCGCGCACCATTACGTCGGTGACCACGAGCACTCCGAGCAGCCGCGACCACGCGGCCGCCGTGTGCCGGGAGGACGTCGCCACGGGATCGGCCCGAACCGGGAGGAACGCGCGCAGGTACCGAGAGAGGCGATCATTCTGACGTTCACCAACAGCCAGGCCCCCGACGGCCTCGAAGATCAGACCGGGGGCGGCACCCCCGACATCTCCACCAGCGACGCCCCCGAGGCCGCTCAGGAGCACCTCCCGCCGACGTTCGCGGAGCTCGACGTCCACCCGGACATCGTCAAGGCGCTCAACGACGGCGGCATCGAGCGGACCTTCGCCATCCAGGAGCTGACGCTCCCGCTGGCGATGCGCGGCGAAGACCTCATCGGCCAGGCCCGCACGGGTACCGGCAAGACCCTCGGCTTCGGCGTCCCGATCCTGCACCGCGTGGGCGGTGCCGGCGACGGCACCCCGCAGGCCCTGATCGTGGTCCCGACCCGGGAGCTGTGCCTGCAGGTCACCCGCGACCTCACCGACGCGAGCAAGCACCTGGGCGTGCGCACCCTCGCCGTCTACGGCGGTCGCCCCTACGAGGAGCAGATCTCCGCGCTGCGCAACGGCGTCGACGTGGTCATCGGCACCCCGGGACGCCTGCTGGACCTGGCCGAACAGCGCCACCTGGTGCTCGGCAAGGTCTCCGCCCTGGTGCTCGACGAGGCCGACGAGATGCTCGACCTGGGCTTCCTCCCCGACATCGAGCGGATCTTGCGGATGGTCCCCGAGCAGCGCCAGACGATGCTGTTCTCGGCGACCATGCCCGGCCCGATCCTGACCCTCGCCCGCACCTTCATGACCCGCCCGACGCACATCCGCGCCGAGCAGGCCGATGAGGGCGCGGTGCACGAGCGCACCCGCCAGTTCATCTACCGGGCGCACTCGATGGACAAGTCCGAGCTGATCGCCAAGGCGCTGCAGGCCGAGGGCCGCGGCCTGGCGATGATCTTCAGCCGGACCAAGCGGCAGGCGCAGAAGCTGGCCGACGAGCTCACCGAGCGAGGCTTCGCCGCCGGTGCCGTGCACGGCGACCTGGGCCAGGGCGCCCGGGAGAAGGCGCTGCGCGCGTTCCGCTCCGGCAAGGTCGACATCCTCGTCGCCACCGACGTCGCGGCGCGCGGCATCGACGTGGCCGGCGTGTCGCACGTGATCAACCTGCAGTGCCCGGACGACGAGAAGACCTACGTCCACCGCATCGGCCGCACCGGCCGCGCGGGTCGCGAGGGCGTGGCGATCACGCTGGTCGACTGGGACGAGGAACCGCGCTGGAAGATGATCAGCGACACCCTCGGGCTGGACAAGCCGGAGCCGGTCGAGACCTACTCCACCTCGGCGCACCTGTTCGCCGACCTGGGCATCCCGACCGACGTGACCGGACGGCTGCCGCTGGCCAAGCGCACCCGCGAGGGCCTCGACGCCGAGCCGGAGGGCGAGTCGGGCGAGGCCAAGCGCCCGCGCCGCAACCGCCGCCGCACCCGCGGGGGCAAGGACGCGGCCGGTGGCGAGGCCGGCAACGGCGCCCGCCACGACTCCGACGCCGAAACCCGCCCGACCCGGCGCCGCAACCGCC
Source organism: Saccharopolyspora tripterygii (assembly GCF_054778355.1). Classification (NCBI taxonomy): domain Bacteria; kingdom Bacillati; phylum Actinomycetota; class Actinomycetes; order Pseudonocardiales; family Pseudonocardiaceae; genus Saccharopolyspora; species Saccharopolyspora tripterygii. The sequence goes on along the minus strand of NZ_BAAGZP010000001.1, from coordinate 282,704 downwards.
GCCGCACGCGCGGGGGCGACGAGGTCAACGCCGAGGTCGGCGCCCAGCAGTCGGAGAACCCGGCCGCCGCCGAGTCCGGCTCGGCCGACGCCGGTGACCGTCCGCGCCGCCGTCGTCGCCGCCGCGGCGGCCGCGGTGGTGGTGGCGGGGAGGGCTCCTCGGAGTCCACCGACAACGGCTGACCTGCGAACACCCTGAGATCTCGACCTCCCCGGAGGTCGAGATCTCTTCGTGTCGGGCCCGTTTTCGCGCCGGGTAAGCTCCGGCGTGGAGCAGTCGATTGCTTGGGGAGTTGGTTTGGTCCGGCCGGAGCGGCGCACGCGAGGCGACCTGGCCGCGGTCGCGGTGATCGTGGCCGCCGCCCTCATCGGCTCGGTCGTGCTGTGGCTCAACAGCGACGCGCGAGCGACCGTCTCGGAAACCGCCGCCGAGCCGCTGCCTAAGCCACCGGCCGCCACCTCGGTGCCCGCGACCTTGCACGAGGTCTGGCGGGCTCCGAGCACGGCGACCCAGGTCCCGGTGATCGCGCCGCCCGCGGTGGTCACCGGCGCAGGCCAGGAGGTCGTCGGCCACGACCCCATGACCGGGCGGATCGCCTGGCGCTACGCGCGCGACCTCCCGCTGTGCACGATCGGCACCGAGTGGGACCGGGCCATCGCGGTCTTCGGCAAGTCGCACAACTGCAGCGAGGTGACCTCGCTGCAGGGCACGACCGGGGAGCGAGGCCCGCAGCGCAACACCGACGCGGAGTTCGGCACCCGGCTGCTCGGCGACGGCACCTACCTGACCGCCACGGGCACCCGCTCCTTCGAGACCTGGCGCTCGGATCTGGTGCGCACCCAGCAGTTCGGCATCCCGCCGCAGCTGAAGAACCCCGAGAACAACATGGAGCGCCCCCGCTGCACCTACTCCTCGATCGCGGTCGGGGACGGGCGGATCGGCGCCGTCGAGAACTGCCCCGGCGAGACCGGCCGGATCACCGCGATCAAGGCCCACCCGAAGGACGACGAGAAGCCCGACCAGGTCTTCAGCGTCTCCCTCGGCAGCCGGGACGCGTCGGTCGTGGCGGTGACCGACGAGCGGGTCGCCGTGATCATGCGTGACAGCGGGCAGCTGATGCTGTTCGACAACTCGGGACGGGTGGTGGCCACCTACCCGGTCCGCACCGGCCCGGACGCGGGCACCGACAACGTGCGCGTCGAGAGCACCGCCATCGGCAGCCGCGTCTACTGGCACACCGGCGTGGACACGATCGCGCTGGACGAGAAGAACCTCACGCCGCTGTGGACCAGCCCCGACACGCTCGGAGCCGGGACCTCGCTGGCCGACCGGCTGGTCGTGCCGGTACGAGAGGGCCTGGCCGTCCTCGACCCGGCGACCGGAGCACGGGAGCGCACGATCCCGGTGGATCGCGGGGGCCACACCGGCCCGGTGCGGCTGAACTCGACAGGCCTGGTCGTCCTGGAGCAGCGCGGCGACACCCTGGTGGCACTCCGCTGATCGCGGGGCCGCGAGGCCCGATCAGCGCTCCCCGCGAACGGTCACCACCACCAGAACCAGAGCGACCCGAGCACCACGACCAGCACGCCGACGACGGCCCAGCCGCCGTTGCGGTCGCGGTTGCGGTCCGCGTAGGTCTGCAGCGCGAGCGCGACGAGACCTGCGACGAGCTGCGAGATCACCGAGCCGATCCCCGGGCCCTGCTGACCGTGGCTTGTGGCCCAGAACTGGACGCCGATGAGAGCCAGCCCGAGCAGCAGCGAACCCATCGCCAGCGCACCGGTGACGCTGCGCAGCGTGGTTCCCGCCGCGCTCACCCGCCGAGGCCGGGCGAGCTCGTGGCGGGAGCGCGGACGCCTGGCCTCCGGAGCCGTTCGGCGCGGACGGGGTGGCGGCGGCATGCGGCGCGCCGCATCACCCGGCGGCATGTGTCGCGTGCGGGGCGGCGGAGTTCGGCGTTGCGGGGCTGGTGCGTGCATCGGCCCGTCCTCTGGTTGAAAGCTCATTCGTCCCCCAGCAACGACCAGGGGCGCAGATCAGGTGCGGCCTGCTGTCCCTCGGCGCAGTGTGCCCGGAAATCGCACCAGGAGCAGTGCGGTCCGGTCCTGACCGGAAATTCGGCCTCCGCAACGCTGTCGGAGTCCGGGGACGCGGATTCCAGTGCGTCGGTTGCTCCCTGGAGCTCACCCGCCAGCCGTTCAGCGCGCTCCCGCAGCCCGTCGAGGGACTCGGCGGTGTGATCCCAGGCCGCGACCGTACCGGTCGGCAGGTGATGCAGCTCAACCCGGTTGCACGGCCGACGCAGGGTTTTGCGCACCGCGAGCGCGTACAACCCGAGTGCCAGCGAGTTCTTCGCGTCGTCGATGCGCAGCCCGTGCCTGCCGGTCTTGTAGTCGACCACCACGAGCTCGCCGTCGCGCTCGTCGACCCGGTCCACCCGGCCCTCGGCGATGATCTCGCCGACCGGCGCCGACACCCAGCGCTCGATCGCGACCGGCGTGAAGTCCGAGGGAAGTCCGGCCACGTACTCGTGGACCCAGCGCTGCGCGCGTCGCCGGTGCTCGGCGGCCTGGTCGGCGTCGGCGAACCCGTCGGACTTCCAGCACCGGTGCACCAGCACCTCGGCGCGCTGCGGGGTCCGCTTCTCGGGCCGCAGCTCGAAGTAGGCCTTCAGCGCGTTGTGCACGACGGCGCCGAGGGTGGCGTTCGCCCACGCCCCACCGCGTTTCGGCGCCGGTCTGTCGAGGTACGTCATCCGGTACCGGCGCGGGCATCCGGCCCACGTCGACAGGCGGGCCGGCGTGACCCGCACGAGCTTCCCGGGGATGCCTTCCAGGCCGAGCTGCTGCTGCACGTCGCCCACACTACGCAGAACGGCCGACTCCCAGATCAGCTGATGACCTTGCTCCCGGTGCTGCGCGCGATGATTCGCTCCAAAGAGTCCGGAGCCGTGGTCTCCTGGCCGATCCGGATCGTCTTGTTCGTCCCGTGGTAGTCGCTGCTGCCGGTCGGGATGAGGTCCAGCTCGGCCGCGAGCTCGCGCAGCTTCGCCCTGGTGGGCTCGTCGTGGTCCGGGTGGTCGATCTCCACCCCGGCCAGCCCGTGATCGGCCAGCTCCGCCACGACCTCCGCGTTGACCACCGGTCCCCGCTTGTGCGCGAAGGGGTGCGCGAGCACCGTCGCGCCACCCGCTTCGGCGATCATCTCGATGGCGCGGTGCACGGGTGTGTCGGAGCGCGGCATGTAGTAGCTGCCGCGGCTGCTGAGGTACTTCGTGAAGGCCTCGTCGACGCTGGCGACCGTTCCCGCCTCGACCAGCGCGCGGGCCAGGTGCGGGCGTCCGCCCGGGGAGTCCGGCGGCAGACCCGCCATGATCGCTTCCGGGTCGATCGGGAAGCCGTCCTCCGCCATCCGGTGCGCCATCTGGTGCAGCCGCTCGCGGCGCTCGGCGCGCAGCCGCGACTGCTCGCGGACCAGCGCGGGCGAGGAGGGGTTGAACAGGTAGGCCAGCAGGTGAACGGTGACCCTGCCGCCTCGCCCATCGGGGCTGGAGCACGACAGCTCCGCGCCGGGCACCAACCGGAAGGTTCCGGGACGGCCGAGCTCCCGCACGGCGCGCTCGGCTTCCGCCCAGCCCGCGGTGGTGTCGTGATCGGTGATCGCGACCGCGTCCAGGCCGGCGGCGACGGCGGTCGCCACGAGCTCGGCAGGCGTGTCGGTCCCGTCGGACTCGGTGGAATGCGCGTGCAGGTCGATGAGCACACCTCAGTGTGACCCATGCCCGGCCGCAGCGGACCTCCGCTCCGGTGATCCCGGCCACCCGGCGCCGCGCGAGCGGTCCGGTTCGCGCATCTCCGGCGCAGCCGCCGAAGGTGTCCGACACGTCGTCCGGGTGCGACGCCACGACTCCGCGCGGGAGTCGTGGCGTCCCGAGCCCGGACGACGCACCGGATTCCGCCGCCGCACCGCCGAGCGGTGCGACCGCGGGAACAGGTCCTTACAACTTCGCTGCTTTCCGCTTGCCCACCGCTGCGCGGCGAGCCTTCAGCATGGAGAAGCGGTCCTGCTGCTGGCCCTTCTTGTCACCGAACACCAGGCCCGAGATCGCGTCCTCGACCTCGGTCGGGTTGGGGACGTACTCGATCCTGTTGAGGGCCTGGATCTGTCCTGCCGATTCGACGATCAGCGTGCCGTACCCGAACATCCGGCCCATCAGCGAGCGGTGGAAGGTCAGGTCGGTGACCTTGGTGACCGGCATCATCGCCACGTTGGTGGTGAAGATGCCGGTCGTGATCAAGAACCTCTTGTCGGTCACCACGATGCGCTCCACGTACCAGTCGAGGACCTGGTAGGTGAAGCGGATCAGCACGACCAGACCGGCGTACCAGAGGATGTTCTGGAACAACCAGGAACTGCTCGGTGGCAGCAGGTAGGACACCAGCACGAGGCCGACGAGCAGTCCCGCCGCCTCGAACAGGTCCCACACCAAGCTGGCCCAGTGACGCCGAACCCGGATCACCCGGCGTTCGGAGTCCAGCAGGTACTCGTCGGGATCCCTAGGAGCGAACAAGGCACCCGCCTTCCCGCGATTCTCGCTTTATGCCTGGAAGAGGTTCTGCATGAAGGTGATGACGGCTTCTGCAGCACCACGAAGACTGGCCAGGATGCCGTTCACGACATTGCTGGCTTGGTCCGGCGCGGAAAACAAGAAGAACAGGAGGAAAGCAACCACTGCCCAGGTGAGGATTTTCTTCATGTTCACTGTGACGCACCCCGTCCGAAAAAGCCCTTGAGTAGCACAGGCGCCTGCTGATCCGTTGTACCGCACTCCGCCCCTTTACGGCAGCTTTGTACCGCACTTGGGTCAGTCGTTTCCGGGCAGGCCCGGACCAACTACCCTCCGTGTTGATGATCGTATCTGAGAATCCCGTGATCCGCTGCGTCGGAGCTCTCATTTTTGACCCTCAAGGCCGGTTGTGCCTGGTCAAACGTGCCAACGACCCCGGCAGGGGCAAGTGGTCGATCCCCGGGGGCCGGGTGGAGCACGGAGAAACCGATCATTCGGCGGTACGGCGCGAGGTTTTCGAGGAAACCGGACTCGTCGTCACGGTCGGTGATCTCGTCGGCCGGGTCGAGCGACCCGCGCCGCGCGGAACGTTCGAGATCCTCGACTACTCCTGCCGGAGTAATGAATGGGCGCTTTCCGCTGGTGACGACGCCGCCGACGCAATGTGGGCGGACGGTGCGACATTCGCCACACTCGATCGAAATGGAGAGCTGACCGCCGGATTGGCCGAGGCGCTGAGGGCTTGGGATTGTTCACCCCGCAACGAGTGAGCGGGAATGCCACCGGGTTACCGGGGGCCCGCGGTGTTCGTGACGATCGGTGGAACGTCACGCGCTGGACGCATTTCCCGGGTGCCCGAATCAGTCGACTGGTCCGCTTTCGCGTTCAGTTCTCGCTGCCAGCTGTGACGTGCGCTTGACGCGGTTGTCACCAGCCCCCTCGGACGGAGTATGGTTCCCGGTTGGCTGATGCAGTGCCCACCCCGTGTGGTGGATGACCTTCGGGAGGTGAGGGATCGTGAGCAGTAGTACCGACAGCGCTCTTCCGTGCAGTACCAACCGCATCCCCGCCGAGAAGGCCCGTCGCTGAATCAGCGAGTTGGTTCTCCGGCCCGTCAAGGGCCAGGCCGGGATGTGAGACCCCGCAAGCGAGAGTGATCTCCGCCCGAGGGAACACCGCTGCAGTGCAGTCCCCGGACCGCCGTCCGGATGACCACCGACCGGAGCACCGGTCTCGCGCCGCGCACACCCCTGGGCCTCGGACCCCCTGGAGGCCGTCGTGCCGAACCTTCCTTCGCTCGGCCTGCGCAACCGCAACGGTCGCGCGGCCCAGCCCGTCGCGCGCAAGCCCGCACCCGTGTCCGCCTACGTCGTGGACTGCGGGGTGTACGTCGACGGCCACCGGCTCGAAGGCGCCTGGAACCACGTCGACGCGATGGAGGAGGTCCGCAGGCGCGGCACCGGGTTCGTCTGGATCGGCCTGCACGAGCCGACCGAGGAGCAGATCAACGGCATCGCCGAGACCTTCGGGCTGCACGAGCTGGCCGTCGAGGACGCAGTGCACGCGCACCAGCGGCCCAAGCTGGAGCGCTACGACAACACGCTGTTCATGGTGCTCAAGACGGTCCGCTACGCCGACACCGAGCACCGCACCGCCACCAGCGAGATCGTCAACACCGGCGAGCTCATGGTCTTCCTCGGCCGCGACTTCGTGATCACCGTCCGGCACGGCAAGCACGCGGAGCTCGGCGACCTCCGCTGCCGGCTGGAGGAGGACCCGGAGCAACTGGCGCTGGGGCCCTCGGCGGTGCTGCACGGGGTGGCCGACACCGTGGTGGACAACTACCTCGACGTCACCGAGGCCATCCAGGACGACATCGACGAGATCGAGGCCGAGGTCTTCGAGCCCCGGACCAAGATCGACGCCGAGCAGATCTACTTGATGAAGCGCGAGGTCATGGAGCTGCGGCGGGCGGTGCAGCCGCTGTCGAAGCCGATGCAGCGGCTGGCCGAGGGCTACACGCCGATGATCGCCGAAGAGGTCCGCTCCTACTTCCGCAACGTCGAGGACCACCTGGCGCGGGTCTCGGAGATGGTCGGCTCCTTCGACGAGCTGCTGACCACCCTGGTGGACGCGACGCTGGCCAAGATCACGCTCCAGCAGAACACCGACATGCGCAAGATCTCGGCATGGGTCGCGATCATCTCGACGCCGACGATGATCGCCGGGATATACGGCATGAACTTCGACTTCATGCCCGAAACCACTTGGAAGTTCGGCTATCCGACGGTGATGGTCGTGATGCTCATCGCCTGCATGGTGCTGTTCAAGATCTTCCGGAAGAACAAGTGGCTGTAACGATTCCGGTGCCCGAGGCGATGTCATCGATGAACGTGAGGAGGTCCGACATGCCAGCGCTGAACGCCCGCGCGCACCAGCAGCGGCTCCTCTCCGGTCTCCCGGGGCTCAGTCCCGTGTCCCGGCGGGAGACCGCCGAGAAGTTGTTCCAGCACTCCGCTTGGGTGCAGCGAAAACCCGGCGCGATGTGGGACGTGGTCCCCGCGCCGAGCGCTTTCCCGCGCTGACGGCACACGCCCGGGTAGACCGCGGGCCACATCGTGAAAACGGATCTGCAGCAACCAGAATCTCGTTTCCACGTTCGGAGGCACCGCTATGACTCGCCTGCTCTCCAGCAAGCTCACCGTCCTCGTCGCGCTGATCGCGGGCTGGATCGCGATGGAGTTCGTGCTCATCGCGAACCAGCTCTGAGGACTCCTCGGGGAAGTTTTCATGAAAACTTCCCCCACTTCCCACCCGACGGAAGTTTCAAGGGAAACGTCCTCCACTCGGTACCGGTGGTGAAGTGCCAACTGAAACCTCGTTTTCGTGGTGGGGGTGGGGAAGTTTTCATGAAAACTTCCCCACCCCCACCACGTCACCGGGGACGTCACCGAATGGTCTGCCCCGTTCCGGGGTTGAACAGGTGGATCTTGTCGGTGTCGAACCAGACCGAGAGCTGCTCGTTCTCTCGGGCCCGCGACTCCACCGACAGGCGGGTGACGACCTGGCCGTCGTCGGTGGGCACCTCGGAGCTGCCGCTGTCGGCGGCGAGCTCGTCGAGCTCCGCGCTGCTGGCCTTGGCTCCCGGCAGGGTGAAGTAGACGTACTTGTCCGAGCCCATCTCCTCGACCACGTCCACCTCGCCGGTGAACGTCGCTCCCCTGGCCTTGACCGCGTCGTCGACCAGCGCCGCGTCCTCGAAGTGCTCCGGCCGGATGCCCAGCACCAGGTCGCGGGGCGCGTCGGCGGACTCCACGGCCCTGCGCAGCCGCTCCGGCAGCGGAACGGTTCCCAGGGCGCTGCGCAGCTCACCCTCCGCGAGCTCCACCGGCACGAAGTTCATGGCCGGTGACCCGATGAACCCGGCGACGAACAGGTTCGCCGGGTTCTCGTAGAGGTGCTGCGGCGCGCCCACCTGCTGCACCACTCCTCCGCGCAGCACCACGACCCGGTCGCCGAGGGTCATCGCCTCGGTCTGGTCGTGGGTGACGTAGACGGTGGTGGTGTTCAGCTGCTTCTGCAGCTTGGACACCGAGGTGCGCATCTGCACCCGCAGCTTCGCGTCCAAGTTGGACAGCGGCTCGTCCATCAGGAAGGCCTTCGGGCTGCGCACGATCGCCCGGCCCATCGCCACCCGCTGCCGCTGACCACCGGAGAGGTTGGCCGGCTTGCGGTCGAGGTGGTCGCTTAGGTCGAGGATCCTGGCGGCCTCGGCGACCTTCTCCGCTACCGTCGTCTTGTCCACTTTGGCCAGTCGCAGCGGGAACGCCATGTTCTCGAACACCGTCATGTGCGGGTACAGCGCGTAGGACTGGAACACCATCGCGATGTCCCGGTCCTTGGGCGCGCTCTCGTTCACCCGCTCGCCGCCGATGCGCAGCTCGCCGCCGCTGATGTCCTCCAGCCCGGCGATCATGTTGAGCGTGGTCGACTTCCCGCAGCCCGAGGGGCCGACCAGGATCACGAACTCCCCGTCGGCGATCTCCAGGTCGACCTCGTCGACCGCCAACGCCCCGTCGGGGTAGCGCTTGGTCACCTTGTCCAGCACGATGTCGGCCACTTGCTTACCCCTTCACTGCGCCGGAGGTCAGTCCGGACACGATGCGTCGCTGGAAGAACAGCACGAACAGGATGATCGGAATGGTGATCACCACGGCGGCGGCCGAGATCGTCCCCGTCGGGTCCTCGAACTGCGAGTCGCCGGTGAAGAACTGCAACGCCACCGGAACGGTCCGCGAGTTCTCCGTCGAGGTCAGCGAGATGGCGAACAGGAAGTCGTTCCAGCAGAAGATGAAGACCAGGATCGCGGTGGTGAACACGCCCGGCGCGGCCAGCGGCGCGATCACCCGGCGGAACGCCTGCGCCGGCGTGGCGCCGTCCATCTTCGCCGCCTTCTCCAGCTCCCACGGGATCTCCCGGAAGAACGCCGACAACGTGTAGATCGCCAGCGGCAGCGAGAAGGTGATGTAGGGCAGGATCAGTCCGGGCCAGGTGTCGAACAGGCCCACGGTCCGCTCGATGTCGAACAGCGGCGAGACCAGCGAGACCTGCGGGAACATCGCGATCAGCAGGGATGCCCCGACCAGCGCGCGCTTGCCGGGGAAGTCGAGCCGGGCGATGGCGTAGGCGGCCATGGTGCCCAGGACGACGGCGATGGCCGTGGCGATCAGCGCGATGCCGATGGAGTTCAGCAGCGCGCGGGTGAACTCGCTGGTGGAGAAGATCGCCGCGTAGTTCTCCAGCGTCCACTCGCGCGGGATGAGGTTCCCGTCGGAGAGGGTGCCGGAGGTCTTGAACGACAGCGACAGGATCCACAGCACCGGCAGCAGCGCGTAGGCCACCACGATGACGTTGAGCGCGGCCCACTTGGCTTTGCGCGCGGGTGTCGGTGTCCCGCCGAGGCCGGCCATCAGCCACTCCCCTTCTCGTCGCTACCCGGGGCGGCGGTGCCGAAGAGCCGCACGAAGATCCACGCGATGAGCGCGACCGCGACGAAGATCAGCACCGACATCGTCGAGCCGATGCCCAGGTTGAGGCCCTTGATCAGGTTGTTGTAGGCGAGCACCGACACCGACGAGGTGTCCTGGGCTCCCCCGGTGAGCACCACGATGTGGTCGAAGACGCGGAACGCGTCGAGCGTGCGGAACAGCAGCGCGACGAGGATCGCCGGCTTCATCACCGGCAGCATCACCTTGACGAACCGCTGCCAGGCGCCCGCGCCGTCCATCGCGGCCGCCTTGAGCAGGTCGTCGGGCACCAGCGCGAGCCCGGACATCAGCAGCAGCGCCATGAACGGCGTGGTCTTCCAGATCTCGGCCACGATCACGATCGCCAGCGCGCTGCCGTACTCGGTCAGCGGCGCCCCGCTGGGCGCGATGGCGTTCGCGAGGTAACCGGTGTCCGGGGTCCAGGCGTAGCGCCAGCTGAACGCCGCGACGACGGTGACGATGCCGTACGGGATGAGGCTGACCGTGCGCACCAGTCCCCTGCCGATCAGCGCCCGGTGCATGATCAGCGCCAGCGACATGCCCAGCACGAACTCGACCAGCACCGACACGGCGGTGACGAGCAGGGTCACGCAGAAGGCGCTCCACCAGTAGGTGTTGGTGAGCACGGTGATGTAGTTGTCGAACCAGATGAACTCGCGCTGGTCCGGGTACTTCAGGTCGAAGCGCTGGAACGACAGCCAGAACGCGTAGAGGATCGGCCAGCCGGTGACGGCGATCATCACCAGCGCGGACGGCGCGGCCAGCAGCACGCCCAGTCGGCGTTCGGCCCGCTTCCCCTCGCTGATCGGTTCCTTGACCGCCATCAGGGCATCACTCCCTTGGACTCCAAGGCGTTCTGCACTTCGCGGCGCATCCGCTCGGCGGTCTCCCGCGGGTCGATCTCGCCGATGGGGCTGAGCAGGTTGGACAGCACCGTCGACACGTTCTGCGCCGCCGGGGTCACCGGCCGCATGCCCGGGTCCTTGAGCGCCTGCAGGATCGTGTCGTGCATCGGGTACTCGGCCTGCAGCTCCGGATCGTCGTAGAGCGACTCCATCGTGGGCGGCACGCCGTCGTTGATGGCGGAGAACTTCTGGCTCTCCGCGTCCCGCAAGCACTTCGCGGCCTCGAACGACTGCTCGGGCTTGGTGGAGAAGCGGCTCACCGCGTAGTTCGCGCCGCCGATCGTGGACTTGCTCGGGACGTTCGGATCCAGGCTCGGCACGCGGGCCCAGCCGACCTTCTTCGCCAGCTCGGGCTTCTCCTCCTGCATCGAGGCGTAGACGAACGGCCAGTTGAGCTCGAACGCGGATTGCCCGGTCTCGAACTCCTGCCGCGCGTCGTCCTCCTCGGCGTTGTTCATCCCCGGGCTGGTGACTCCGGCGTTGCCGAGGTCGCGGAGGGCTTCCAGGCCGCGCACGGCGCCCTCGTCGACGACGGCGGTCTTGCCGTCCTCGCTGAGCACGTGCCCGCCCGCCGACTCCAGCAGGGTGTTGTAGTGCACGTACAGGCCCTCGAACTGCGCGCCGGTGAGGCTGATCCAGTGCGGCTGCCCGGCCTGCTTGAGGCGCTGGGCGGTCTCGATCATCCCGCCCCAGCTCGCGGGCGGCTCCGGCACGAGGTCCTTGCGGTACCAGAGCAGCTGCACGTTGGTGTTCTTCGGCGCCGCGTAGAGCTTGCCCTGCCAGGTCGCGGTTTCCAGCGGTCCGGACAGGGTGTCCTGCTCGACCTCGGCCTTGTGCGCGCCCGTCCACTCGCGAACCCAGTCGGCCTCGGCGAACTCGCCGGTCCAGGTGACGTCGAGGTAGAGCAGGTCCATGCCGGTGTCCCCGGCGGCGAGCCGGCGCACCATCTGCTCGCGCTGACCGTCCGCGTCGCGGGGCAGCTTGTGGTAGACGATGTCGTACCTGCTGGCGGCTTCGGCGTTGCAGCGGTCGACGTTGTGCTGCAGGTTCTCCTCAGGCGCGCTGTAGAGGTTGATCGTGTTGGCACTTGCGGCTTGCCCGCACGCGGTCAACGCCGATGCGCACACCAGCGATGCGCCCAGCAGTGCCGCCGTGCGGGTGCGGCGAACTCTCACCATCGGTCCTTCCGGTGCACTGGTCGCGAACACGACCCGAGCTCCGCAAGAACTCGTCAACGCTCCGTCGCGCCGCAACCACCGGCGGTCAGCCGGTAGGCAGAAAAGCTAGGCCCCGGCGATCAAGGAGGGCAAGAAGTCCCGCACCTTGTTGCCAACCCGTGAAGAAAAGCGGAACGAGAAGCACCGACGCTCCCCCATTAGCCCCGAACCACTTAGCCGTTTCGGCCGCCACAACAACACTTTCGTTCAAAGCAGCGACGTTCAAGAACAGGGGCGAAAAGGGGTTGCCAACAATCGTCAGGCAACCGGCACCGCCGCGGGTTCTCGGACGCAAGACGGAAGTTTTCATGAAAACTTCCCCACGTCAGGCAACCGGCGAAGCCTTACGCAGGCGGGCGCATGGCCAGCTTGGCCAGCAGATCCCGCCCCTGCTCAGCATGCTTGGGCTGGGCGAGCACGTCATACCGTCCGGCGACCAGCTGACTGGCGGAGGAGAAGTCCCTCCGCCCACGCGTGGAGGCGTACCCGACGGCAGCGAAGACGAGGCCGAACACGATGCCCGCGCCGAGTCCGGCGAGCACCGGGGCGATCCAGCTTCCCTGCGGGGTGAACATGCCCATGATGAGGCCGACGAACAGACCGAACCAGGCGCCCGAGGCGGCGCCGCCGCCCAGCACCCGTCCCCAGGTCAGCCGTCCGGTCACGCGTTCGACCAGCATCAGGTCGACGCCGACGATGGTGACCTCCTGGACCGGGAAGTCGCTGTCGGCGAGGTGGTCGACGGCGCGCTGCGCTTCCTCGTACTTGCCGTAGGAGCCGATGGGCCATCCGGTCGGCGGTGTGGGCAAGTTGGGTGTGCCCGGCGCCGGCCGGCTCGAGCCGGTGAAGGGGTTGGACACCGCTGACACCTCCGTTGAGCTTCTCGCGGGGGACACGCTGCCGGGCGGCGGGCCGAGGTGGCCCGATTCCGGCGCAATGTCCGCTCACCCCAGGCTACCCCGCAGTACCTCCTCGGGATCATGAACGCCCTCACCGATGCGCAGCCGCAACCCGGACGGGGGGCTTCTCGGTGCGGGGCGCGGGCGTGGCCCTGGGCCGGGGTGCGAGGACGTCGACGCTGCTCAGGTACGCCGCGTGGGCGGCGAGCAGGACGAGGCCGGTGAGCAGGAGCCAGCTGCCGACGGCCGGTTCGCCCTCAGCGCACAGCGCGAGCGCGGCGAGTCCGGTCAGCAGCGTCACGAGCACCGCGCCGATCCGCGCCGCCACCCGGTAGGCGACGGCCGCAGGCCACGTGAGCGCGGTCGCGATGAGCACGACGCCGAGCGGGCCGAACCGCAGCCCGGTCTGGTGCAGAGCGACCACCGCGGCCAGCAGCAGCGCGGCGACCGCGAGCGCCGGGGCCCAGCGGGCGAGTCCGGTGCCGAGGCGAGCGGACACGCGCCGACCGGCCCACACGGCGAAGACGATCGCGAGCAGCGATGCCCACGGGGTCCAGCTCGTGGTGTCGGCGGCCGAGAGGTCGCCGGGCGACCACCAGCCCGTCGCGGGGATCTGCGATCCGGCGACCGCGCACATCGCACCCGGTGGGCAGTCGCCCGCCAGGAGACCGGAGCCCGAGCCCGCTCCGGTCTTGGTCAGGGTCGCGGTGGTGGCGCCGGCGAGGCCGAGCAGCGCTGCGCGCCCAGGTGCCGCCACGGCGTAGGCCACGAGCAGCAGCAGCGGCTTGACCAGCGTCATCGCTCCTCGGGCGAGCCAGCGGAACACGCCGGAGCCCTGCGGCCGGATCGCGCGCTGGGCGAGCAGGCCGAAACGGGTCGTCATCGAGAGCAGCCGGGGTTCGCCGAGGTCGCGGATGCGCTGGCGGCCGACGTCGAAGTGCTCCACCGAGCGCGAGAGCTCGGCGGGGCCGGGTGCGGCCGGTTCCTCGCCCACGTCCGGTTCGGCTCCGAGCGAAACCGATTCGACGTGCGGAACTTCGGCCGCGGCGATCGTCCACTGCAGACGTTCGGTGAGCAGCGCGCGGGTCTCCGTCAGCGGGTGCGGTTCGTCGGGTGCGGAGAACAGCGCGTCGAGCTCGGCGCGCACCTCACCGGCGTGGTGGGTCCACACCTCCGCGAGGAACGCTCGCCACTGCGCCGCCTGGGAGTCGTCGAGCGCGCCGAGCTCGGCCTCGGTGGGTCGGCCGACGACGGCTCGCAGCGCCTCGCTCAGCTGTTCCGCGTCACCGTGGCGCGCGAGGCGCTCCGGGTCGGCGAGCATGCCGACGAGCGTGGCGGCGGCGTCCATCCGGCCCCACATCCAGTCGTTGGCGCGCCACTTCGCCGACAGGAAGGCGCCGAAGCTGCCGAGGTCGAGCCCCCGGATCTTGTCCTCGATCCGCAGCTCGCCGTCCCGGCGCAGCGAGTGGAACGGCAGCGGTGTGCGTTCGTCGCTGACCACGCGGAGCAGGTCGATGCGGGTGGCCGGGACGCGCCCGACGTCCAGCGGCGCGGTGAGCACGACGAGCCTGCGCAGCACCTCGGGCCGCCGGGGTCCAGCGCCCTCCAGCAGCGCGTAGCCGATCCGTTCCGCCGCAACGGGTTCCGGTCGCGTCGGGGCCGATTCGGCCAGGCGGTCCGCGATGCCGTGGAGCACTTCGCGGGCGCGGGCGACCGCGTCCAGCCCGTCGGCGTCCGGCGCGGCGTCGGCGCCTGAGGACTCGACCATCGACTGGAGCTCGGCGGCGAACTCGGCCAGCGCCTGCTGGAACCCGTCGCCGTCGGAGACCGCGCGCAGCACCGCCCCCAGCAGCGGCTCGATCGGCGACGGCAACCGGTGCTGCAGCCGCTCGCGGCGGGAGCGCACCCGCCGGATCCAGTCGTCGAGCTCGGCGGTCTCCACGATCGGTTCCAGCCGGGCACCGTTGATCCAGTACCGGTCGGCGTGCCCGGCCAGCACGGCGGCGAAGGCGCGCAGCCGGTACAGCTGCGCCTTGCAGGTGCCGACCTGCGCGGTGGCCTCGACGTCCCACGCCCATCCGAGGCACTCCTGCACCGCGGCGCGCAGGCCGTGCACGTCGTCGAAGATCTCGGGCCCGGCTTCCTCCGCCAGCGCCGAGAGCCGTTCGGGCAGCCGCTCGCGGGTGAACGCCGACCACTCGGCGAGCGGATCGCCGATGACCGGGGGCAGCAGCGTGCCGTCCTCGGAACCGGCCGGGGCGGTCAGCAGCGCGTGCACGGCCTGCGCGTCCAGCTCCGCGCGCACGACGGCGTGGTCGGCGGCCACGGCGGCGCTGTGCTCGGCCAGCCGCTCCGGTGCTTCGCGCACAGGAGCGAACAACGCCTTGCGGCGCAACGCGTTCCGCTCCACGATCCGGTTGTGCTCGGACAGCTCGTCGAGGTCCGACAGCAGGGATTCCTGGGTGAATCGGCCGCGCAGCGCGGCGAGGGTCACCGGCACGGCACGTCCCGAACCGCGCCGCTGCCCGTGCGAGACGACCGGGTCGGGGTTGAGGTAGAGCAGGAAGCGCTTGGTGGGCCGGTCCGCCGGGGCGTGCGCGATGGCCTGGATGGCCGCGGCGACCGGGATGTTGTCCAGCACTCCCCCGTCGATCACCCGGAACGGCGCGGTGCCGGTGCTGGTCTCGGAGAACAGGCCCAGCATGTTCGGCTCCCCGGCGGGCGGTTCGCCCGGCCCGGAACGCACCTTCGCGGGTTCGAAGGCGAACGGGAACGACGAGGTGGCGCGGGCGGCGTGCGCGAGACGCAGTGCGGTGGCGTCGATCTCGCCGAAGTCCGACAGCGGATCGCCCGCCCGGCCTTCGTGGTGGAAGGTCAGCCGCGCCGCCCGCCGCTCCAGCGGCATCGGCCCGACGCGGGCGTCGTGGTGCGGCTCCACCAGCGGGTCCAGCAGGGTCGCGGTGAGCAGCATGTCCGCGCGGCGACCGGGTTGTTCGTCCTCGGGCGGCGCGTTCTCGCGGATGACGCGCGCGAGCTCGGTGCGGAAGTAGT
Source organism: Saccharopolyspora tripterygii (assembly GCF_054778355.1). NCBI lineage: Bacteria > Bacillati > Actinomycetota > Actinomycetes > Pseudonocardiales > Pseudonocardiaceae > Saccharopolyspora > Saccharopolyspora tripterygii. Next base: position 267,017 of record NZ_BAAGZP010000001.1, on the reverse strand, counting down.
CGTCGCCTTCCAGCAGCGATGCCGGGCCGGGCTGCCAGAACTTCGGCACCGGGCGGGCCATCGCTTCCAGATCGGCCAGCTGGATCCAGGTCCGCCGCATCCGCTCGAACGGCATCCCGTAGACGAGCGTCGCCGACATCAGCGCGGCGTTGAGACCGCCGGCCGACGCGCCTGCCAGCACGTCGACGCTCACCGACCGGTAGCCCGCCAACCGCGCCAGGGCCGCCCACGGGTGTTCGGATTCCCCGTCGCCGCCGAGTGATTCGCGCAGCCGGTCGATCTCGGCGACGGCGCCGCCGATCCACACCGCCATGCTCGCTCCGCCGCGCATGGCGAGCGCCAGGCGCAGCTCGTCCCCGTCGTCCACGATCACGAACGTACCGGGTGCGAGTGGTCGTCCGGGGCCACTTCGCCCAGAGCCACCCCGGTGGCGGAAACCCCGGGAATCGGCTGTGCCGTCGAACAGGCCGTGGTGATGACCGCGGCGGGAGCCGCTGTTTCAGGTGTGGGACTCAGCCCGCACCGCCGCTGGTTCTGAGATGGTCCTCCTGCGCGGACGCGTCGACGTGCGAAGCGATCCCTGAACAGGAGTTCAGTTCTCCGGCGGGGTCCAGCGGTCCGTTCGGGGCATTCCCGCCGCTCGACCCTTTCCCGCGATCACCAGGGCCATCTTCCGCGAGGCCTCGTCGATCATCTCGTCACCGAGCATCGCCGCGCCGCGCTTGCCGCCCGCGGCGGAGGTGTGCCACTCGTAGGCGTCGAGGATGTTCTCGGCGTGGTCGTAGTCCTCCTGGCGCGGCGAGAAGAGCTCGTTGATCGCGTCGACCTGCGCCGGGTGCAGCACCCACTTGCCGTCGAAACCGAGCGCGGCGGACCGACCGCCGACCTCGCGGAGCCCGTCGACGTCCTTGATCTGCAGGTACGGGCCGTCGATGGCCTGCACGCCGGCCGCGCGCGCCGCGGTGAGGATGCGGAACAGGGTGTAGTGGTAGGCGTCGCCCACGTCGTACCCGGGCGGCTGGTGGCCGACGACCAGCGAACGCATGTTGACCGAGGCCATGAAGTCCGCGGGCCCGTAGATCAGCGCCTCCACCCGGGGCGACGCGGTGGCGATGGCGTCGATCTCGACGAGCCCGCGCGCGTCCTCGATCTGGGGCTCGATGCCGATCCGGCCGGGTTCCAGCCCCATCGCGCGCTCGATCTGGGACAGCGTCAGGTCCAGCCAGCGCACGTGGTCGGCGGTGGAGACCTTCGGCAGGATGATCGTGTCCAGCTCGGCGCCCGCGCCTTCGACGACGGTCACCACGTCGCGGTAGGTCCACTCGGTGTCGAGCGCGTTGACCCGCACCGACCGGGTCTTGCCGCCCCAGCCGCCCTCGTTGAGCGCGCCGACGATCCGGTCCCGGGCCTCGGCCTTCGCCAGCGGCGCGACCGCGTCCTCCAGGTCGAGGAAGAACTGGTCGACGGCCAGCCCTCGGGCCTTGTCGATCATCTTCGCGCTCGACCCCGGAACCGCCAGGCAACTGCGCCGGGCACGACGACCCTCCACGGGTGACCTCCACATCCACGACCTGAAATCAGGCTGTGTCTATCACGCCGGGTCCAGGTCGGCGTAGAGGTCGAGGATCGCCGGGGCGGTGACGTGGTGTTCGGCGTACTCGGCGCGGGTGAACCAGCCGAGCTCGGCGATCTCGGCCGACGCGACCGGTTCGCCGTCGACAGTGCCCGTGTAGCAGGCGAGATCGACCTTCACGCCGTCGCCGCGGCCCACCGCGTCGTTGTGGTAGCGGGCGAAGAACTCGGGTTCGCGCAGCACGACCCCGAGCTCTTCGGCGACCTCGCGGTGCAGCGCCTGCTGCTCGGTCTCGCCGACTTCGATCGTGCCGCCGGGGAGGTAGAAGGCCTCCTGGTCCGCCGAGCGCACCAGCAGCAACCGCCGGTTCGCGAACCGCACCAGGCCGACCGCCTTGATCAGGGAGTTCACCCGCTCATGCTTGCGCACGCTGACCAGGAGGCGAGGGCACACCCCCGTCCGCCAACCGTTCGCAGGCGCGCACCAGGGTTTCCAGCTCGCCGTCGGCGGCGTCGAGGAAGTAGCGCGCGACACCGTGCCGGTGGGTCGCCGCCGCCATCTGCAGCCGGCCCTCACCGCGTTCGGTGATGACCGCCTGCACGCCGCGTCCGTCGGAGTCGACCCGCACGCGCCGCACCAGCCCGAGGCGTTCGAGCCGGTCCACGAGCCGGGTCACCCCGGATCGGGACAGCAGCACCACGTCGGCGAGCTCGGTCATCCGGAGTCGTTGCTCCGGTGCTTCGGTCAGCGCTTCGAGCACGTCGTAAGCCGCCAGCGTCAATCTCTGCTCGGCGATCAGGTCGCCTTCCAGGCAGCGCGTGACTCGGGCGTGCGCGCGCAGAAAACTGCGGTACGCCAACAATTCGTTTCGAGTCGGTAATCGGTCCAGAGCCGTCTCGGCCACGTGACGGATATTACTGCTGATCCACCCTTGACTCCGCAGCGCCCCCGGGCAAGCACACCGGGTGACGGCCCTACCGGGGGTGATGACGCTGTCCCGCCTGGCTACCGGTCCGTAACATGGGAAGTGCCGGAACCGGGTGTGAGACCCTTTTCAGGCTCGGCGGGACACGTCCCGTCCCCACCACGTTCACCAAACGCTTGTCGAGGTAACCGTGACCAGTACGCAGTCCGCACCGACCGAGGAAGCCGTCCGCCAGGCGCTCACCAAGGTCGAGGACCCGGAGATCCGCAAGCCGATCACCGACCTGGGCATGGTCAAGAGCGTGTCCGTCGGCGACGGCGGCGCGGTGACGGTCGAGGTCTACCTGACGGTCTCCGGCTGCCCGATGCGCGAGACGATCACGCAGCGGGTCAGCGACGCCGTCTCCGCCGTCGACGGCGTCACCGGCGTTCAGGTCGAGCTCGACGTGATGAGCGACGAGCAGCGCACCGAGCTGCGCCGCAGCCTGCGCGGCGACGCCGAAGAACCGCGCATCCCCTTCGCCGAGCCCGGCTCGATGACCCGCGTGTACTGCGTGGCCTCCGGCAAGGGCGGCGTCGGCAAGTCCAGCGTGACGGTCAACCTGGCCGCTTCGATGGCAGCCCGCGGCCTGTCCGTGGGAGTCGTCGACGCCGACATCTACGGCCACTCGGTGCCGCGGATGCTGGGTGCGGGCGGCAAGCCCACCCAGGTCGAGAAGATGATCATGCCGCCGCAGTCGCACGGCGTGAAGGTGATCTCGATCGGCATGTTCACCCCGGGCAACACCCCGGTGGTCTGGCGCGGGCCGATGCTGCACCGCGCGCTGCAGCAGTTCCTCGCCGACGTCTTCTGGGGCGACCTGGACGTGCTGCTGCTCGACCTCCCGCCGGGCACCGGCGACGTCGCGCTGTCCACCGCCCAGCTGATCCCCAACGCCGAGATCCTGGTGGTCACCACCCCGCAGCAAGCCGCCGCCGAGGTGGCCGAGCGCGCCGGTGCGATCGCCCTGCAGACCCGTCAGCGGCTGGCGGGCGTCGTGGAGAACATGTCCTGGATGGAGATGCCCGACGGCCAGCGGATGGACGTCTTCGGCTCCGGCGGCGGCCAGATCGTGGCCGACTCGCTGAGCCGGTCGCTGGGCGCCGAGGTGCCGCTGCTGGGCCAGATCCCGCTCGACCCGAGGCTGCGCGAGTGCGGCGACGCGGGCGAGCCGCTGGTCCTGCAGGACCCGGACTCCCCGGCCGGCTCCGTCCTCAACGACATCGCCCAGCGCCTCGGCACCCGAGCCCGAGGACTCGCCGGCAAGCTCCTCTCGGTCTCACCCGCCTGAGCATCCGAGCCCCTTGGTTCTCGTGGGGTGGGGAAGTTTTCATGAAAACTTCCCCACCCCACGAAACGGCAGAACCCCACGAAGCAGCAGAACAACCCAGGAAGCAGGTCTCAGGTCAGCGCTTGGCGACCGCGAGGAGTCCCGGGCCGGTCGGCAGCGTCACCGGGACCAGGTCCTCGTCGTCCTGCACGGCCTTGACCAGGGATCGGATCGCCGTTGCCAGCGCGCCCCGGGGGTCGTGCTCCTCGCCGAGCTGCACGCCGGCGAACACGATGACCCCACCGGGCCGCAGCAGCCGCGTTCCCAGCTCCAGGTAGAGCGGGTAGTCGGTGCTGGCCACGCCCACGGAGACCAGGTCGTAGCCGCCCTCGGTGAACCGGGGCAGCATCTCCAGCGCGCGACCCGCGATAAGCCGGGTGCGCGAAGGCGCGATGCCCTCCTCGCGCAGCGCAGCGCCGGCGGTCCGCTGGACGGCCGGGTCGGCGTCGATCGAGGTCAGGACACCTTCGGGCACCATCCCGCGGAGCAGCCAGCGGGCGCTCTCACCGGAACCGGTGCCGATCTCGACGACGGCCTTGGCCCGCAGGGCTGCGGCGAGGAACCGCAGCACGTGCAGCGACGACGCACCGACCGGCGAGTCCTGCGGACCGTCGCCGATCGGGCGGACACGTGTCTGCTCGCCCACCGCATAGCCGCCCATCGAGTAGCGGGCCACCGACCTCTCGGGTATCACAACGCGGAAGGTTATCGGCGTTGTGCCCACAAATGATGTTTCCGGGCGACATCGTTAGACGGCCGTTTCCATGCGCGACATGCCGTCACGCTGAGTGATCAGCGGCGCGGGGCCGAGCGGGTGAGAGCAGCCTCACGCATACTCTCAGCCCCTTCTCAGGCCGCTTTCATGCCGGTTTCACCAGGACCGACGACAGTGAGCGTCACAAACCGACCCCCATCGGCGTCTCACCCGTGAACGGGCGCCGGGAACAACCTTCCCGCCCCGGTCGTTCTGGTAGATGCAAGCCCACAGGAGGTGGCTTTTCGCCCGATGGCAACACAGCCGATGAGCGTGGCCCCCGGCACCGACCGGACCCACCAGAACAGCGTGACGCCGAGCACCGTGTCGCCCGGCGCAGAAGAAGCCGCCTGGACGCCGCCGAGCTGGGACGAAGTCGTCCGGCAGCACGCGGACCGGGTCTACCGGCTCGCCTACCGCCTGTCCGGCAACAAGCACGACGCCGAGGACCTCACCCAGGAGACCTTCATCCGGGTGTTCCGCTCGCTGGCGTCCTACAAGCCGGGCACGTTCGAGGGCTGGCTGCACAGGATCACCACGAACCTGTTCCTGGACATGGCCCGCCGCAGGTCCCGCCTGCGCATGGAGGGCCTGCCGGAGGACACCGACCGCCTTCCGGGCGGCGGACCCACGCCGGAGCAGATCTTCCACGACACGCACCTGGACCCCGATCTGCAGGCGGCGCTGGACCAGCTCCCGCCGGAGTTCCGGGCGGCCATCGTGCTCTGCGACGTCGAGGGGCTCTCGTACGAGGAGATCGGTACCACCCTGGGCGTGAAGCTGGGTACCGTGCGCAGCAGGATTCACCGCGGGCGCCAGATGCTGAAGTCCACGCTCGAAGCGCGCCGAGAACAAGCCGGGAGGATTGACGGATGACGGTTTTGCGGGGGTGGGGACTGCCCGAGCAGCACCTCGCGCTGGACGCTCTCGTCGCCTTCGTCGACGGAGAACTCAGCCCGAGCGCCCACGACCGCGCGGTGGCCCACCTGGCCGGATGCCCCGCGTGCGCGGCGGACGCCGCCTCGCAGCGGCAGGCTCGCGCGGCGATCCGCGCGGCCGACGCTCCGTCGGTCTCGCCGCAGCTCCTGCAGGCGCTGCAGGCGATCCCCTCCAGTGCTGAACTTCCCGCACAGCCCGAGAACCTCGCGCTGACCGACGACGGTCAGCTCGTCACCGTCTCCCGCCCGGAGCGCGTGAAGCGCTTCGGCAGCGGGCCGGCGCTCGGTTCTTCCACGCCGCTCGGCGGCTCGCAGCAGCCGCTGGGCACCAGCGTTTCCTCCTACGACGACGCGCCGGGGGACTCGCCGGACCGCCGCGCCTCGCGACGCACCAAGCAGGGCGCGAGCGTGGTGTTCTCCGGGCTGGTGCTCGGTGCCCTGGCGTTCATGAACCTGCCCGTCACCGACGAGGACGGCGAACCGCTGCCCGGCGCGCCCATGCCGCTGCCAGGCGGCGCGTTCACCAACTCCGTCATCCCCGCCTCGGGCAACACCGCGCTACCGCCGTCGCCGGTCCCGGTCAGCGACACCGCACCGCGCGATCCGCACCTGGCAGCGGTTCCGCCGGTCTCCTCCTCAGCACCCGTTCCCCCCGCTGCGGCGACGAGCGCACCACCGTCGAGGTAAGCGGGCTGGCGACTTCGCGCCCACACCACACGGACTTCACCGCGCTGCGGGCAAGATGGGTTCGTCGGCACCATGCCGGTGAGGCGGGCTGCGCGCCCGTGTGATCCACTCGAAGCGACGAGCCCGATCGGACAGCCCGGGGAACGATGAGCGACCAGCGAGGAACGCCCGAGCAGGGTCCCGGCGAGCGCCGGGACGACACTGCGCGGGGTCAGCAGGGCGCCGAACCGGTGCACCCGTGGCAAGGCGGCCCCATGACGGGCCGCGGCGTCCCGGCCGACCGCTTCTCCTCAGCACCCGCCCAGCCCCCCGAGGCCAACGGGCGCACTCCTGAGCGGCTCCGGCCGCGCCCGCTGGACCGCCCGGACGTCGACCCCTCGCAGCGCAACGCCTTCGCCCGCCCGAAGGGCGTGTCCGGCAGCTTCGACCCGGACGAGCACGGCCTGCGGGCGCGCGGGATCGAGCAGGCCCCTCCCCCGCCGGACGCGCTGGTGCAGGCGTTCGGCCGCCCGCCCCACAGCGACGACCGGCTGCAGCGCGCGCCGGGCGAGAAGCCGATGACCCCGGGGGCCGAGGCCGACTCGCCGCTGTGGAACTCCGGCGACCGGGACCCGTGGCGCGATCCGGCCGCGGGAGCGATCCTCGGCCCGCCTGCGGTGCCCGAGGACAAGTCCGACGACGACGGCGATCGGGAGCCGGGTCCGCTGCTCAGCGCCCGCGAGGTGTTGCTCGGCCGTCGCGTGCACCCGCGCGCGCTGGCGATCCTCGGTGTGGTCGCGCTGCTGGTCGGTCTCGCAGGCGGTTTCCTCGGCCGGATCACAGCCGAGGAGGGGAACCCGCTGGTCAACCCCGACGTCACGCTCGCCGAGGTCGATCAGAGCGCGGGTGACCGGCCGAGCGGACCGGTGTCCAAGGTGGCGCAGCGCGTCGTGCCCACGGTCGTGTCCATCGAGGTCCGCATCGGCGGGCAGGGTGGTTCCGGATCGGGTGTGGTCATCGACGGCAACGGCTACGTGGTGACCAACAACCACGTGGTCTCGATGGCCGCCGACACGCCCAACGCGCAGGTCTCGACGGTCTTCCACGACGGCACCCGGGCTCCGGCACGGGTCGTGGGCCGGGATGTCAAGACCGACCTCGCGGTGCTCAAGGTCGAGGTCGCCAACCCGACGATCGCCCAGCTCGGCGACTCGGACAAGCTGCGGGTCGGCGACGACGTGATCGCCATCGGTTCGCCGCTGGGCCTGGCGGGCACCGTCACCACGGGCATCGTCAGCTCGGTGCACCGGCCCGTGAGGCTGGCCGGCGAGGGCACCGACACCAACGCGGTCATCGACGCCATCCAGACCGACGCCGCCATCAACCCGGGCAACTCCGGTGGTGCGCTGGTCGACGGGTCCGGCGCGGTGGTCGGCATCAACAGCGCCATCCGCACGCTCGGTTCGGGCGGCGAGGGCGGCTCGATCGGTCTCGGGTTCGCGATCCCGATCGACGACGTCCGGCGGATCGCGCAGGAGCTCATCCGCACCGGCACCGTCCGGCACGCCGACCTCGGCGTGAACGTCAAGTCCGTCAGCGACGGCCTGGCCGACGGCGCGCAGGTGCAGAACGTGCAGGACGGCAGTTCCGCCGCAGGTGGCGGGATGGCCGAAGGAGACGTGGTCATCAAGGTCGGCGACCGCAAGGTCGGCAGCGCCGACGAACTCATCGTGGCAGTGGACCGGCACCAGGTCGGCGAGCGCGTCCCCGTGACCGTGGTCCGGCAGGGCCGTGAACTGGTCCTCGACGTGACGCTGAAATGACCGATCACATCGGTGTGAACAGTGCGACACCGTTCGCGCACAGGTTGAGGTTGGGCCAGTTCCCCTCTTCGACCTGCGTCACCCGATCGGTAGGCTTGTGGTGTCGGCAGCTCGGCGTCGGTCCCCGAGCCGCGAGGATCCCAGAGGAGTCGAGAGGTGTTCGATAGCGTCGGCTGGCCCGAGCTCCTGATTCTCGCCATGGTCGGGTTGTTCGTGCTCGGCCCCGAGCGGCTGCCGCAGGGCGCCGCGTGGCTGGGCAAGACGGTCCGCCAGGTCAGGGAGTACGCGACCGGTGCCCGCGAGCAGATCAAGTCGGAGATCGGCCCGGAGTTCGACGAGCTGAAGAAGCCGCTCGACGAGCTCCGCAGCGTCCGCAACTTCAACCCCAAGACCGCGGTGACCAAGCACCTGCTGGACGGGGAGAACCCGTTCGAGGAGTTCACCAAGAACTCCTCCCCGCTCAGCGGCTCCACGCCCAGCACCAACGGTCACTCGCCGTCGGCCGCCCCGGCCCCCAAACCGGCCGAACGCCCGCTGGCCCCGGGCGAGCGCCCGCCGTACGACACGGACGCCACCTGACGCTCAGCTGCGCGCGTGTGCGGTGAACCGGGAGAGCACGACGACGAGTCCCGCTGCGGCGAGCCACGCGGTGAGCAGGGCCGACATGCCCGACCAGCCCCAGGCGCCGTAGGCGATCCCGCCGAGGACACCGCCGACGCTGCTGCCGCCGTAGTAGGCGAGCTGGTAGAGCGCTGAGGCCTGGCCGCGGGCCTCCTTCGACGCCCGGGCCCCCACCCAGCCGTTGGCCACCGAATGCGCGCCGAAGAAGCCCCCGGTGAAGATCACCAGCCCCAGCAGGATCACCGGGATCGAGTCGGGCAGCATCAGCAGCAGGCCGACGACCGTGACCGCGAGGCTCAGCAGCAGCACCCGCACCCGGCCCCAGCGGTCCGCCGCCCGCCCGGCCAGCGCCGAGGTGACGGTTCCCGCCGCGTAGGCGAGGAACGCCAGCGCCGCCAGCGCCGGAGGCAGCAGCAGCGGCGGCGCGGTGATGCGGAAGCCGAGCACGTTGTAGACCGTCACGAAGCTGCCCATGCCCAGCGCGGCGACCAGGTACGGCGGGTAGAGCCCGGGATCGCGCAGCGCAGCGCCGAGACCCCCGATCAGCGGTCTCCAGCGCAGCGGTTTCCGCTCGTGGTAGCGCTCCGGGGGCAGCAGCAGGACGAAGGCGATCGTGCAGACCCCGGCGAGCGCGGCGACCGCGAGGACACCGCCGGACCAACCCCAGAAGTCGCCGACGACGCCGCCGAGCAACCGGCCGGTCATCCCGCCGATGGTGGTGCCCGCGACGTAGAGCCCGACGGACGTGCCCAGCCGGACGCCGCCGGTCTCGTCGACGAGGTAGGCCGTCGCGACGGCCGCGAGACCGGCGATCGCCGCGCCCTGCACCAGCCGGATCCCCACCATCAGCGGGAACGAGTGCACCCACGGCAGCACCAGGCCGAGGAGCTGGGCGATCACCAGGGTCGTGATCATGGTTCGGCGGCGGCCGACGGCTTCCGACAGCGTGCCCAGCGGGATTGCCGAGATCGCCAACCCGAGCGTCGCGGCCGACACCAGCAGCGCCGCCGCGCCCGGGTTCAGCCCGTACTCGGCGGCCATCTGCGGCAGGACCGGCTGCGGCGCGTAGAGCAGGGCGAACAGCGCCAGCGCTCCGAGCAGCAGCGCGAACCGGATCCTCCGCACACGTCCGCCCGACACCATGCTTTAGACGTTAAACACCACCCGATCGCCGGCGCTCGCGAGCGTGCGGGTCATCACGGGTGGCACGTGCCTCACGCCGAGTGCGTCGGTCCTGCGACGTGGTGGTGGGGAAGTTTTCATGAAAACTTCCCCACCACCCACCCGGCCGGGAACCGCAGAGACCGTCTTCAGGTCAGAGAACGTCTTCAGGTCAGCGAGGCTGCGAGCTCGGCGAGGGTGCGGGCGGCGAAGCCGGTGCCGCCCACGGTCACCTCGGAGTAGTCCTTGTCCGCCCGCGCCGGGCCGGCGATGTCCAGGTGCGCCCAGCGGACGCCACCGGTGAACTCGCGGAGGAACAGCGCGGCGGTGACGCCGCCGGGACCCACCGGGGTCTGCTTGACGTCGGAGAGCGAGCCCTCGACCGCGTCGGCGTGGTCCTCCAGCAGCGGCATCCGCCACCAGGCCTCGCCGACCCGAGCACCGGCGTCGGTGACCTGCTCGGCCAGCTCGTCGTCGTTGGCCAGCAGGCCGCCGGTGCGCAGCCCGAGCGCGACCTTCATCGCGCCGGTCAGCGTCGCGACGTCCACCAGCAGATCGGGCTGAAGCTTGTCGACCGCGTAGGCCATCGCGTCGGCCAGCACCATCCGGCCTTCGGCGTCGGTGTTGCCGACCTCGGTCGTCTTGCCGCCGTAGTGCCGCACGACGTCGCCGGGCCGGTAGGCGGTGCCGGAGACGTGGTTCTCGGCGGCGGGCACCAGGCCCGTCACCTTGATCGGCAGGCCGAGCCGGGCGATCGTCAGCATCGCGCCGATGACCGCCGCGCCGCCCGACATGTCGGTGCGCATCAGGTGCATGCCGTCGGCGGGCTTGAGCGAGATGCCGCCGGTGTCGAAGGTGATGCCCTTGCCCACCAGCACCAGGTGGGGGCCCGTCGCGTCCTGCGGCCGGTGGTCGAGCTGCAGCAGTCGCGGAGGCCGGGACGAACCGCCGCCGACCGCGAGGATGCCGCCGAAACCGTTGTCGGCCAGCCACTTCTCGTCCCGCACGGTCGCGGTGAGGTTCGGGACCGGTCCGGCGAGCTCGGCGGCCAGCCCGGTCAACCAGGCCGGGTGCTTGACGTTGGAGGGAGCGTTGGCCAGGTCGCGGGCCAGCGCGGTGGCCGTCGCCAGCTCGCGGCTGCGGCGAACGGACTCGCGCAGCGCGGTCACGTCGACGCCCTCCGGGGCGACCAGCAGGACCTTGCGCAGTCGCGGCGGGGCCGGCTCGTCGGTCACCTTGAACCGGTAGCCGCCGAGCGCGAGGCCCAGGGTGAGCTCGCCGACGAGCTCGTCATCGGCGTCCTCGGGCAACCGGATCTGCAGGTAGTCGGCGTCGGACGCGTCGCCGAGGTCGCCGGGTTCGGATTCGCCGTCGACGGCCGCGGAGAGCCGGTCGCGCACCGAGCGCGCCAGCGCCGCACCGGCGGTGCGCCACTTCTCCGGCTCGCCGGACCCCACGCCCACGGCCCAGCCGAGGGCGCCGGAGCGCAGCGGGAACGCCTTGGCGTCCCCGGCCGACGCGGAAGCACCGATCGCGGTGAGCACGTCGGCGTCCACAGAGAACTGCTCGGCCGCAGCGGCCAGGTCCGGGCCGTCCTCGCCCTCGAAGACCGCCGTCGCGCCCGGCACTCCGTCCCGCCACCGCTGCACGACGTCCACTTCGACCAGTGCGGTCGGGATCACGGGCAGTTCTGGCTCCACCCCGCGGGCGGGCTGGGCGGAACGGAACACGGAGGAACCGGACACGAGAAGACCTTCCTGCACGGACCGGCCGTGCGAGCTCGAGCTGGCGTCGACGAGAGGCCCCGGCACCGCGCTGAGCACCGGGGCCCGACAGCGGCGAGTTCTCGCCACTCCACGTCGACCTGATTGTTGGAGTTGTCGCCTGGGCCGGAGGCGCCGTGACCGGGGTCGGCCGGCAGCGCGTCCCGGGCCGCTCGGCGGCCTCAGCCGGTGGCCGACTCCAGGGCGTCGCCCAGGTTCTTGGCCTCCTCGACCGACATCTCGACGACGAGCCGCCCACCACCCTCGAGCGGAACGCGCATCACGATGCCGCGTCCCTCCTTAGTCACCTCGAGGGGACCGTCACCGGTCCGGGGCTTCATGGCCGCCATAGCGTGCTCCCTCCGTGAAATCTTCCCCCGCTGGTCGCCACAACCAGTCCGGGTCCGCCCCATTCTCCCCTATCCCGAGGCGTGGACGAAACCGAACCGATCAACTCGTGTCGCCCGTGCGCTGGTCGAATATCGCCGACGACTGGCAGACTCACCGTTCGTGTGGGGTGTTTCGGCGCCATTCGGCACGTCGCGGGAGCTCCTCGCGATCACCGTGAGGAGTCGTTTCGCTCCGGCGTGTCACCGGTCTCGCGGCTGCCATCCCGGCGACCAGCGGGGACACCGTCTACTCGGGACGGCGCGCCGGCCGCGCGGTCCACAGTGGAAGTGCTCGCGCGACCCGCCACAACGGACGTCAAGGCAAGGAGCTTGGAGTGACCGACGTACTGCTGACCGAGGACACCGCGGGTGTGCGGCTGCTCACGTTGAACCGCCCTGAGTCGTTCAACTCGCTCAACATCGAGCTCAAGCAGGCGCTGCTGGCGGCCCTGCGCGAGGCAGCGGCGGACGACTCGGTGCGCGCCCTGGTGATCACCGGCGCGGGCAAGGCGTTCTGCGCGGGACAGGACCTCAAGGAGCACATCGAGCTCCTCGCCAGCGGCGATCCGAGCCCGCTGCGGACAGTCGAGGAGCACTACAACCCGATCACGAAGGCGCTGGCGACCATGCCCAAGCCGGTGATCGCCGCGGTGAACGGCACCGCCGCCGGGGCGGGCGCCTCGCTGGCCTACGCCAGCGACCTGCGGATCTCCGCGACGGGATCGAAGTTCCTGATGGCCTTCGCCAACGTGGGGCTGTCGACCGATTCCGGCGCGTCCTGGACGCTGCCGCGGCTGATCGGCTACGGCCGGGCGATGGAGATGCTGCTGCTGGCGCAGCCGGTGCAGGCCGAGGAGGCGCTGCGCATCGGCATGGTCAACCAGGTCGTGGACGACGCGCTGACCGTCGCGATGGAGCTGGCGACCCGGATGGCCGCGGGCCCGACCTTCGCCTACGCGCGCATCAAGGAGGCCGTCCAGGCCGCCTCGGCGGAAGCCCTCGACGAAGCGCTCGCGGTCGAGGCGGGCGCCCAGAACGAAGCCGGTCTCACCACCGACCACAAGGAGGCCGTGGCCGCCTTCGTCGAGAAGCGGACGCCGAACTTCACCGGCCGCTGATCTCCCGGCCGAGGTGCCGGCGGATCGCGCTGAGATCCGCCGGCACCGGGCCGATCAGGCCCGCCAGCAGTCCTTGAGGTGGTCGTCGACCATGCCGGTGGCCTGCATGAGCGCGTAGCAGGTGGTGGGGCCGACGAAGACGAAGCCGAGGCGCTTGAGCTCCTTGGCCATGGCCTTGGACTCGTCGGTGATCGCCGGGACGTCGCCGAGCCCGACCGGGCGCTCGGACTCCGCGCGCTCCGGCGGGGCGAAGGACCAGAGGAGGTCGTCGAGCGGGCGGTCGAGCTCCAGGACCGCCCTGGCGTTGGTGATCGCGGCGTCGATCTTGGCCCGGTTGCGGACGATGGAGGCATCGCCGAGTAGCCGCTGCCGGTCGTCCTCGCCGAAGGCGGCCACCGATTCCGGGTCGAAACCGGCGAAGGCCTCCCGGAACGCCGGGCGCTTGCGCAGGATCGTCAGCCACGACAGGCCCGACTGGAACGACTCCAGGGTGATCCGCTCGTAGAGCTCGGGGACTCCGCGCAGCGGCACGCCCCACTCCTGGTCGTGGTAGGCGACGTAGTCCGGCTGACCTGCGCCCCACGGGCAGCGCGACCGGCCGTCCTCGCCGATCACGGCGGCACTCTCACTCATCCTCGGCACCGCCCTCGGTCGTCGCGCTGCGCGCCTTGTCGAGCTCCTGCCCGGCGGCGTCGAGCTGGCGCTCCAGGACCGCGATCCTGCCGTGCAGGTCGTCGAGCTCCCCCGCCAGCCGGTCCAGCACCCAGTCGACCTCGGTGACCTTGTAGCCGCGCAGGACCTGCTGGAACCGGAGCGCGCGCACGTCGGAACCCTCGACGTCGAGGGAGGGCAGCCGGGTGGGCGTGGAGCCCGGTGGCAGCGGCGCGAGCTGCTCGCCGCGCCCGAAGACCAGCGAAGCCAGCAGGTACACCGCGGCCGCGACCGCAAGCACCACGAACAGGTAGATGAGCGCACTAGCCACGGGACAATCGTGGCACGCCCCACCGACCACCCGTCGAAGTACCGGCGTTGTTCCAGCGGTCGGTTAGCGCAGCGGAACCTGACTAGTCTTCAGGACCTGCGGCCGTCCGGGGTGACGGGGGAAGTTCTCATGAAAACTTCCCCCACCTCCCACCCGTCTACGCACCGGCAGCCGGGCGGCCCGAAACCGCTCCTAGGTCTTGGCGGGTGCTGTCAGGACGCCTTCGATGGCGTGGGTGAATTCGCGCCAGGCGCGGCGTTCCGCCTGGAGGGTGTGGGAGCCCGCCTGGGTGAGCCGGTACGTGCGTCGCTGGCGTCCGCCAACGGTGCTCCAGGAACTCTGCACGAATCCGGCTCGCTCGAGTCTGCGCAGCGCCGGGTAGACCGTGCCGGTGGGCAGGTCCAGGGCGCCACCACTGCGTTCCTGCAAGGCCTCGATGATGGCGTAACCGTGCAACGCCTTGCCGTCGAGGGTGGCCAGGAGCAGGGCGTCCAAGTGGCCGCGGAGCGCGTCAGCCTTCACAGGTAGTGACTCTACGGGTATTTGCGGGCACTGTCACCGCCTCCGCACAAGAGGACCAAGGTCCTTTCCCGATCCGGACCCGCATGAGTTGAATCACAGCAACTTGAGTCGGCCGTTCGGGTGGTACGACCCCGAACGGACGCTCCCGATCGGCTGATCCGAGCACACTCGGAGAACGAGACCGGAGACTCGTTCTCCACCGGCAGACCCGATCAGGAGCCGATATCGTGCCCGACCGCGAAGCCGACCCGACCAACGGCGCCGACCTGCTCGACAGGACGGCGCCGAAGCCCACGGACAACTCCGAGAGCGACACCAGGCTCGCCGCGCTCGACCAGGTCCGCGTCTACCTGAACTCGATGGTCGAAGTCCTCGACCAGCACCCCGAACCGAGCCTCGACCTGGACGAGGCGAAGTGGCGGCTCGACGAGCTGGTCGACGAGCTCGCGGCCGAACGGCCCAGCGCACCGCGGGTGCAGTCGTTCTGGATCCGGCTCGCCCCGATCCTGCGCGAGGTCCGCTCGGACATCCCGATCCCCGCGCTCACCCACCTGATCCGCACGGCCGTCGGCGTCGCCTGAGGCCCTCGTCCGGAGACGCCGCGGCGCTCAGCCGACCAGCGCGTCCAGCGCCTCGTCGACGTCCGAGGTCACCGTGAGCAGGTCCAGCGAGCGCTGCGAGGCGAACCCGCTCTCCACCAAGCCGGTGAGCCAGTCCAGCAGGCCCGTGAAGTGCCCGTCCGGGTCCAGCAGCACCACCGGCTTGCTGTGCATGCCCAGGTAGCGGGCGGTCCAGATCTCGAAGAGCTCTTCGCAGGTGCCGATGCCGCCGGGCAGCGTCAGGAACGCGTTCGCGTGGGCGTCCATCAGCCCCTTGCGCTCGCGCATGGTGTCCACGACCAGCAGCTCGTCCGAGTCGGTGTCACCGACTTCGAGGTCGACCAGGGCGCGTGGGATGACGCCGATGGTGCGGCCGCCGTCGGAGCGGGCCGCGCGGGCGATCTCGCCCATCATCGAGACCTTGCCGCCGCCGGAGACCAGCGTCCAGCCGCGCTTGGCGATCTTGCGACCCACCTCGGCGGCCAGGTCCAGGTAGTCCTGCGACACCGGTCCGGACGCGCAGTAGACGCAGACCGAGACGTCCGCCGACGGGGTGCTCAATGCGCTGCCTCCCAAGCCTCGTAGGCCTCCTGCACGATCGACACCGCGTCGTCGACGTCGTCGGTGACGTGCAGCAGCGCCATGTCCTTCTCGCCGATCTTGCCGCCTTCGAGCATGTGGTCCCTGATCCAGTCGTAGAGACCCTGCCAGTAGTCCGTGCCGAAGAGCACCACCGGGAACTTGGTGACCTTCTTGGTCTGCACCAGGGTCAGCGCCTCGAAGAGCTCGTCCATGGTGCCGAAACCGCCCGGCAGGCAGATGAACGCCTGCGCGTACTTCATGAACATCGTCTTGCGGACGAAGAAGTAGCGGAAGTTGACGCCCAGGTCGACCCACGGGTTCAGGCCCTGCTCGAAGGGCAGCTCGATGCCCAGGCCGATCGACAGCCCGCCGGCTTCGGAGGCACCGCGGTTGACCGCCTCCATCGTTCCGGGGCCGCCACCGGTGATCGCGGCGCACCCGATCCCCGCGAGCTCCTTGCCGAGCTCCACGCCGGTGGCGTACTCGGGGTGATCGCGCGGGGTGCGCGCGGATCCGAAGACGGTGACCGCGCGCGGGACCTCTGCCAGTGCGCCGAAGCCCTCGACGAACTCGGCCTGGATGCGCAGCACCCGCCACGGGTCGGTGTGCACCCAGTCCGACGGTCCTCTGGAGTCCAGCAGGCGCTGGTCGGTGGTCGTCGGTTCGCTCAGGCGCGAGCGGCGCAGCACCACCGGGCCGCGTTGCTTCTCGTGCGGACGCTCCGCACCGTTGGGTTCACCCCACTGGCCATCGACTGTCATGGGACGAGCCTACGCACGCGCCGATCGTTCCCCGAGCCGCCCCGCCGCTGCGCAGACGGGGTGAAATGCCTGTTCACGGGGGATTCACAGGGCTGTCGCACGGCGTACGATCGAAAGAAAAGATCTAGCGGCGCCGGCGACGCGAGCCGGGCGCGACACGCAGATCTGCTCCGCGATCTACGCAGGCGCTCAGCGCCGTCGGACCGTTCCCAGCGAGCCCGGGAGCCGGTCATGCTCATCGAACTCCTCATCGCCATCCTCGTGGTCGCCGTCATCGGCGCCGCATCGAGCATCAAGATCGTCAAGCAGTACGAGCGAGGCGTTGTGCTTCGCTTCGGCCGGCTGCAGGAGCGCACCCGCGGCCCCGGCATCACCGCGATCGTTCCGGCGGTGGACCGGCTGCAGAAGGTCAACATGCAGATCGTGACGATGCCGGTGCCCGCGCAGGAGGGCATCACCCGCGACAACGTCACGGTCCGGGTCGACGCGGTGGTGTACTTCCGGGTCGAGGACGCGGCCAGGGCCGTGGTCAACGTCGAGGACTACCTGTTCGCGATCGGTCAGGTCGCGCAGACCTCGCTGCGCTCGATCATCGGCAAGAGCGATCTCGACGACCTGCTGTCCAACCGCGAGCAGCTCAACCAGGGCCTGGAGCTGATGATCGACAGCCCGGCGCTGGGCTGGGGCGTGCACATCGACCGGGTGGAGATCAAGGACGTCTCGTTGCCGGAGTCGATGAAGCGCTCGATCGCCCGCCAGGCCGAAGCCGAACGCGAACGCCGGTCGCGGGTGATCTCGGCGGACGGCGAGTTCCAAGCGTCCCGCAGGCTTTCGGACGCCGCGCGGGTCATGTCCGACACCCCGACCGCGCTGCAGCTGCGCCTGTTGGAGACCGTCGTGGAGGTCGCCGCCGAGAAGAACTCGACCCTGGTGCTGCCGTTCCCGGTGGAACTCCTGCGGTTCGTCGACGCCGTGCAGCAGCAGGGCGAGAACCCGGCAGCGGAACAACCGGAAGAACCCGAACCCGAGGAGGCCCCGGAGCTCACCGACACCGAGCGCAGAGCCGCCGAGCTCACCGACACCGCCCCCGCGGCAGCCCTGCCCCAGCAGCGGGACGCGGAGGAACCCCAGGACACCGAACCCCTCGGCACCGCCTGATCCTCGGGGGTGGGGAAGTTTTCATGAAAACTTCCCCACCCCCGAGGGAAATGACCTCGCGCGAAATTCGAATGCGCCTACGCGGCGGAGGGGTACCTCCGAGTCAGGACAGGAAGCGGTGGAGGGTGGCCGCGCACTGCCGGATCTCGGTGGTGCGCACGTGTTCCTGCTGGGTGTGGGCGAGGGTGGGGTTGCCCGGGCCGAAGTTGACCGCCGGGAGCCCTCGGGCCGCGAAGCGGGCGACGTCGGTCCACCCGAGCTTCGCCACCGGCTCCGCGTCCGATGCCTCGACCAGCTCGGCGGCGGCCGGGGAGGTCAGACCGGGCAGGGCACCGGCCGACAGGTCGGTGACCACGACCTCGTAACCGGCGAACAGCTCCCGCAGCTCCGCTTCCGCCTGCTCGGCGGACTTGTCCGGGGCGAAGCGGTGGTTGACGGTGACCACGCACGAGTCCGGGACGACGTTGCCCGCGACACCGCCGGTGATCTTCACGGCCTGCAGGCCCTCGCGGTACTGGAGCCCGTCGATCACCGGGTTGCGCGGGGTGTGCTCCACCAGCCGCTGCAGGATCAGCTGCGCGGCGTGGATGGCGTTCTCCCCCATCCACGCCCGGGCGGTGTGCGCGCGGGTGCCGGTAGTGCTGACCTCGACGCGGATCGTGCCCTGGCACCCGGCCTCGATCGACGCGTTCGACGGCTCGCACACCACCGCCAGGTCGCCGTCGAGCCATTCCGGCAGCTCGCGCTCGATGCGGCCGAGACCGTTGCGCTCGGCCTCGATCTCCTCGCAGTCGTAGAACACGAAGGTCAGGTCGTGGCGCGGCTCGGTGAGCGTCGCCGCCAGGTTCAGCATCACGGCGTCGCCGCTCTTCATGTCGGTGGTGCCGCAGCCGTGCAGCAGCTCGTCCTCGCCGGAACCGGTTCGCCGCGACGGCAGGTTGTCGTTGATCGGCACGGTGTCGAGGTGCCCGGCGAGCACGACCCGGGCGTCCCTGCCGAGGCGGGTCCGCGCCAGCACGGCCTCGCCGTTGCGGATCACCTCCAGGTGCGGGGCCTGCTCGCGCAGCGCCTGCTCCACCGCGTCAGCGATGGTCTTCTCCGACCCGGAGACGCTGGGGATGTCCACCAGCGCGGCGGTCAGCTCGACGGGGTCCGACGTGAGGTCCAACGAAGCGGTCACGCCCGGCAGGCTACTCCGCTGACCAGCGCGAGCAGCACAGGCGGGAACCAGATCGCGGGATCCGACATCACACCCCGGGACAGCGGGCTAGGCTCCCGCATCGAACTGGTGGGCTCCCGGAGGCTGGCATGGGTTACAGGGCGGAACCGGAGGCGCTGCACCACGCAGAGCGCAGCGCGCAATCCGCTGGTGAGCAGGCTGGCCGGGTGCGCATCGCCGACCCGGTGCAGGACATCGCCGAGGCTCTGCCCGGAGGCAAGAGCGAGGGAGCGTCGGCGAAGGTCGCGCAGAGCTGGCAGCGCGCGCTCGCGAAGTGGAGCGAGGACGCGACCGCGCACGGCAAGTCCCTCGCCGACGCCGGCAAGACCTACGAGCGCACCGATTCCGGCAGCGCCGAGAGCATCAGCGCGACGGGGCGGTGAGCGCGGTGGTCGACTACGCCGACGTGCGCCGCTGGAACGGCGAGCGCCTCGACGCGGTGCACGGCGAGCTCGGCAAGCGGAGGGACCGGCTGGTCGCCCTGCAGGACGAGCTCGACGGCGCCCGCAACCCGGACGGCTGGACCGGCGAGGCCGCCCAGCGCGCGGCCGACCAGCACCGACGCCTGATCGACGGGATGCGCTCGCTGGTCGCCGAGGTGGCGACCGTGCGGGTGGCGGTGGCCGCGGCGGCCGACGACGTCACCGCGCTCGCGCGCCGCGTCGACGCGGCCGACCACGAGGCCCGCGCGCACGGCTTCCAGATCACCGAGGCGGGCGGCGTCCGCGACGTCGCCCCGCCCCAGGACGTCCCCGCCGATCAGGTGGAGCAGGTCAAGGCCGAGCGGCTCAAGGTTCGCGACGGACTGGTCGACGAGATCGAGAAGATCCTCGACCGGGCAGAAGCCATCGACGCCGCGCTGGCCAAGACCCTCACCGCGGCGGAGGAGGACGAGATCGAGCCGGGCCAGGGCACGTCCCTGTCCGACGCGGCCAGGACCGACGAGGTGATGGCGCTCGCCGACTCCGCCGGAAAACCGCCGCACAACACCGCGCAGGCGAACGCGGACTGGTGGAAGTCGCTGTCCGACGAGCAGCGCACGGCGCTGCGGGACAGCGCGCCCGCGTGGCTGGGCAACCGCGACGGCATCCCGGCGGTCGTGCGCGACACGGCGAACCGCGCCAACCTCGCCGACACCCGGGCGCAGCTGCGCGGTGAGCGGAACCGCTTGGCGCAGGGCGGGATCAGCGAGGACGAGCAGGAGAAGGCCGACCAGATCGACGCGAAGCTCAAGGGCCTCGACGCGGTCGAGGACACCATCGCCCGCGACAACCGGCAGCTGCTGGTCCTGGACGCGAGCGGCGAGCGGCTGAAGACCGCCGTGGGCGTGGGCAACGTGGACACCGCCGACCACGTCTCGGTGTTCACCCCCGGCTACACGACCACCGCCGAGGGCAGCCTCAAGGGCGCCGACGCCGAAACCCAGGAGCTGGTCGCCGAATCCCAGCGGGAGATGCTGCGCTCCGGCGAGGACGGCGAGGTCGCGGGCGTGTTCTGGCTGGGCTACGAGGCTCCGCAGGAGTCCGAGAACACCGACGTGCTGGGCGATTCCGTGGTCAGCTCGAACTCCGCCGAGGAGGGCGGGGCGAAGCTCAACGAGTTCTACAAGGGCATCAACAGCTCTCGCGACGACGATCCGCACCTGACCGCGATCGGCCACTCCTACGGCTCGACCACCACCGGCTACGCGCTGCAGGGCGGCGGGCACGGCGTGGACGACGCGATCATCTACGGCTCCCCCGGCGTCGGCACCAACGACATCGAGGACGTGCACGTCCCGGAGGGCCACACCTACCGGCTGGAGGCGAAGGACGACCCGGTCGCCGACTTCGGCCGGTTCGGCGGCGACCCGTCGCACATGGACGGGTTCACCGACCTGTCCACCGAGTCCTCCGGCGAGGGCGGGCAGGTCACCGGTCACAGCGACTACCTGCAGCCGGACACCACGAGCCAGCACAACATCGCCTCGGTGGTGGGTGGCGTCCCGGAGAACGCGGTGCAGGGCAAGACCGACGGCGTGGGCGACGCGCTGTCCTACGTCCCGCACCAGGCCCAGGAGGGCGCTTCGGCCCTCCACGACTGGGGCAGCGACCGGATTTCCGACATCAAGGACCTGTTCTGATGAGGCGATTCGCCACACTGGTCATGGGCGCCGCGCTCCTCGCCGGATGCGCGGCGGGCGACCCCGACGGGAGAGACATGCGAGACGGGCTCGACGCGCTGCGGCAACGCCCCAGCCTGGAAGAGGTCACCGCCGACTACGACCGGATGCAGCAGGAGCTGCGCGACCGGCTGGTGACCGAGCTCGGGCTGCCGGAGTTCGTGGACAAGGGCAACACCGGGGAATCGGCGTGCCCGGAGTTCGCCGACGTGCCCGGCGCCGAGCAGCGCACCCTGGCCACCTGGATGCAGTCCGGCGGGGTGCCCGAGGAGAAGTGGGCTTCAGCGCTGCGGATCGCCACCGAGGTGGGTTCTTCTCGCGGGTTCACCGAGCTGCACGTGGTCACCGACCGGCCCGGTGATCACAAGGTCGAGCTGCACAACTCCTACGGCGCCCGGCTCCAGCTCGGCGCTGCGGCCAACACCGTGCTGAGCGTGCGCACCGGCTGCCACCTGCTCCAGTCGGCGAAGGGGTGAGCTCGGTGAGCGCACCGGACACCAGCGGTCGCCCGGCTGCGGTGATCTTCGCCGTGCTGGCCACCCTCACGGCGCTGCCGATCGCCGCCTTCACCGCCTTCGTCGGTATCTGGGGAGCTTCGGTCCCCTGCCAGCCGGGCGGCGAGGGCGGTTGCACGCCGAGGGGGATCGCGACCGGGCTAGCCGTGCTGGTGCTGCTCGCCGGACCGGTGTACCTGTGGTTCCGGGTCCGGCGGCCGGACTCGACGCTCACCGCGGTGGTCGTCGGGCTGATCGGACTGGTGGCCGGGCCCGTGGTCGCGCTGGTCCTGATGAGCATGGCGCTGAACCTGTTCGCCTGAGTGTCGAGCCTCACAGGGTCGCTTGGGGGAGGTCGGGTGAGGCGGTCTCGGGCGGTCCGGCATCATTTCTCAACGTCCGGATCTACGTCCGACCGTGACGGGGGTACCCGCGTTGGACCCGCGAAGTGCGCTGCAGCAGCGCCCCAGCATCGAGCAGATCACCGCGCACTACGAGCAGATGCAGAAGCGGCTGCTCGAACTGCTGGATCGACTGGTCGGGCCGTTGGAGTGGGCGGTGTCGGCACCGCAGAGCAGAGCGAGCTGCGCGGAGTTCGCCGATTCCGACGCGGAGAGCCGGGTGCTGGAGTCCTGGCGGGCGGCCGAGCCCGTCGCCGACGTGGACTGGCCGAGCGCGGTGTCCATCGTCCGGTCGATCACCGCGGAGTACGGCTTCGTCGAGCCGGAGATCATCGTCAACCGCACGGGTGATCACGAGATCACCGGCAACGACTCCTACGGCGCGGTCTACACCTTCGGCACCTCGCGCAGCACGATCCTGACGCTCACGACCGGGTGCCACCTCCCGGGTGCGGCGAAGGGCTGATCAGCCCACCCCGTGCAGGCCGGGCGCGGCGTTGCCGATTACCGTTTTGGGCATGAGCGCGAACATCCCCGACCCGCAGACCACGGGCGCCCACGGCGTGGGCCTCGCGACCGTGACCGACGACGGCACGGTCCTCGACACCTGGTTCCCGACCGTCAAGCTGAGCGAGTCGGGCCAGTCCGGCACGACCAAGCTGACCGCGGAGCAGGCCGCCGAATCCCTCGGCGAAGCCGGTGTCGCGCTGCTCGGGCGGGATGACGCCCGGGGCGTCGACATCATCGCGGTCCGCGTGGACATCGCCAAGCTCGCCGACGCTCCCGCCGACGCGCACGACGCCTACCTGCGCTTGCACCTGCTGTCGCACCGCCTGGTGCGCCCGCACGGCGTGAGCCTGGACGGCCAGTTCGGCCTGCTCGCCAACGTCGTGTGGACCAACCACGGGCCGTGCCCGGTGGAGGGCTTCGAGGCGACCCGGCTGCGGCTGCGGGCGCGCGGCCCGGTGACGGTCCACAGCATCGACAAGTTCCCGCGCATGGTCGACTACGTGTCGCCCTCCGGCGTCCGCATCGGCGACGCCGACCGGGTCCGCCTGGGCGCTCACCTGGCCAGCGGCACGACCGTCATGCACGAGGGCTTCGTGAACTTCAACGCCGGGACGCTGGGCGCCTCCATGGTGGAGGGCCGCATCTCGGCCGGTGTCGTGGTCGGCGACGGCTCGGACGTCGGCGGCGGCGCGTCGATCATGGGCACCCTCTCCGGTGGCGGCAAGGAGGTCATCTCCATCGGTGAGCGCTGCCTGATCGGCGCCAACGGCGGCATCGGCATCTCGCTGGGCGACGACTGCGTCGTCGAGGCGGGCCTGTACATCACGGCGGGCACCAAGATCACGCTGCCGGACGGCACGATCACCAAGGCCTCCGAGGTCTCCGGCAACGGCGGGCTGCTGTTCCGCCGCAACTCCACCAGCGGAGCGGTCGAGGTCGTGGCCAAGAGCGGCGGCAAGGTCGAGCTCAACGCCGCCCTGCACGCCAACGACTGAGCGTTCCCGATGAAGGGCGCCTCCCCGCGGGGAGGCGCCCTTCATGCTTCGATCGGAGTAGCGATTCGCACGAGTTGTCCGTTCTAGCATGGGGAATGGTCTCTTCGCCGCTGCTCGAAGACCTGCTCGGCGCCGAACCCGCCACCGCCGGGCGGAAGGCGCCGGTCGCCGAGCACGTCCGCGCCGGCCTGGACGCGAGGCTGCGGGCGCTGTGCGCGCACGAGTCCGGGACGCGCAGCGGCGAAGATCCCGAGGAGCTGCACCAGATGCGGGTGTCGGTCCGGCGGATGCGCGCGATGCTGCGGTCTGCCCGGCCGTTCCTGGACCAGGACCGGTCCGAACCGCTGCGCGCCGAACTCGGCTGGCTGGGCAGGGCGCTGGGCCCGGTCCGGGACCTGGACGTGCTGCTGGAGCGGCTCCGCGCGGAATCGGCCGACCTGCGCGGTCCCGAACGCTCCGCCGCCGCGCGGCTGATCTCCGGGCTCGACGGCGAGCACCGGCGAGCCAGGGACGAGATGCTGGTCGCGCTGGACAGCGACCGCTACCAGCGGCTGCTGGAGGCGCTGGCGCGCGCTGCGCGGGAACTCCCGGGCGAGGGCTCCGATTCCGCCGCCGCGTCGCAGCTGCGGGATCTCGTGCGCAAGCAGTTCCGCAAGCTGCGCAAGGCGGTTCGCGCGCTGCCCGCCGAGCCGGACGACTCCGAGCTGCACGCGCTGCGCATCGACGGCAAGAAGGTCCGCTACACCGCCGAGCTCGCCGAACCGCTGCTCGGCGCCCCGGTGAAGCGGCTGATCAAGGCGGCCAAGGGGTTCCAGGACGTCCTCGGCGAGCACCAGGACGCGTGCGTGGCGGAGGAGCGGATCCGGGCGTTGCTCGACGAGCGCGGACCACGTCCGGAAGCCGACATCGCCTTGGTCGCAGGACGTCTCGTGGAACGCGAGGAGGTCCGCAAGGCGGACCGCCGCGCCCGGTGGCCGGAGTCCTGGGAGGCGCTCAGCGCCGCGGCGGCGGAGGTGTGAGGCACCCCGGCGGTTTTGGTCCGAACCGACCGGGTAAAACGGTCATGATCATGGGACGGTTCGGACCGAAACCACTCGATCAGGCACCCAACCGCTTCGCCGCAGCCGAGATCCGCTCATCGGTCGCCGTCAGGGCGATGCGGACGTGGTGGGAACCGCCAGGTCCGTAGAACGTGCCCGGGGCGACCAGGATCCCCCGCTGCGCGAGCCATT
The DNA here is from genome assembly GCF_054778355.1 of Saccharopolyspora tripterygii. Classification (NCBI taxonomy): domain Bacteria; kingdom Bacillati; phylum Actinomycetota; class Actinomycetes; order Pseudonocardiales; family Pseudonocardiaceae; genus Saccharopolyspora; species Saccharopolyspora tripterygii. The sequence goes on along the minus strand of NZ_BAAGZP010000001.1, from coordinate 242,301 downwards.
CCACCGTCGCCCAGGCGTCCTCGCCCCGGGTCGACCACAGGTACAGCCCGGCCTGCGAGTGCTCGATGGTGAACCCGGCCGACTCCAGCGCGGGACGCAGCACGGCGCGGCGGGCCGCGTAGAGATCGCGCTGCGCCGTCACGTGCTCGTCGTCGCGCAGCGCGGCGGTGACGGCCTCCTGAACCGGCCGCGGAACGATCATCCCCGAGTGCTTGCGCAGTTCGAGCAGCCGCGCGACCAGCACCGGGTCACCGGTGACGAACCCGGCGCGGTACCCGGCCAGGTTCGAGGACTTCGACAGCGAGTGCACGGCCAGCAGCCCGTCACGGGCGGCACCGACCGAGGGGTGCAGGACCGAGACCGGCTCGGCGTCCCAGCCCAGCGCCAGGTAGCACTCGTCGGAGGCCACCACGGCGCCCGCGTCCTGCGCGGCGCGCACCGTCCTGCCGAGCTCGTCGGCGTCGAGCACGCGGCCGGTGGGGTTGGACGGCGAGTTCAGCCAGACCAGCTTGGTCCCGGCGGGCGGCAGCTCACCCGGGGCCAGCCGCACGACCTCGGCACCGGCGATCTTCGCGCCGACCTCGTAGGTCGGGTACGCCAGGTCCGGGATCGCGACCACGTCGCCGGGCCGCACGCCGAGCAGCGTCGGGAGCCAGGCGACCAGCTCTTTGGAACCGATGGTCGGCAGCACCGCGTCCGGTTCGAGACCGGTGATGCCGTACCGCCTGCGCAGCGACTCGACGGCCGCTTCGCGCAGGGCCGGCGTGCCGTGCGTCGTCGGGTATCCCGGGACATCGGCCACCGCCGAGAGGGCTTCCTGCAGCTTCGCCGGAACGGGGTCGACCGGGGTCCCCACGGACAGGTCGACGATGCCTTCCGGGTGCTCGCCGGCGGTCGCCTTGTGCGACGCCAGCGAGTCCCACGGGAAGTCGGGAAGCCGGGGCCCGGGCGCTGCTGCGCCCGGGCCGATTTCGGAGCTCATTCGCCCTGAGGCGGCAGGCTCGTGACGGGCTCGACGTCCTTGCTGACCTTGCCCACCTTCGCAGCGCCACCCGGCGAGCCGAGGTCGTCGAAGAAGTCCACGTTGGCCTTCGTGTAGGCGGCCCACTCGTCCGGCACGTCGTCTTCGTAGTAGATGGCCTCGACCGGGCACACCGGTTCGCAGGCACCGCAGTCGACGCACTCATCGGGGTGGATGTAGAGCATCCGCCCGCCCTCGTAGATGCAGTCGACAGGGCACTCCTCGATGCATGCCTTGTCGAGCACGTCCACGCACGGCTCGGCGATCACGTAGGTCACGGTTGCACTCCTGGTCGAAGCGTTGTCCAACGCGCGCTCAGGAATCTCCTGGCGCGACTGCTGACAGTATCTCTCGCACCCCCCTGAACGCGTAACTGGTCCCACGGCTCGGGAGGCCGTTCGACTCTACGTCGCGGGAGTTAACGGGGTAAACCATTCAGGCGCAACCACTCCGCGCCCTTCCGGCCGATCCGCTTGAGGGCCGAACGTTCTCCCAGGTAACCACCGACGACCCCGACCACGGGCAGGTTCCCGATGAGCTGGTGGTGCGCCCTGCCCTGAGGCCTCCCGTCGAGCTCCGAATCGATCTCCCAGAGAGCACGTGCCATCCGCCACACCGTGCGCACCACTGCCTTCACGGTCGCTTTACCGTGCTTGCGCTTCGAGGCGTCGATGTCCTCGGTGAGCTCCTGCGTGCGCGCGTCGTCCTCGGCGCCGCCCGCGGCCAGCTCGGCGCTGATCTCGCGCCCCAGCAGCACCTCGGCGATCAGCTGGACCTTCACGGCCGGGTCGGTGACCTCGTGCTCCCCGGCGATCGCGCACAGCACCAGGCTCTGCCCGGTGATGCCCAGCGCGTTGCGCAGCGGCAGCCGGGACGTGATCGCACCGCCGAACCGGGGCAGCCCGGCCGCCAGCGCGAGGAACCGCCCGACCCGCTGCGTCCACCAGTCGCAGCGCTCGTCAACGCTCATCGCGTCCCAGGTGGAGCTGCCGGGTACCTGCATCGAGTCGAGCTGCCGCAGCAGCTTGTGCACCGCCCCGTCGCCCAGCGCCTCGATCTCCCGTCCGCGCAGCCGGACCGGGTCGGCCTCCCGCAACGCGGACAGAACCGGAGTCGCGGCCCGCACGAACGGCCGCAGCACGGTGGCGATCCGCTCGTCGGTCAGCACTTCAGCCATCAAGACCTCCCGGCGCACATTCTGCCGAACCCGCACGAGAACCGCGGCGAGCGCGGCGAGGATTCGCCCGCGCGATGCCGGAGGTTCGCGTCGCGGCTGATCGTCAGCGCGGGGGCTTGGCGAGGACGATGCCGAGCATCATCGCGCTGGGCAGGGTGCCTCCGGCGATGAGCAGCAGGGTTCGCCAGTCGCTGCCGAGCAGGACGACGTCCCCGCCGGGCCCGAGGACCCCGAACACCAGCACCACGACGAACCACAGGACCAGCGGTGCGCCCGCCACGCGCCGGCTCCGGGAGATCCGGCCGGCCTCGGCGACCAGCAGCGGAGTCGTCACCACCGCGACCGCCGCGGTGATCGGGAACTGCACGGACCCGATGTAGAGCGGGAGGTACATCAGCTCCAGGATCGCCAGCAGGACCGTGTCGAGCAGCAGGAAGCCGAACAGGGTCGCGTCCCTGCGCGTCACCGGTCGCCCACCGGCTCGGTGCCGCTCACCCCGAGCCCGCCGAACAGGTCGGTCTCGCAGCCCTCGGACGAGCCGTCGGCCAGCACGTAGTGCTCGGTGGCCACCACCGGGTGCGCCACCCCGTTGGACAGCGCGTAGGAGGCGACGCCATCGCCGTTGCGCCACTGCTCGACCCAGACCTTGACCTGCGTGCCGTGCGCCCGCAGCGCGCTGATCTTGGCGGGCAGGTGCTCGGCGATGTCGATGACGGTGGTGATGGACTCGTCTGCGACGCTGGCCAGCTCGTGCGGTTCGGGCAGGTCGAACGGCAGGTCGTCGGAGCGGGCGAGATCGGCCAGCCCGGAGGCCAGCGCGTCCCGCGAGGGAACCGCGTAGAACAGCCGGTCCACGCCCTGGACCCGCTGCACGGCGGCCCGGGTGATCTCGTGGGCGCGGATGTGGTCCGGGTGCCCGTAGCCGCCATCCTCGGCGTAGGTCACGACCACCTGCGGCTTCACCTCGTCGAGGACGTCCACCAGGGCCGCGATCTGCGGTTCGGGGTCGCCGACGGCGAAAGCGCGCGGGTGCGGATCGGGACGGGAGGTCGCCTGACCGGGCTGCTCCCAGAGCATCCCGGAGTCGCGCCACCTCCCGACGCCTCCCAGGAACCGCTGCTCGGCGACCCGCAGCGCGGCGCAGGCCGAGCGGAGCTCACCGACGCGGTACCCGCCGAGCTGATCGGCCTGATCGGAGACCAAGCCCTGCAAGCTCGCCGGGATGACCTCGCCTTCCTCGCCGAGGGTGCAGGTCACCAGGTGCACCTGCACCCCGCGTGCCGCGTAGCGGGCGATCGTCCCGCCAGTCCACAAGGTCTCGTCATCAGGATGAGCATGGACCAGCAACAACCGCGGCGGAGCAGTCAACGTCACCGTTCCAGCCTAATCCCAGCCGGGTGCCACACCGGCAACGCCCACCACCGTCAGGCAAGCGCCGATGGCGCCTTTCTCCGTGCCCCACCCGAGCAACCGGCACCGCCGCGGGTTCTGACACGTCTTCTGGTGAGGACAGCCGCAGCGCCGCGTATCTCCTAATACTCAAGTCGCGGATCCCGGAGCCAGAAGGCGTGTCAGGTTCCGCTACCCGCACCGCCCAGCAAAGTAACCACGGAAGTATTAATAGCCGTCGTTCTCAGCTGGTGTTCCCAGCCATTGGGCTGCTGTTGAGAACGGGCCTGCGAAGCCGTTGCCCGCTTGTACGCCCTTGGCGTCCTTGCTGAGCGCCAGCACCTGCGCCTGCTGGTAGAGGGGCAGGGCGATGGCGTCGCGCCACAGCGCCGACTCGACGTTGGCCGAGGCCTGCTGGAACGACGTGCGGCCGGAGAGGGCCGCGTCGATCGTCGGTTGCAGGAGCTCGTCGCAGAAGCCCGCCGCGTTGTAGGGCAGCGGCTGTTCGCTGTCCCCGTCGACGCCGGGGCAGCCGTAGGACGACGCCATGGTGGCGGCGGGGTCTCCGCCTGCCGGGCGCGGCGCCACCGCCATGTCGACGGTTCCGGAGGTACCGCTCTCCGCGGAGTGCGGGTCGGTCGCGAGCATGTCGCCGAAGAGCTGGTCGCCGGTGGGCGTCACGACGGTGGCCTGAATGCCCTGGTCGCGGAGCTGCTGGGCGGCTGCCTCGGCGATGCTGATGTAGCCCTCGTGCTCGAAGGGCGCGGCGATCACCAGGTTGAGAGGGCGTCCGTCGCGGAGCCACGAGGTGCCGCTGCGCTGGTACCCGGCTTCGGTCAGCAGCCGCTCGACCTGCGCCGGGTCCGGCCGCTTGGGCAGCGTTCCCGCGGGTTCGGTCGGCGTGTAGCCGTGCTCGGACGGTGCCAGGACCTGCGCGTGCGCCTGCAGCTGATCGCCGGGCCCGCCTCCGGTCCCCGCCTGGATCAGCGCCGGGCGGTCGAGGGCGGCCAGCACCGCCTGCCGGACCTTGACGTCGGCGAGCGCGCGGCTGTCCTGCCGCAGCAGCACCTCCATGGTGGCCGGTCGCGGCACGGTCATCAGCTGCACCTGGTCGCCGAGGTCGCGCAGCGACTGCACGGTCCCGGCGTCGGCGCTGAACAGGGCCAGGTGGCTGTCACCGCTGCGCAGCGCTTCGACCTGACGGGCCTTGTCGACGGCGCGCAGCACGATGCGGTCGGACTGCGCGGGGGGTCCCCAGTAGCGGTCGTTGCGCTCCAGGATGATCTCGCCGCGGTCCAGGTCGACCTGGCGGATCGCGAACGGTCCGCCCGAGGCCGGGTAGCCGTCGTCGAGGACGGTCGCCCAGCCGCGCGGGGCGGCGCGCAGCAGGTGCGCGGGAAGCAGGTTGGTGAACAGCGTCTGCCAGCCCGCGAAGGGCTTGCTGAAGGTGACGTCGACGGTCTTGCCGCCCTGCCGGGAGGCCACGTCCTCGATCATCCGGTAGCCGGCCGGTTCGGCCACCCCCGGTTGCGACCGCAGCTGCTCCCACAGGTAGACGAAGTCCTCGGCGGCGATCGGGGCGCCGTCGGACCAGCTGGCCTGCCGCTTGATCCGGTACCGCACGGTGAACTTCTCGGTGTCCGGGACGACCTCCGCGGACTCCATCAGGTTGGTGTCCAGCTGCAACGCGCCTTCGGGACCCGGCCGGAAGACCGAGGGCAGCATCAGACCCGCGAGTGCGGAGCTGGTCGGTGAGAGGTCGGCCAGCGTGTGCGGGTTGAACCCGCCTTCGAGCTCGTCGACGCCGACGACGACCTCGATCGGCATCGGCTGGGCGGGCGTGCTCGTGCTGGGTGCGCTGGTGGTCGGGTCCGGCGCCACCAGGTGCGGCGGCGGCGCGTCCGTGCAGCCCGCAACCAGGCTGACGACGGTCACCAGCAGGGGAACCGCGCCCCTAGCGCGGCGTCGACCCTGGGACACGCCGAACCTCCCCTCACATCGGCCGCCGGAGGTTCCGGGGCCACGCACCCCGCGTCCGGACGACAACATCCGACCGCAGGACGCGCGAGAGCCCCCCATGGTTCCGCAAGCACCCAGAAGATCGTCACCGGGGTCACCGACCGTAACCCCGGCCCACCGTGAGACCCGCACGGTCAGGCACGTACCGACCCACCACTCGGTGCCGGAGGGGTGGTTGGGGTGGGGAAGTTCTCATGAAAACTTCCCCACCCCACCGACAAGATCAGCCGTTGTCGCGGGCCTTCTGGCGGGAGCGCTCGCGTCCGCGAGTGGTGCTGTCCAGGGTGATCTTGCGGACACGGATGGCCTCCGGTCCGATCTCGACGCACTCGTCGCCGGAGCAGAACTCCAGCGCCTCCTCCAGCGAGAGGGTGCGCGGCTTGGCCAGCTTCTCCAGCTCGTCGGCGGTCGAGGACCGCATGTTGGTGAGCTTCTTCTCCTTGGTGATGTTCACGTCGAGGTCCTCGGCGCGCGGGTTCTCGCCCACGACCATGCCCTCGTAGACCTCGTTGGTCGGCTGCACGAAGAACGACCCGCGGTCGGCCAGCTGCAGCAGCGCGTAGTTGGTGGCCGGGCCGGAGCGGTCGGCGACCAAGGAGCCGCTGTGCCGGGTGCGCAGTTCGCCCACCCACTGGTCGTAGCCCTCGAAGACGTGGTTGGCGATGCCGGTGCCCCGGGTCTCGGTGAGGAACTCGGTGCGGAACCCGATGAGGCCGCGCGCCGGGATCACGTAGACGAGCTTGATGCGGCCCGTGCCGTGCCCGTCCATGGTCTCCATGCGGCCCTTGCGGCTGGCCAGCAGCTGCGTGACGGCGCCGAGGTGCTCCTCGGGAGCGTCGATGGTCAGCCGCTCGAACGGCTCGCACAGCTTGCCGTCGATGGTCTTGGTGACCACCTGCGGCTTGCCGACGGTCAGCTCGAAGCCCTCGCGGCGCATGTTCTCGACCAGGATCGCCAGCGCCAGCTCACCACGGCCCTGGACCTCCCAGGCGTCGGGCTTCTCGGTCGGCAGCACCTTCATGCTGACGTTGCCGATCAGCTCGGAGTCCAGGCGGGACTTGACCTGCCGGGCGGTGATCTTGGTGCCGCCGTTGCGGCCGGTCAGCGGCGAGGTGTTGACACCGATGGTCATCGAGATCGCCGGGTCGTCCACGGTGATGCGCGGCAGCGGCTTCGGGTCGTCGGGGTCGGTGAGGGTGTCACCGATGGTGATGTCCGGAACGCCCGCGATGGCCACCAGGTCGCCCGCGGACGCCTGCTCGGCGGGAACGCGGGTGAGGTTCTCGGTGATCAGCAGCTCGGTGAGGCGGACCTTCTCGACGGAGCCGTCCTCGCGGCACCAGCCGACGGTCTGACCCTTGCGGATGGTGCCGGAGTGGATCCGGCACAGGCCGATGCGACCCAGGAACGACGAGGCGTCGAGGTTGGTGACCAGCGCGCTCAGCGGCGAGTCGAAGTCGGCGATCGGCGCGGGCACGTGTTCGAGCAGGACCTTGAACAGCGAGTCCAGGTTCTCCTCGGCGGGCAGCTCGCCGTCGACCGGCTGCTCCAGGGAGGCGCGGCCGGCGCGGGCGGAGGCGTAGACGACCGGCAGGTCGAGGATCGACTCCATGTCGAGGTCGACCTCGCCGTCGAGCTCGCTGGCGAGCTCCAGCAGCAGGTCGTGGGCCTCTTCGACGACCTCGGCGCAGCGGGCGTCGGGGCGGTCGACCTTGTTGACGACCAGGATGACCGGCAGCTTCGCGGCCAGCGCCTTGCGCAGCACGAAGCGGGTCTGCGGCAGCGGGCCTTCACTGGCGTCGACGAGCAGGGTCACGCCGTCGACCATGGACAGCGCGCGCTCCACCTCGCCGCCGAAGTCGGCGTGGCCGGGCGTGTCGACGACGTTGATGGTGACCGGGCCGTCGTCGGTCTCCCGGCGGATGGCGGTGTTCTTCGCCAGGATCGTGATGCCCTTCTCACGCTCCAGGTCGTTGGAGTCCATGACGCGGTCGACGAGCTCGGCGCGCTCGGAGAAGGCACCGGACTGGCGCAGCATCGCGTCAACCAAGGTGGTCTTGCCGTGGTCGACGTGCGCGACAATGGCTACGTTGCGCAGATCACTGCGCGTGGGGGCGGCGACGCTGGTGGCGGACACGCGGGTACTCCATGGATCGGCGCGGAAATGGCTCTGCGGTTCGTCGATGTGATGCACCGCTGGGCGATGGCACCGGGTGCGGTTCTCCCGCACGGCACCTGACTCGCCAGGCACCGGCCGCGGCTCCACTGCCCGCTGCTGCGGAGCTCATTTCGGGCGGCACCCCACAGGTTGTGGGGGCGCTACATCGACACGCGGCCCCCTTCAGGGTAGTGCAAGCATCCCGGGGACCGGCGCGCACGTGCGCAGCGCAACAGCGAACAGCGCGCGAACATCAAGTTCGCCAGCTCGGGTTAGGTTCACCTACGCTCGGCCGCGACGACCGACTCCGCGCCGGAAAGAAGCACCGTGGGCAAAGGCACCATCAAGGTCAAGAAGAAATGTTGCCACTCGCAACCACCGTGCAAGAGCTGCCCCATCGTGGCTCTGCGCACAATGCTCAAGGAGCAGAAAGCGGCCGAGGCCAAAAAGGCGCAGAAGAAGGCCAAGAAGCAGGGCAAGAAAAAGGACGCGAAGTGACCTGGCCGCGGCCTCGGGGCCGCAGCTCGCAGGACGTGGACCGCTAGCGCTGGGCAGCGGCCTTCAACGGGTCGGCGTAGGCCGCCAGCTCGGGGATCGTGCGCAGGGCCTGGAACTCGATCACCTCGTACCGGACCAGTTTGTGCAGGGCGAACGGGTCGGTCGCCAGGATGGCGTCCAGCCTGCCGCGGGACATCGCCCGAGCGATGATCACCGCCCCGTTGCGGGGGTGCCGGTGACCGGCGGCGATGAAGTCGCCTGCGTCGTAATGCTGGGCGACCCATTCGTAGTGATCTACCAGTTGGGCGTCGATATCCGATTCTGGCGCGGTGTATTGCAGCAGCACTACAAACATTCTTTCAATGTAACTCCGCGAACCCCCTCTTGCCGATCATATTCATCCATTGGCCCTGATCGACAATTCCCAAAAGCAGACTTCTCGGCACACTCCCCCGCACACCGCCCGAACCGACTCACTCGCTCAGACCAATCGACTGGGCTCCCGTCCGGCGACGCCGGCAGGTCGCCTCACGGCTCCGGGCTGACCGCGTTCGCGTCGTCGAGGAATCGCTTCAGCGAGTGGACCAGGACGCGGTCGGTTTCCAGCCAGTCGAGGCACGCGAGCTCGCCGGGCGCCACCCAGCGGACGTCCCGGTGCTCGACGGCGCGAGGCTGCTGGGACGGGTCGGCGAGCTCGGCGGTGTGGATGCGCAGGAGCATCCCGTTATCCAGCGGGACGTCGGTGCCCAGCCTGCCGGTGGGCCGCACGTCCACACCGAGCTCCTCGCGGCATTCGCGGATCACCGCCTCCGGCTCGGTCTCGCCCGGTTCGACCCGCCCTCCCGGGAGCTCCCAGCGACCGGCGTGCGCCGGCGGATAACCGCGCTGCTGGGCGAGCAGCCGGCCTCCGCACACGATCGCGGTCCCGACGACGACCTGCCGGTTCGCCCAGGACTCGGCGAGCGCGCGGACCGCCCGGATGCGGGCCGCCAGCACGTCGAGCACCAGGCGACGGCCGAGTGCCACGTCGCCGAGCCTGCCCAGCGCGCCGAGCGGGCTGGTCCAGCGCACCGAATCGGTGAGCAGCGTCCGCGGGCCGACCTGGGCCAGGACCATCTCGTGCTGCAGGACGCGCAGCGGCCCGGAGACCAGCACCGATCCCACCCCGTCGGCGTCCGCGCGCGTGATCCGGGTGGTGAGGGTGAACGCCGCGAGGCGGAACGCGAGTTCATCACCGGGCACGAGCAGCGAATCCGGTCCGGTCAGCGCCCGGCCGTGAACGCCCAGACCGGCGAGCCCCGTCTCGGCCGTGCGGGTGTGCCGCAGCGCGGCTCCCACGGTGGCCAGTGGTGCCTCGATCAACCCGGTACTCCGCAGAACCGCCACGCCGGTGAATCTTGCCGGATGTCAGGGAGCGGAAGGCCAGCGGACCTCGATGCGGGCGCCGCCCTCCGGCGACTCCCCCGCCCGCACCGACCCGCCGCGCCTGCGCACGGCCTCGGCAGCCAGGGCGAGCCCCAACCCGGCGCCGCCCGTGCTGCGAGCCCTGTCCGGCTCGACCCGGTAGAAGCGGTCGAAGACGCGGGCTCGGTGCTCGGGCGGGATGCCGGGCCCGTCGTCGTCGACCAGCAGCCGCACGCCCATCCCGGGCTCGGCCTGCACCGACGCGCGCACCAGCGTCCGGCCGTAGCGCAGCGCGTTGCCGATGATGTTCTCCACCGCGGTCGAGACCTCGGCGGGCGCGGCGAGCACGAGCACCGGTCCCTCCGGCAGGTCCGCGTCGATGTCCGTGCCGAGCCGTTCCGCCGCGGTGCGCACGGCCGAGGCCAGGTCCACGGGTCCGGCCGGTTCCACCTCGCGTTCCGCTCTGGCCAGCGCCAACAGGCTCTCGACCAGGGTGGACAGCCGCTGCGCTTCGCCTGCGATGTCCTGCAGCGTCTCGTGGGCGATCTCCGGATCCGGGTGCATCACGGCGACCTCGGCCTGGGCCCGGATGGAGGCGACCGGGTTGCGCAGCTCGTGGGCGGCGTCACCGGTGAAGCGCCGCAACCGCTCGGTGTCGGCGTCCCGCCTCGCCAGCATCGCGTTGAGCTCCTCGGCCAGCGCGCGGATCTCATCGGCGGCTTCGGGCACCGGCAGCCGCTCGCCCTCGGGAAGGCCTGCCGCGGCGCTGCGGATCCGATCCACCGGGCGCAGCGACCGGTGCACGACCAACCAGGTCGCGAAACCGACGAGCGCCGCCGCGATCACCGATCCGAAACCGAGCAGCTTCCCGGTGCGACCGGCGGTGTCGGCGAAGCCGACCAGGCGGGACTCGGCGGCCACCAGCAGGTGGCGCCCGCCGGAATCGGTGACCGCCACGCCGCGCCAGCGGTGCAGCTCCGCGGGCGCCACGAAGTCGAGGACTCCGCTGCCGGCCCGCAGCTCCGCGATCTGCGATTCGCCCAGGTTGGTGCTGGGCAGGCCGTCCACCGGCTCCCCGTCGGCGCCCAGCACCCGCACGTCGGGACGCGGCAGGTGCGGGCGGCCCGAGGCGACCTGGCTCGCCGTGCCGCCCGCGATGCGCTTGAGGTCGGCGTCCACGGAGTCGATCAGCAGCCAGCTGACGATGCCGGCCCCGGCGTGCGCGACGACGCTCAGACCGATCAGCGCGACGACGGCGGCCACGACGCTGGTGCGGAACTGGATGGTGCGGCGCTGCCACCACACGCGCAGCGTCCGGATCATGCGTCGGCGCTGACCCGGTAGCCCTGCCCGCGCACGGTCTGCACGAGCTCGCCCGCTCCCACGGCGGTGAGTTTGCGCCGCAGGTAACCGACGTAGACCTCGACGACGTTGCGGGTGACGAACTGCTCCTCGCCCCAGACCATCCGCAGCAGGTCGTCCTTGGGCACCACCGACTCCGGGTGGCTGGCCAGCGCGACCAGCAGGCCGAACTCGCGCGGGGAGAGCGTCACCGGCCGCCCGTCCCAGTGCACCTCGCGGTTGCTGCGGTCGATCTCCAGCGCTCCCACGCGCAGGCACGCCTGCTGACCGGCGTTGTCGCGGCGCCGCAGCAGCGCCCGCACCTGGGCGACCAGCACCAGGAAGGAGAAGGGTTTGACCAGGTAGCCGTCGGCACCGAGATCGAGCCCGTCGGCCTGGTCGACCTCGCCGCTCTTGGCCGAGATCAGCAGGACCGGCGTGGCCACGTCCTGCTCGCGCATCCGCTCCAGCACCCGATAACCGGACATGCCGGGCAGCATGACGTCGAGCAGCACCACGTCGAAGGCGCCGGTCGTGGCCAGGCGCAGCGCTTCGGTCCCGTCGGCGGCGACGCTGACCTCCATGCCTTCCGCGGTCAGTCCGCGGCGCAGGGCGGTCCGCACTCCCGGCTCGTCGTCGACCACCAGAACCCGAGGCAACATGGTGACCAGCATGCCGATCGGGACCCGCCCGGAGCACCCGTCTCAGGGCCTTCTCACGGTGATCCGTCCGATTCTCAGCTCGATCTCAGACTGGGCACGCCGCGAGCGGTCGGAACGTGCTCGCTCAGGCACCATGAGGGCATGACCGAACTCCTCACCGACGCGCAGATCTCCGAGGCGCTGGAGCACCTGCCGAAGTGGCACCGGGACGGCGACACGATCGTCCGCGAGGTCGACTTCCCCGGGTTCCCGCAGGCCATCCAGGCAGTCACGCGCATCGCCGAGATCGCCGAGTCCGAGAACCACCACCCCGACATCGACATCCGCTACAAGACGGTCACCTTCTACCTCTCCACCCACTACAAGGGCGGCCTCACCGGCAACGACACCTCCCTCGCCCAGGAGATCGACACCGTCGTCGAGCAGTTCGGCTAACCCTCGACGAGGTCTGCGACCTCGTAGGCGCATCCCCAGGAGAGCCCGACGCCGCTGCCGGCGTGGCCGTAGTCGTGGATGATCCGGGCGCCTTCGTAGCGCTCGACCTCGACGCGGACGGACTCCCGGCCCGGCCGCAGCCCGACGGTCTCCTCCAGGACTTCGGCATCCGCCAGCCGGGGTTCGAGCGCGGCGACGCGGCGCCGGATCCCGGCGCTGAGGTCGGCTCGCGGTGTCCGCCGCCAGTCGTGCTCCAGGGAGACGCCGCCGAGCACGACCCGGTCGCCGTGCGGCATCCAGGACGTGAACTCGCCTCCCTCGCTGAGCTCGATGAAGTACTCGTCGATGCCCGGGTTGCGCACCACGACGTGCTGGCCGAGGACCGGGTGCACGCCGGGGTCGCCGACCAGCTCGTGAGCGCCGACGCCGGTGCAGTTGACGACCGTGGCGGATTCGGCGGCGGCGTCGGCCAGCGACTGCACCGGCCCCAGCCGGATCTCGCCGCCCGCCGCCTGGAACCTGGCGAGCAGGTGGTCGAGGTAGCGCGGCATGTCGATCAGCGGGACGGTGGCGCTGCAGCCCCAGACGAACCCGTCGGGAAGCTCGTGCTCATCGCATCGGCGCAGGTCCGGGACGAGCTTGGTCTCGGGAGGGACGACGTCGCCGAGATCGAACCGCGCGGCCATCCGGCCCGGGGCCAGGTGCACGCCGGAGTTCTCGTCGCGCGCCAGCGCGGTGAACTCGGCGTGCGAGAGGGTCGCCCAGTAGAGTACTCGGTCCGCAGGCTTGAGCCGGGCCGGGCCCCACATCGCCCCGGCCACCGCCGAGGTGGTCTCGCGGGGGCGCTCAGCGGTGCGGATCAACACCTGCCGACCCGCTTCGGCGAGAACGACGCCGCAGGTCAGGCCGTGCACACCCGCACCGATCACGAGTACCGGACTCACGCGTCCGACGCTAGCAGCCCCGCTGCCGGGTGGGACCCTCTTCAGGCCCGGTTTCACCCGGCGGCCGGTCATCCCTCGTAGTCCCTGAGCACCTCGGCCAGTTCGGCCAAGGCGTCGGCGAGCCTGTGCCTCTCACTCCGGGAGACCTCGCCCCTGGGCAGCCGGAAGGCCACCCGGTCGAGCTCCCACTGCGCTTCTCTCAGCACCACGGCGAAGTTCGCCGAACGGCACATCGGCCTCCCGATCCTCCGGTTCTCCTCGATCATCACCTTCACCCCGCCCCAACCTCGGTCGTACTGCAATAGTGCAGGTCAGGTGGGTTGTCAGGGCAGCGTTGAAGAACGTTCTCGCGGTGAGTAGATGTACGCCGACGGCTCAGGAGAATCCGCCGAGGCCGGACGGACCACCCCGGCACCGCCCCCCGGACCACCGGACCGGCGCCTTCAGATCAGCGCGGTGACGTCGGGTTCCTCGCCGGTGGCGATGGTCGCGGTGACCGTGAACGACCTGAGGTCGAGGACCGCGACCTCGTTGACGTCCAGCAGGGTGACGAACGCCGTCGGTTCCGCGGGGTGGAACGAGATGCCCGCCGGGGTGCCGCGGAAGGCGATCGACCGCACTTCGCCGAGGTCGGGCCGGCAGCGGGTGACGGTCCGGTTCTCGATATCGGTCGTCAGCACGTCGCCGTCGCCGGGAATCACGTAGACCCGCAGCGGATCTCCCGGCACCGGAACCCGCTGCGTCTCCAGCAGAGTCCGGGCGTCGAGCACGACGAGCGCCCGGTCCTCGCGCGCACCCACGTACAGGACGCGCTCGTCCTCGCTCAGGGCACAGCTCTCGGGCAGCCGCCCGGGAGAGGCGACGATCGGCGGAACCGAGGCGTCGCGCGGGTCGACGAGGCTGACCGTGTGCGACAGCAGGCCGGTGACGTAGGCGCGCGATCCCGCCCGGTTCACCACGACCATGTGCGTCTTGATGCCTCCGGTGTCCACCGCGCCGGTCGGCCCTTCGGCGTTCGCCGGGTCGTCGATCCGCAGCAGAACGCCCTTCTCCTCGCTGAGCACGTGGAGGCGGTCCTGGTCGTCGATCGCGATGCCGTGCAGGCGGTTGAACGGGCTGAGGTCGATCGTCCGCACCAGTGCGCGGGCGGCGAGGTCGATGACGAACACGCTCGTGCCGCCCACGCCCGGGTCGCCGGACATCCGCACCCCGTAGTGCCCGATGTAGGCGTACCGGCGGGCGCTGTCGACCACCATCTCGTGCGGGTACCGCTCCAGCGGGATCCGGTGCAGCAGGTCCCCGGTCGCGACGTCGTGGAACGCCACCGCGTGACCGCTCTTCTCCACGACCAGGAGCGTCCCCGCGACCTCCCGGCGAGCTCCGCCCGCTGCGGCCGCGCCGGGTGCGCTCAGCGTCGCGGCGACCCCCGCGGCCAGCAGTCCGCCACCCATCGCCCGCAGCACGGTCCGCCTGCTCTCCACGCCATCCACCTCTCGCCACCCCGAGCGCGCCCTCGTCCCCCGGGTTCACCCTCGACCCGACGTTCGCGCCGAGCCCGGATTCGCGCCGAGTCCGGCAGGGACGCTAGATCAGCGGAGGCGCGGGGGTGCGGTGATGGGCAGTTTTGGTCCGAATTGACCGGGCACAACGGACATGATCATGGGTCGGTTCGGACCAAAACTGCCCACGGGACCCCAGGACTCACCCGAGTGGGTGTGCGCGGCGCACGTCCCGCCGGGGAGCGCCCCGATTGCGGCGCCAGGACGCACGCGCTGAGCAGAAGTGTCGTGAGCTCGGGGTTCTCGCATACTCGACCCGTGGATCTGCGACGGCGAGGACGGTTCTCCCTGCTGCGGCGCGTCTACGTGCTCGTCGGAGCCCTCCTCGTGGTGAGCGTGGTGATCACCGGCGCCACGTTCGCCCTGCGGCAGCGGGTCGAGGCCTCGACGGACAACCTGATCAACAGGATCGTGCCTGCGCAGACCGAGACCGCCCAGCTCATCACCGCCTACTCCGACCAGGAGAACCGGGTGCGGGCGTTCCTGCTGACCGACGACGCCTCGTTCCTCACCGACTACGCGCTCGGCCAGGCCAACGCCGCCCACCTGCAGGACTCCTTGGGCCGCCACCTCGCGGGCGATCCCGTGGTGCACAAGCTGGTGCGCGACGTCGCCTCCGCCGCGCGGAGGTGGCACGAGCAGTCCGTCGAGCCGCTGATCTCGCGCAACCGCACCCCGGGCCCGTCGAAGCTCACCCCCCAGGAGCGGGAGTCCGAGGAGGAGCGCGCGGACGAGCTGCGCGCCGAGCTGTTCGAGCTGCGCACCCGGGTCAACGAGATCGCGGAGGTGGAGGCGAAGCGGGCCGGCGCTGCGCGGATCGCGGCGAACTGGCTCACCGCTGCGCTCGCCGTGGCCGGCCTCATCGTGTGGGCCGCGGTCATCCTCCTGCTCCGCAAGTCCCTCGCCCGCCCCTTGCGCACGCTCGTGTCGCAGGTCAACCAGGTGTCGGAGGGCGACCTCGACCGAACCGTCCACGAGTCGGGCCCGCTGGAGCTGACCGCGGTCGCACGCGCGGTGGAGGCGATGCGCACCCGCATCCTCAGCGACACGCGGCACGTCGCGCAGATGCAGGAGGAGCTGGCCCGTCACGAGAAGGCGGAGCGCCGCCGCGCGGAGCAGGACTTCGAGATCGTGGTCGACGCGCTCGACGAGGGTGTCATCGTGCTCGACTCGCACGCGGTCATCGAATCCGCCAACCCCGCTGCCCAACGGATCTTCGCGGAGTCCGGGATCATCGGTTCCTCGCTCGACGCCTGGCCCGTGTTCGACGAGTCCGGGACCGCCCTACAACCCGGGGACTGGTCCCAATGGCCGGGCGACGGGGTGAACTCCCAGGTCGTCCGTCTCGCCCGGGCGGACGGCAGCAGCGCGTGGCTGGCGGTGACCTCGCGGGCGCTCAACACGGCGGAGGGCGTGCCGTACAAGGTCGTCATGTCGTTCGTCGACATCACCGAGAGCCGCGCCGCCCAGAGCCGCCTGGAGCACGAGGCGACGCACGACCCGCTGACCGGTCTGGCCAACCGCACGCTGGTGCTGCGCCACATCGAGCACGCGAAGCAGCAGGGCCGTTCGATCTCCGTGCTGTTCCTCGACCTGGACAACTTCAAGATCATCAACGATTCGCTCGGGCACGGCGTCGGGGACGAGGTGGTGCGCGACGTCAGCCAGCGGCTCGTCCACGCGACGCCCCTGGAGGACCTGGTGGGCCGGCTCGGCGGGGACGAGTTCGTGGTCCTCGCCCACGACGAGACCGACCACGACACGCTCGGGCATCGCTGCGGGCGTCTGCTCGCAGCGATGACCGAACCGATTCGGGCGCAGGGCAGGCAGCTGCACCTCAACGGCAGCATCGGGATCGTGGTGTCCGAACCCGGCGACGACCGGTCCGGCCAGGACCTCCTGCGCGATGCCGACGTGGCGATGTACCAGGCCAAGACGCGAGGCGGCGGGTGCTACGCCTACTTCGACGTCGAGCTCCGCAAGGGCGTGCAGCGGCGCATGGACCTGGAGCAGGACCTGCGCCACGCGGTGCGGCGGGACCAGCTCTGGGTCGCCTACCAGCCCGTCGTCGATCTGCGCTCGGATCGCACCGTGTCGGTGGAGGGACTGCTGCGGTGGCAGCACCCGGTCCACGGGCCGGTTCCGCCGAGCGAGTTCATCCCGGTCGCCGAGGGCAGCGGGCTGATCAACCCGATCAGCGCCCACATGCTGCGCACGGCCACCGCCCAGCTCGCCGCCGAACGCGAGCGCCACCAGGTCGACGTGGGCCTCAACGCGAACCTCTCACCGCGCCAGCTCGACGATCCCCACCTGCAGGCGCTCGTGCAGCACGCCCTGGAGGACTCGGGCCTGCCCGCTCACGCCCTGTGCCTCGAAGTCACCGAGGAGACGATCATGCACGACCCGACGGCGGCGGCACGGGTACTCAACGCGCTGCGCGAGCTGGGGGTGTTGCTGGCGATCGACGACTTCGGCACCGGCTACTCCTCGTTGGCGCAGCTCCGGCGGCTCCCGCTGGACACCCTCAAGATCGACCGCTCCTTCATCACGGACCTCGGCGACTCGGAGGAACTGCGGATCATCGTCACCAGCATCGTGAGCATGGCCCACGCGATCGGCCTCGACGTCGTGGCCGAAGGCGTCGAAACGGGCGAGCAGTTCGACATCCTCAAGGACCTCGGCTGCGACCACGCCCAGGGCTTCTACCTGAGCAAACCCACCTCCCTCGACCAACTCCTCGCCCCTCCCCTCGGCACCCCGGCGGAGTGACCCCTTCGGGAGCACAAGTCCCAGTTCTAGCCATAATTGAGCCGACATTTCGGGCATGATCATGGCTCGGTTTGGACTAAAACTGGGACATGCCCAGGTCAGACCCCAGGCGCGCGGCTTCGGAGGTGGATGCGGGACGTCCCGCTCGTTGCACGACCCGGAATGCGGCGAGGACGTGCGGGTGCGCGATCTCGACATGGAAGGTCAGCGCGGGTCCTCTCGGGGAAGGGCACATTCGTCGCCCCGAAGAAGCCGTAGCGTGGCCCGTCTTTGAACAACTCGATCACAGCGGATGCTCCGTGCCAATACTCTTTGTGGCCATGACACGAGCGCCGTTCGAATCGCTGCGTCCGAAGGGCTTCCGACCAGTTCAGGAGCACACCAACGCGTGGGTGCCGGGCAGGATCATCGGTGGTACGACGATGATCATCGGCCCGTTGGTGTGGTTCGCCGGCCTGCTGGTGCGCTACCTCGCCATCGAGGTCTCCGGCCTCACCCCCGAGCAACGCGCGCACTTCGATGCGCAGAACTTCTCCGCCCCGCGCGAGTTGGCCGCCTACGCCCAGGATCCCGCGCTGGTGACGGCGGGCTACGCCTTGTTCGCGGGTGGAACGATCCTCCTGTTCCCCGCGGTTCTGACCTTCGCCCGGATCGTGGCCGCCCGCTGTCCGCGACTGGGGTGGTGGGGCGGCACCATCTTCGTCAGCTCGCTATTCGCCCGGCTCTACTACTACGGCGTCGAACTGACGGCGTTCCAGCTGGTCGACACACTCGGCCTGCACCAGGCCAGCCAGGTCGTGCTGCACTCGTACGGGGAGCTGTCCTACGGGCCGTGGAGGATCCCGGTCACCGCCGCGCTGGGCGCGATCGTCGGCATCGTGCTGCTGGTGATCGGCGCCTTCCGGGCGGGCACCATCGGCCTCGGACGGGGCGCCCTGCTGCTGTCATTCGGCTGGGTCTTCATGGGCGTGCTCAAGCGGAGCGACCTCGTCTTCGGCGTCCTCGGCGGCGGCGTCGCGGTCTGCGTGGTCTTCATCCCGCTGGGCATCGCCGTGCTCCGCGATCGGGTTCCCCCGCTCCAGGCCACCATCAAGCCGCTGACCGAGACCACGCGTACGCGGCCCGCACCGCTGATCTGGTAACCGCACACCCGACCCCGGTACGCCGGCTGTTCGTCACCCAGATCGGCTTCCGCCTACTGACGAACGAGCCGGACGCATAACGTGCTGAACAGCGAGAACAGGGGTGGTTCAGACGTTGAACCTGAATTCCACGACGTCGCCGTCGGCCATCGTGTAGTCCTTGCCCTCCATGCGGACCTTGCCCGCGGACTTGGCGTCGGCCATGGAGCCCGCCGCCATGAGGTCGTCGTAGGAGACGATCTCGGCCTTGATGAAGCCGCGCTCGAAGTCGGTGTGGATGACGCCCGCGGCCTGCGGGGCGCTCGCGCCCTGCGGGATCGTCCAGGCGCGGGCCTCCTTCGGGCCTGCCGTGAGGTAGGTCTGCAGGCCGAGGGTGTGGAAGCCGGCGCGGGCCAGGGCGTTGAGGCCCGGCTCCTCCTGACCGATGGACTCCAGCAGCTCGCGCTGCGACTCCTCGTCGAGCTCCATGAGCTCCGCCTCGACCTTGGCGTCCAGGAACACCGCGTCGGCCGGGGCGATCAGCTCGCGCAGCTCCTTCTGCTTGGCCTCGTCGGCCAGCACGCCCTCGTCCGCGTTGAACACGTACAGGAACGGCTTGGTGGTCAGCAGGTTGAGCTCGCGCAGATCCGGGTCGTCCTTGCCGATGCCTGCGGAGAACAGCGTCTTGCCGTCCTCCAGGATCGTCTGGGCCTTCTTGACGGCCTCCAGCCCGGGACGCTTGTCCTTGTTCGTGCGAGCTTCCTTCTCCAGCCTGGGCAGCGCCTTCTCCAGCGTCTGCATGTCGGCGAGGATCAGCTCGGTGTTGATCGTCTCGATGTCGCTGGACGGGTCGATCCGCCCGTCGACGTGCACCACGTCCGGGTCGTCGAAGACGCGGATGACCTGGCAGATCGCGTCGGCCTCGCGGATGTTGGCGAGGAACTTGTTGCCCAGGCCCTGCCCCTCGGACGCACCCTTGACCAGGCCTGCGATGTCGACGAACGACACCGAGGCGGGCACCGTCTTGGCGGAACCGAACACCTCGGCCAGCTTGTCCAGCCGGACGTCCGGAAGCGGCACCACGCCGACGTTCGGCTCGATGGTGGCGAACGGGTAGTTCGCCGCGAGCGCGTCGTTGCTGGTCAGCGCGTTGAACAGGGTGGACTTGCCGACGTTGGGCAGACCGACGATTCCGAGGGTGAGACTCACGCCGGGGATTTTAGGCGTTCCGCTCCCGGAGCATCGGGCCCGGTCGTCCCCACCGTGTCCGATTCCCGCTAGGAACGGCCGCTTCGCGCTGGCAGCATCGATGACGTGCTGGTGGGAACAGAGGATGCGTTCAGGGCCGTGGCCGCGCGCGACGCGCGGTTCGACGGCTGCTTCATCCACGCCGTGCGGTCGACCGGCATCTACTGCCGACCGTCCTGCCCGGCGCGCACGCCCAAGCGCGCGAACAGCGAGTTCTACCCGACGGCCGCCGCCGCGCAGTCCGCCGGGTACCGGGCGTGCCGCCGCTGCTTGCCCGACGCCGTGCCGGGGTCTCCCGAGTGGGACCTGCGGGCCGACCTCGCCGGGCGGGCGATGCGGCTGATCAGCGATGGCGTCGTCGACCGCTGCGGGGTGCAGGGCCTGGCCGACCAGCTCGGATACTCGGAGCGGCACCTCACCCGCGTGCTCACCTCGGAGCTCGGCGCCGGTCCGCTGGGGCTGGCGCGGGCCAACAGGGCGCACTCGGCGCGGGTGCTGATCGAGACGACCGACATCTCCTTCAGCGACGTCGCGTTCGCCGCGGGCTTCGCGAGCCTGCGGCAGTTCAACGACACCACGCGCGAGATCTTCGGCCGGACGCCCACCGAACTGCGCGGGCAGAAGCGCGGAGCGCCCAGCGGCGCCGGAACGATCCACCTGCGGCTGCCGTTCCGGACCCCGTGCGACATCGCGGGCGTGCTGCGCTTCCTGGCGCGACGGGCGCTGGCCGGGATGGAGGAGTTCGGCGAAGGGACGTACTCGCGGTCGCTGCGCCTCCCGCACGGCACCGGCACCACCGCGCTGCGCCCCGCGGACAAGCACGTCGCCTGCACCGTGCGACTCTCCGACCTGCGAGACCTCGGCAGCGCGGTGGCCAGGCTGCGCCGGCTGCTGGACCTCGACGCCGACCCCGTCGCGATCGGTGAGGTGCTCGGCTCCGATCCGCTGCTGCGCGGCTCGGTCGAGCGCTCCCCCGGCGTCCGCGTACCGGGCTCGGTGGACGGGCTGGAGATCGTGGTCCGCGCGGTGATCGGGCAGCAGATCTCGGTCGCCGCCGCACGCGCGACGACCGAACGGCTGGTCACCGAGCTCGGCGAACGGCTGCCGCACCCCGAAGGTGGGGTGACCAGGTTGTTCCCGACCGCCGATGCGCTCGCCGAGCACGCGGCCGCAACGCTGCCGGGCCCCCGGCGACGTGCGGAAACGGTGCGGGACGTGGCGGTGGCGGTCGCGGACGGACGTCTCGCCCTGCACGCCGGGCGCGACGAGGCGGAGCTGCGCGAGGACCTGGAGCGCATCCGGGGCGTCGGACCGTGGACGTCGAGCTACGTCGCGATGCGCGTGCTGGGAGCACCCGATGTGCTGCTTTCCGGTGATCTCGCGTTGAGGAGGGGCGCTGGGCTGCTAGGAATCCCCGAGAACCCCACCGCCCTCGCGGCGCACGCCAACCGCTGGAGCCCGTGGCGCTCCTACGCCGGCGTGCTGCTGTGGGAGAACGCGAGCACCGGGCCGCCCGCGTCGCCCGAACCCGGGACGCGGCAAGAACCCTTCGAAGACTGGGAGTCATCGTGATCAAGTGGTCCACTGTGGAAACTCCGGCGGGACCGTTCTGCGCGGTGGTGGACGCCGACGGCGTCGTGCTCGCCTCCGGCTGGACGGCCTTCACCGACGACCTGCTGCCGCAGGTCGCCCCGTCCCTGATGTTCGAGGAACTGGTGCGGGTCGACGACCTCGGCCCGGTGACCAAGGCGGTCATCGCCTACCACGAGGGCGATCTCGAAGCCGTCGACGACATCCCGGTGCATCAGGTGTCCGGCCCCTACCTGCAGCACGCGTGGAAGGTGCTGCGCACCGTTCCTGCCGGAAAGCCCTTCAGCTACTCCGAGTTCGCCGGTCTCACCGGCAAACCGCGCGCGGTGCGCGCAGCCGCGACGGCGTGCTCGCGCAACGCCGCGGCGCTGTTCGTGCCCTGCCACCGGATCGTGCGCAGCGACGGCTCCGTCGGCGAGTTCCGCTGGGGCTCCGACAAGAAGCGCTGGCTGCTGGCCCACGAGCGCCAGAACTCCTAGGAGTTCCTTCATCCGTCGGGTCGTCCTGTTCCGACCCACACCCCCACGCACGAGAGGGTGCTGCGCACTCCGACGGAGACCTAGGAGGTCGAGAGTTCGAGAGTGGATCCCTGCCGGGACTTGCGGACTCGGAGCCGGACGGCGATGCGCTGGCGCATCTCCTCCACGTGCGAGACCAGGCCCACGACCCGGCCACCCGCGCGCAGCTCGTCGAGGGTGTCCATGACCAGGTCGAGCGTGTCGGCGTCGAGCGTGCCGAAGCCCTCGTCGATGAACAGCGTGTCCAGCAGCGCGCCCCCGGTCTCGGCGGCGACGACGTCGGCCAGGCCCAGCGCCAGCGACAGCGAGGCCAGGAACGACTCGCCGCCGGACAGTGTCTTGGCCGGGCGGACCTTGCCCGAGTAGTCGTCGAGCACGTCCAGGCCGAGGCCCCCTCGGGTGCCCCTGGCACCGGCCGCGTCGGTGTGCACGAACGAGTAGCGCCCGTCGCTCATCCGCTGCAGGCGGCGGGTGGCCGCGACCGCGACCTCCTCCAACCGAGCGGCCAGGACGTAGGCGCGCAGCGACATCTTGCGCGCGTTCTGACCTCGCCCGTTGACCACGTCGGCCAGGGCCTCCAGCTCGGCGTGCTCGGCCATCGCCGGGCCCAGCTGCGCCCACGAAGCGCGCAGCCGCTCGCCCAGGTCCGCGAGCTCGGCGTGCCGCTGCTCCGAGCGGTGCGCCAGCGCGGCCGCGCGCTCGGCGGCTTCGCCCGCGGTGGTCGCGGCCTCGGACGCCCGCTCCCACCCGGCGTCGGTCTCCGGGTCCACGCCGAACAGGTCGGCGCTGGCGAGCGCTTCGCGCGCACCGGCGGCGCGGCGGTCGACCTCGGCCAGCGACTCGTCCAGCTCGGCGATGCGCTGCTCGTCCCGCTCGGCCGCGAGCGCCTCGTCGACGTTCGCGAAATCCGCTGCGGTGGCGGCTTCGGCCAGCGCGGACCGGGACTCGGTGAGCCGCTGTTCGGCGTCGTCACGCGCCGTTCTGGCGGCGATGAGCCGTTCCACCTTGTCGGCGACGTCGAGCAGGTGCGCACGGCGGTCGGCGATCGTGTCGAAATCGCCTCTCCCGTCCCGCAATCGCGCTTCCCGCTCCTCGATCGCCTTGGCCAGCGCCGCACTCTGGCTCCTGGACGCGGCGATCCTGCTGCGCAGCGCGGAGATCTGCTCGGCGAGCTCGTCGGTCGCCGACTCCAGCTTGCCGAGCTCCGCTTCGCGAGCGGCGAGGCCGGCGGCGGTCTCGCTCAGCCGGTTCTGCTCGGCGCGCAGCTGCTCCAGCTCTTCGGTCAGCTCCGACTCGTCGTGCTCGCCGAGACGTTCGCGCAGGTTCGCCACCTGCTGCTCGGCCTGCTGCGCGGAGGTGGTGAGGCGTTCCCGCTCGGCCTGAGCGCGCTGCTCGGCCTGCTGCGCGGCTTCCTCGTCCTCGGCGCGCACCTGGTCGTCGACGGGCTGTCCCGGCGACGGGTGTTCGGCCGAACCGCAGACCGGGCACGGATCGCCGTCGGTGAGCCGGGCGGCGAGCTCGGCGGCCATGCCGGCCAGGCGGCGGGATCGCAGTTCCTGCAACCGATCCCGGGCTCGCTGGTGGGCGTCGACGGCCTGCTGCGCGCGGTTCTTGGCCGACTCCAGCTCCCGCTGCGCACCGGGGATCTCGCGCGCCGTGGTCTGCAGCGCGGCGACCTCGGTGCCCCGGGTGCGCACGGTGTCCAGGCGCAGTTCGGCGTGCTTGGCCTCCTCGACTCGCTTCCGGGCCTCGGCGATCCGCTCCGGCAGCCCGTCTCGCTGCGCGACGAGCTCGGTCTCCCGCTCCTCGTCGGCCGCGGTCTTCTCGGCGAGCTCGGCGAGCGAGCGCTGGTCCGATTCCTGCTGCTGAGACTCGGGAATCAGCTGCGCCAGCGCGCCGGCCTGCTCGCGCTCGGCTCCCGCGCGCGTGCGCAGCTCGTCCAGCGGAGCCGCAGGATCGACCTCGCAGCGGGACGCCCAAGTGGTGACCTCAGCTTGCGCCCGGTCCCGGTCCTGCTCGGCGCGGTCGGCCGCACGACGGGCCGAGATCACCGGCACGGCCCGCGAAGCCGCAGCGCGTTCGGCTCGCCACTGATCGTGCTCGACGCGCTTGCCGTCGATCTCCGCGAGCGTCGCGTTGGCCTGGCGGACCCGGCGGACCTTCTCCGCGAGCGCGTAGCTCTCATCCCGCGCCTTCAGCGCCTGGTCGCGTTCCCTGCGCAGCCGGGTGTGCTCGACGCGCGTGCTCTCCAGATCACGCAGCGCCTGCTTCTCGATGTCCTCCAGCCAGTTCTCGTCGCCCACCTCGGAGGTCTGCTCGACACCGGACACCTGCGAGATGCGGGCGTTGAGCTCGTGGACCTGCTGCGACTGGGCTTCCAGTGACCGGCGGCGCTCGCGGCGGCGCTCGACGAACCAGCTCTCGACCTCGCCGAACCGCTCCGTGCCGAACAGCCGCTCCAGCAGCTTCTCCCGCTCCCCGGTGTCGGCGCGAAGGAACTTCGCGAACTCGCCCTGCGGCAGCATCACGACCTGGAAGAACTGCTCGACGCTCATGCCCAGCAACCGCTGCACCGTGCGGCCGACCTCGTCGATCCGGGTCAGGCCCTCCGGCGGCTGCGCCGTGGGCGCGCCTCCGACCCAGGTCAGCGACGCCTTGGCCTGCTGGGTGGTGAAGCCCTCGCCGCGCTTCTTGGGCCGCTGGTACTCGGGGCTGCGCTCCAGCCGCAACCGCTGGCCCTGGATCGTCAGCTCCAGCACGACGCTCGTGTTGACCTCGTCGTCCGCGGTGTCGCAGCGCAGCCGCTTGGCGTCGTTGCGTGCGCCGGGAACCGCGCCGTAGAGCGCGAAAGCGATGGCGTCGAGCAACGTGGTCTTGCCCGCGCCGGTATCGCCGTGCAGCAGGAACAACCCGTCGGTCCCGAGTGCGTCGAAGTCCACGACCTGGTGGTCGCGGTACGGGCCGAAAGCGGTGACTTCCAGGCTGTGCAGCCTCATTCCTGCCCCTCCGCGGTGACCGCGTGCAGCGCCTCGTCGAGCAGGGCGCGCTCGGAATCGGTGGGTTCGGCACCCCGGCAGTCCTCGACGAACCGGGCTGCGAGCGAGTTGTCGTCGCGACCGCGGACGATCTCGGCGTAGCGCAGCGGTGCGGTGGCCTTCCCGGTCGCCGGCCGCCATTCGAGGTGCACCGCGTGCGGGAAGCGTTCCTGCAGGCGGCGCATGGCCTCCAGCGGCCGGACCTCGTCGGTCAGCGTCGCCGAGACGTAGCAGTCCTCGGCGTCGGCGTGCTCGGGGTCCTCCAGCAGATCGTCGAGCTCGCCCTCGATGGTGGTCAGCCGGCGCGGCACGGGCAGTTCGCGGCGTCGCACCTCGGCGAGCCCGTCGGCTCCGAGGTCGACCAGCCACACCGATTTGCGCTGCCGGGCCTCGGAGAACGAGTAGGCGAGCGGGCTGCCCGAGTAGCGCACGTGCTCGGCGAGCGTCTGCTGACCGTGCAAGTGGCCCAACGCGACGTAGTCGGCGCCGTCGAAGACCGAGCCCGGCACCTGCTCGACTCCCCCGACTGCGATGGTGCGCTCGGACTCGCTGCTCTCACCGCCGGTGACGAAGGCGTGCGCGAGCACCACCGAACGAGTCCCTTGTGGACGGTCGGCGAAATCGGCGCGAATGCGGTTCATCGCCTCGGTGAGAACGACCGCGTGGCCACGGCTTTCGATATCGCCACTCGATCCCGGCACGTCGGCACTGGCTTTCAGGGAGTGCTTCGCGGGATCCGGCTCCAGGTAGGGGATGCCGTAGAAGGCGACCGCGCCGTGCTCGTCGTCGATCAGCACCGGCTCGTGCAGCCGGTCGATGCGGGTGCGCAGGTGCAGGCCGCCCGCGGCTGCGAACTCGGCGAACGCGCCGACGCGCGGTGCGGAGTCGTGGTTGCCGGAGGTGATGACCAGCTGCGCGCCCGCCTCGCGAATCCGGGCGAGCACGCGCACGCACACCTGCACCGCCTCGCCGGAGGGCACCGCGCGGTCGTAGAGATCACCGGCGACGACCACGACGTCGACCTGCTCCTCGGTGACCAGGTCGGCGAGCCCGCTCAGCACGGCTTCTTGATCTCCGAGCAGGTCACGGCCGTGGAACGTCCGCCCCACGTGCCAGTCCGAGGTGTGCAGTACCCGCATGACCACCAAGCTAGCGGCGTCCCGATCAACGCCGCTCGGCCCCCCAGGCCACCTCGGCGTGTCGCACCCCACCGTGCCCTCCCACTCACCACCCGCAACCACCCTCACCTGTCCGAGTGGGTGGTTGCCAATTTCTTAAGTATTTGAACGTCACCCGGGTGAGCCTCAAATACCTAGGAATTTGGGACCGCCCTCGGAAGGCGTTGTCGGGGGTGTGCTGGATGATGCGGGCAGCTTTGTGCGAGGAGGTCGTGTGGGGACTGGGGTTCTGGCCGGGTTCGTCGTCGTGCTGATCCTGCTGGTCGCGGCAGCGCTGATGCTGCTCTGGCGGCTGTACGGCGACAGCGCGCGCCGAGCCGACGAGGCGCTGCGGATGGTGGAGGCCGAACGGGCCCGCAGCACCGCGCAGCAGGCCGCGCTGCGGCGCTACGAGGTCGCGTTCGCCTCCATCACCGGGCGCGGTGAGCTGGGCGAGCAGGTGCTGGTGGAGACCGCGCGGTCGCTGGGCCTGCGGGAAGGCATCCACTTCACGCTGCAGACCGACCTGGCCGGGGGCGGCGCGGCACGTCCGGACATGGTGCTGGAGGTCGGCGGCGGCCGGCAGGTTCCGGTGGACTCCAAGGCCAGCCTCGCGGTGTGGGCCGAAGCGATGGAGACCGACAACGCCGAGGAGCGCGCCGACGCGCTGCGGGTTCACGTGCGCAACATCCGCTCCCGCGCGACGGAGCTGGCGAGCAAGGGCTACCAGCGCTGGGCCGACGCGATCTACGGCTCGATCATGTTCGTGCCCTCCGATGCAGCCGTGGTCGCGGCCCTGGACACCGACCCCCAGCTGCTCTCGTGGCTGCTGAGCAAACGGGTGTTCCTGTGCGGCCCAACGGGTTTCGCGGTTCTGGCGTCGGCGGCGATGTTCGCCTCGACCGAGCGCACCCTCGCCGAGGACATCGAGCAGGTCCGCAGCCAGGCGGTTCGCTCGCAGCGCGCGGCGACCAACGCGGTCGACGCGGTCAACCTCTCCAGCACGCACCTGCAGCGCTTCGTCTCGGCCCGGCGCCGCGAGCTCGACGCCCTGGAGACCTTCCGGAACTCCGTCCAGCCCCTAGCCGAGACGGCGGGATCGGGCGACATCTCCGAGGTCCGCAGGGAAGACGACGCTTCCCTCAACGGGGCGGACCCCACCCATAACTGAGTTCCCCGCACCTCAGCACCGCGTTGCCCGGCGTCGGGCAGTTTTGGTCCGAACCGTCCATGATCAATGTCCGATTCGCCCGGTCAATTCGGACCAAAACTGCCACGTGGGCCGCCGCCACCATCCCGACCCCCAGCACGGTCGCGAGGGCCCACCTGGGCATCTCCCAGTTTTAGTCCAAACCGAGGACGCTTCGCGCCCGAAATGTCCGCTCAGTTTGGACTAAAACTGGGCCATGACTCCCCGCGCCGCACAGCAGCCGGGGTCCCGAGGCGACCAGGGGCACCGGGGTCAGACGTGGGTGCGGATGAAGGCGTCTAGGGCGTCGACGATGAGGGTGGTCTGCGGGCCCTTCCCGAAGCCGTGGTCGAGGCCCTGGTACGGGTGCATCTGCGCCGTCACGCCGAGACTGCGCAGTTGCGCGGCGAAGTCGAGGCTCTGGTCCAGCGGGACCAGCGAGTCCGCGGTGCCCTGCTGGATCAGGAACGGCGGTTCGTCACCCGAGACGTTGCGCGCGGGGCTCGCCGCGTCCGCTACGTCGGGGCAGTCGACCGGCATGCAGCCGAGCAACCCGGTGACCGCGCGGCGCGCGTAGTCCTGCAGCTGCGGATGTTCGTGCTGGGCCTCGGCGCTGAGGTCGCTGGGCCCGAACCAGTCGACGACCGCGCGGATCCCGGTGAGTCCACCACCGGGCTTGGCCGGATCACCGGCGACCGCGCCGAGCTGCGCGACCAGGTGCCCGCCCGCCGAAGCGCCCCAGAGCCCGACCCGGTCGGAATCCAGGCCCCAGCGCGCGGAGTTCTGCTGCAACCAGCGCACCGAATCGGCGACGTCGACGAACTGCGCGGGCGACTGCGCGACCCCGGTCAACCGGTAGTCCACGGTGGCCACGGCGTAGCCGCGTTCCAGCAGTCGTTGCGCCGCCTGGGCTTCCGGTGCGGTCGGATCGGCGTCGAGGCTGCGCACTCCCGCGTCCCAGCCACCGCCGTGCACGTAGACGACCAGCGGTGTCTCGGCGGCACGGCGCTGCGGCAGGTACAGGTCCAGGCGGAGCGCACCGGTCGCCCGCTGGGCGTAGACCTGGTGCCGGAAGACCTGCTGCGCCCCCAGGTCCCGGGGTTCGGCGGCGGGGGCGACGTCGGCTTCGGAACGGGAGCAGCCCGCGGCCACCACCGCGAGCAGGGCGAACCCGGCCGCGAGAACACGCCGTGCCACCGCGACCTCCCACGACCTCGTACGTCACCCGAAAGCGTGAGCTTAACAAGGTCGTGGGAGCGGGACCGGTGAATCAGTTCCGTTCGTCGGCCGCGTGCTGCTCAGCGGCCAGGAAGTGCGCGATGCGGGTCGTCGACTCGTACAGGTCGCGGTAGTGCCGGTAGTAGTCGTCGTAGCGCTCGGTGTTCTCGGTGTTCGGCCGGACGACGTCCACGATCGGGTTCCAGTCGTCCGGATCCTGCGCGACACCGGTGCCCACCCCGGCCAGCAGGGCGTTGCCGTAGGCGGCACCGACCGTCTCCGCCGGGATCTGCTGCTCCTTGCCGGTGATGTCCGAGACGATCTGCGTCCACAGCCCGCCCTGCGTCCCGCCGCCGACCGCGACCAGCCTGCGCGCGGAACCACCGGCCTGACCCATCGCCTCCAGGTTGTGCCGGACGCCGAAGGAGATGCCCTCCAGCGCAGCCCGGTACAGCTCGGCACGACCGTGCTCCAAGGTCAGCCCGGCGAACACGCCGCGGGCCGACGGATCGGAGATCGGCGTGCGCTCCCCCGCGAAGTACGGGAGCAGCAGGAGCCCGCGCGAACCGGCCGGCACGTCACCGGCTTCCGCGATGAGCTCGGCGAAGTCGCCGTCGACGAGCTCGCGCAGCCACGCGGTGACCGCGCCCGAGGTCGCCATGCCCGCGGCCAGCGTGTAGGTGTCCGGGAAGGCCCCGGCCGTGCCCCACAGCACCGGGTGCGGCGTGACCTCGTCGAGGACCTCGACGAAGAACATCGTCGTCCCGTACATCAGCATCACGTCGCCGGGAGCGCGCACGCCGACGCTGGTCGCCTCGGCCCACGCGTCCACCGTGCCCGCCGTGACCGGAAGGCCTTCCGGCAGACCGGTTTCCGCCGCCGCCTCGGCTCCGACGCGACCGACGACCTCGGTCGGCCAGGCCAGGTCCGGCAGCGGGAGACCCGGCGCGACCCGCTCGGCCCACTCCGAGGACCAGTCGCGGGCCCGCAGGTCGTAGATCGGATCGCACTGGCTCGCCGAGTGGTGGTCGAGCACGTACCGCCCGGTCAGCCGGTGCACCAGGTACGAGCTGCACATCAGCAGCATCTCGGTGCGCCGGTAGACCTCCGGTTCGTTCTTGGCCAGCCACCTGATCTTCGGCCCGACGGCCTGGCTGGACAGCGCCGAACCGCCTCGCCGCAGGATCTCCTCGGCACCGAGTTCCTCGGTGAGCTCGTCGATCTCCTCGGTCGCGCGGGTGTCGACGCCGTAGAGGATCGCGGGCCGGAGCGGTTTCCCGCTCCCGTCGGCGGGCAGCAGGACCGGGCCGATGCCGCTCACGCCGAGCCCGGCGAGCTCGTAGCCCTCGGCGGCGGGCAGCAGTTCCCTGGTCAGCTCCAGGAAATCGGCCCACCAGACCGATTCCGCGTCGTGCTCCACCCAACCCGGGTGCGGGTGCGAGGTCTCGTGCGGTCGGCTGGCCCGCGCGACGATCTTGCCCGTGGCATCGACCAGCACCCCCTTCGAGCTGGAGGTGCCGATGTCGATGCCGAGCAGGACCGCGCGTGAGTGCTGAAGCCGGTCCGCACCGGCTCCAGCACTCACGACCCTGACCCCCGGCTCCACTCGTCGAGGCGGATGTCCAGCTGCTCGGCCACCGCCCGCAGCGCGGCGCGGTGATCACCGGGCACGGCGTGGATGTGGTTCGCCCCGAACTTCGACAGGAACACCTCGCCCGGCGCGTCCAGCCGCGCGAACGCGTGCGGCCACTCCGGCGTGGACTGGTCGACGAGCGCCTTGTTCGTCGCCTCGTCGTAGTTCTCGAACTCGCCCAGCATCAGCTGCAGGCGGTACTCGCCGTCCTCCCTGGTCAACCGGCCGAGCGTCATCTCGCCCGGTGCCGCGATGTGCTGCACCGAAGCGCCGCCGGCGGGGAAGAAGAACACCTCCGGGAAGAAGTTGACCTTCGACAGGTTCTCGGCCGGGTCATCGCTGCGCGCGGCGTACCAGGTGGCGTGCTGGCCGGAGTTGCACAGGTCCCAGATGTCGCGGTCGGCGTGGTAGTGCCGGACGTCGGCGAACAGCACCGGGGTGCCCGAGATCGCCTTGAACAGCTGCATCGTCAGCGCGCCGTCCATGTCGGCCTCGGTCGCGCACACGTGCGGCTGCTTGGGACCGTTCCAGTCGTAGGGGTCGTTGAGGAACGCCTCGGTGACGTCCATCGTCGCGAAGTTCTCGGTCAGCTCGGGCTGCGCCTTGATCCCGGAGAAGTCGAGGTTGCGCTCGTCGATGATGTCGCGGATCGCCATGTAGGAGCGGATCTGCCGCTCCAGCAGCTCCGGCGTGAGCTTGTCACCGTCGTAGTGCACACCGGCCGCGTACTGCTCGATCCACTCGCGGGCCTTCTTCGCCTCGGCGCCGTCGGCCTGCTCGGCGCGCAGCACCAGCTCGTACTGGTCGATCTCCTCGACGTCGACGCCGAACTTGCGCATCCACTGGTCGGTGTTGGCCACGGCCGTGTTCATGCCCATCGGGCGTCCGCCGAAGCGGCCGAACGTGGAGCCGTGCAGCGAGCTGACCGCCGCCGACGCCTGCGCGTGGACGCCGATCTTGGCGGCCAGCTCGGCGTCGTCCGGAGCGCCCCAGGCGCGGGTGTGCTTGCGGCCGATCTGGTCCAGCGCGCCACCTGCGGCGAGCATGCCGACCAGGCCGGGCTCGGTGGGATCGGTGCTGGCCACCAGCACGAGCGGGCTGCGGGTGGCGTCCGCGGCGAGCATCGTGAAGTGCGGGAACGACCAGACCGCGTAGTAGAAGACGGTGACGTCCACGTCGGCGGCCGCGACCTCGCGGGCCACCGACACGGCCGAGGAGTTGGTGGCGACCAGATCGGTGCCGACGACGACCTCGTGCCCGGCAGCGCGGAGCGAGGCCACCAGAGCGTCCTGTTTGGACTGGATGAATCCCGCGTTGCGGGCGTGCACGTGACCACGCCCGTCCGAGATGCTGACGACACCGATGCGAGCCACAGTTCCTCCAAGTTCGCTTCACAGACGGCGTTGACTGCTGCAGAACCGGCGCGGTGCGCGGACGCCCGGCCGAATCACTGGGAAAACCTTGCGAACCGACGCGAGCAATCGTTTTCTCGGACGCTATTCTTGCGTGATACGGCCTGTCAAGGCGGGTGGCTCACCGTCACTCGGCCAGCGGCGAGGGAGGAAGTCGTGGCGACCATCAACGACGTGGCGAGCCGCGCGGGCGTGTCCACCGCGACCGTCTCCCGCGCCCTCAACGGCAAGGCGACGGTGGACCCGGACCTGGCGGCACGCGTGCTCGCCGCGGCCGAAGAACTCGGGTACCGGCCCAACGGACCGGCCCGCAACCTGCGGAAACAGGAAACCGCAGTGCTGGCCCTGATCATCTCCGACGTGGAGAACCCGTTCTTCACGGCGATCGCCCGCGGCGTCGAGGACGTGGCGCACGAGGCCGGCTACTCGCTCGTCCTGTGCAACTCCGACGACACCCCCGCCAAGGAGCGCGAGTACGTCGACGTCGCCCTGCAGGAGCGCGTGGCCGGGGTGCTGCTCTCCCCCACCGGCAACCCCGACACCGCGGAACTGCTCGCCCGCCACAGGACGCCGGTGGTGGCGGTGGACCGGCCGCTGCCGGAGAGCGCGAGCGACACGGTGCTGGTGGACAACCGGCTGGCCGCCAAGCACGCGACGCTCCACCTAGCCGGGCAGGGCTACGGACGCATCGGATGTCTCACCGGCCCCAGCGGTGTGCCCACCGCGGACGACCGGCTTGCCGGGTATCGCGATGGGCTGCGCGCGGCGAAGCTGCCCAGTTCCACCGCCCTGGTGCGGCGATCGAGGTTCAAGGCCGATGGCGCACAGCGGGCGGCGCACGCCCTGCTCACCCAGGACGCTCCGCCGGAAGCGCTGCTGGTGGGCAACAGCGCGATGGCCGTCGGCGTGCTGGAGGCGTTAGCCGCGCTGAACCTCAAGCCCGGCCGGGACGTCGGCGTCGTGGCCTTCGACGACGCTCCCTGGACCACGCTGCTCGATCCGCCGCTGTCGGTCGTCGCGCAGCCCGCCTACGACATCGGTGCGCTCGCGGCGCGGTTGCTGCTCGACCGGATCGGTGGCGCTCGGGAGGAGACCTCCACCACGACGTTGTCCGCGCACCTGGTGGTGCGCGGCAGCTCGGCCCGCTGACGGGCAGTTTTGGTCCGAACTGTCCGGGCAAAACGGACATCGATCATGGACGGTTCGGACCAAAACTGCCGCGTTCCCAGGGGTGATCAGTTCAAGCCCGGTAGGAGGCCGTGCTCCTCGCTGGTCGGGGGCTGCTCCGGTGTGGACTCCGGTGGAGCGGGCTCACCCGGAGCCGGTTCGGACGGAGCGGGTTCGGACGGAGCCGGTTGCTGGCCCGGCACCTGCGGATCGGTCGGTGCAGGCTGGGACGGCGGCTGTCCCGGAGCCGGTGGCGCCGCCGGCAGCGACGGCGGGACCTCCGGTGGCGGTGGACCCGCCGGGAGGCTGCGACCCGCCGGAGCCCCGTACCAGTAGGCCGTGGAGCTGTAGTCGCCCGGCTCGTCGTTGGCGGGGCCGTGCTCGATGCCCGCGACCAGCCCGTTCCGGAAGGACACCGCGTCCCCGACCATGAGCCGGTAGGCGCCGGTGCAGTCGAACTGGCACCCGTCCTGGTTCACCTCGTGACCGGGGTTGCCCGCCAGCGGCATCGAGAACGTCGTGCCGAACCGGAAGTACCAGCCCGACTCGTAGAAGTCCTCGCTGCCGGTGCCGTGCCACGCCGGTTCCTGCGCGCCGTCGACGTAGAACCGCTCGTCGCCCTCCAGGTAGTTGCGCGGGTTGGACGCCGCGAGCGGAGTGGAGTGCGGCAGGACGCTGGCCTTGCTCTCGTCGAGCGGGATCTGGCCGCGCATGGTGTGGGTGACCCCGTAGAACGTGCCCGCTCCGCCCTCGTCCAGGAAGTTCCAGTCCTGGCCGGGGACGGTGTTGCCGCGCTTGTGCGTGGCGTGGAAGTGACCGCTGCCCTCGTCGAGCCCGCCGGGCCCGGTGACGACCTCGGCGGTGGCGCCCTCGATCGGGATGCCTCCGGCGTTGACGATCTCGACCTTGGCGCTCTCGTCGAACGGCATCGGCCACCACGCGGTGTACCAGCCGTCGAGGCCGGGATCGACCGAGCTCATCATGGTCCGCACGTCGTGCTCGCCCAGACCGGTGCCGAAGAACTCGCCGATGGGCGCGTCCACCGTGGTCTTGCCGTCGAAGGTGATGCGCAGCCGCGCGGACTCCAGCACCGCGTCCGACGCCGCGACCACCTCCGGCGGGGTCGTGTACCGGCCGAACAGCTGCGAGCGCTCGAAGACCGGGTTGTCGATCTGGTAGCCGTGCGCGCCCTCCTCACCCGGGTGCCCGGGGCCGAGGTCGAGCACGTCGGTGCGCACCCACTCGCCGTTGACCTTGCTCTGCACGTCGTAGCGGAACTCGTTGACGTCCAGCGAGGACGAGACGAACCGGTTGTCCACGTCCATCGAGGACCGCCCGGCGGTGACCTCCGCGGGCACGTCGATCGCCTGCACGCCCCACTGTCCTGGGGCGGCCGGACCGCTGCGCCACTCGCCCACCGGTGCGCCGTTGACGCTGACGCTCGCGACCTGGTCGGCGACCTGCGGGTCGAACCTGCGGATCAGGCGGACGCCCTCGTTGTCGGGAGCCACCCGCATCCGGAACCGGCTGCCGCCGCCCGGACCGAAGGCCATTCCGTCGTCGACGACCTGCGGTGCCGCCTCCACCTGCGGCAAGCGCACCCGCAGCTGGTTGATCCGCGCAGGTCCCGACACCTCGGCGACCGTGTGCGACGCACCGGGCAGGAGACCGAAATCGCTGCGCACCGGGGTGCCGGCGGTGGAGCCCTTCGGGTCCGCGACGCCGAAACCGCGCAGCTTCTCCAGCACGTCGGTCGCCGGGTCCGACGGGTCGAAGGTCTCCACGCCTTCCGCGTCCGGGAAGGTCCGGTAGTTGACGTGGTAGAAGTCCGGGTTGTTGGTCACCGTCACGCGCATCGATTCGCGGAAGGGCATCGGCACCTTGCTGACGACTCCGCCCGCGGCGTCGTCGGCGTTGCCCACCAGCGGCCACTCGAACGGCGCTCCGACCTTGCCGCTGACGACGTCGATGAACGGGGCGTCGAGGACGACCCGCCCGTCGAGCTCGACGACGAGGTTGCCGGTGGCCGTCACGTCGCCCATCGGCTCGCGGGTGCTCCACAGGCCGGAGATCTCACCGGGTCCGGTGTGCTCGGCGATCACGCATCCCTGCGCGGATTCGCGCAGGCAGGAATAGGTTCCTTCGAAGCCGTCGTCGTTGCCGCCGGAGCGGTCGTAGCTGGAGAACTGCAGGGACTGCTCGTCGCCGCGCAACCGCGGCATCTCGTCGAGATCTCGGTAGGCGTCCCAACCGACCTGGCCCTTGCTGGGCGGTGCCGGTTGCTGGGCGTGGGCCCGGACGGTCGCGAACCCGGCGTCGGCGACCACCGCAGCAGCGGCGAGCGAGAAGACACCCAGGTAAGCAGCGAGCCGGCGTGATCGCCGGCGGGCGTCGCTGCGCGACGGTGCGGAGCGTTCTGTCATCGTGCTCGCCCTCCCCTGCGGACAGACCTGTCCACAGCAAACAGTTCTGCCGCTGATTCCGGTTCCGGTGAATCGTGATGCGCTCTAACGAAGTGGTTTCCAACCGACGCGGACCCGGCAAGATCTCAAAGCGCGATCAAGCGCAGCGTAAGAAATGGCCTCCCGGACGGCAACCAAAAAACGGGCACTGAATAGTCATCGATACGCGAATTCACTCAATAAGATGGTCTCTGGTGTGTCGTACTTACGACAGCCGCCAACCAGGTGTTTTTAGTTGCCGCACAGTGGAATTCGGCGTACCGATCAAGCTCCGCGGGATTGTCCGGGCAGCAAAAACCGCAGCACTCGAAACGAGCGCTGCGGCGGGATTGGAGCGGCTCGGAGCGGACCTTTCCTCAGGATTGCTCCTGCTGCCCAGAAAGGCCCGCGCCGGCGGGACTAGCCTTGGTTGAGTCGGTCGTAGACCTCGACCGCGTTGTCCTTCGTGATCAATTCCGTGGGCAAGGTCTGGGTCTTGGGCACCTGCTGGCAATCGACCAGCAGCTTCTTGGCCGCCTCCACGGCCTCCGCGCCACCCGTCGGGTAGAGGTTCGTGGCCTGCAGGCGCCCTTCCTCGACCGCCTTGATGCCGCCGGACGGGATCGGCAACCCGTCGATGCCGACGAACTTCAGGTCCTTGCGGTTGGCGGCTTGCGCTGCGAGCCAGGCGCCTTCGGCCATCGGGTCGTTCTGCGAGTACACGGCCTGGATGTCCGGGTTGGCCTTGAGCAGCGCGTCCATCTTCTGCTGCCCGACCGAGCGCTCCCACTCGCCGTCGGCGGTGGCCACGACCTCGATCTTCGATCCGGCGATGCCCTGCTTGAAGCCCTCTTCCCGCTCAGCGGCGGGGGTCGAGCCGGACAGGCCCTTGATCTGGACGATCTTCCCGCCCTGCGGCAGCAGCGTGTTCTTGAAGAACTCACCCGCCTGCTTGCCGATGGCGACGTTGTCCGCGCCGATGTAGGTCGTGAACGCCTCACCGTCGACCTTGCGGTCCAGCACCACGACCGGGATGCCCTGGTTGTAGGCCTTGCGCACCACGTCGGTCAGCGGCGCCGCCTCGTTCGGCGAGATCATCAGCAGGTCGACCTGCTTGGTCATGAAGTTCTCGACGTCGGTGACCTGCTTGGAGTTGTCCTTGGCCGCGTCGGAGAACTGCACTTCCTCGAATTGGGGGACCTTCTCCGCGGCCTTGCGGATGTCGTCGTCCATCCGCACCCGGTAGGGCTCGGCCAGGTTCGCCTGGCTCATCCCGATCGTGTACTTGCCGTTGGGCCCCTCGCAGCCCTTCGTCGGATCCTGGGCCTGGACCTGCCCGGTGTTCTCGCTGGTCGTCCCGCAACCGGCGGCGCCGAACGCGACCGCGGCGCACGTGATTGCGACCAAGGACTTCGTTGTCTTGCGCATCGTGCTCCCTTCGGTGGATCTGCCTCAGGCCGTGGGGCGCAGGCGCTGCAGCGCCGCCGCAGCGACGATCACCAGACCCTTGATCAGCAGTTGCAGATCGGTGTTGACGCTGTTCAGGCTCAGGATGTTGTTGAGGATGCCGAGCAGCAGAGCACCGGCGATGGTGCCGATCACCGAGCCCCGGCCACCGGCCAGGCTGGTGCCGCCGACGACCACCGCGGCGATTCCGTCGAGCTCGTAGGCGGTTCCGTCGTTGGGGCTGCCCGCGTTGAGCTGACCAGCGTGCACGATGCCGGCCAGCGCGGCGCAGAAGCCCGCGATGACGAAAGCGATGATCTTGACCCGGTTCACGGGCACGCCGGACAGCCGAGCCGCCTTCTCGTTGCCGCCGATCGCGTACAGGTGCCGGGAGTAGGCGCTGGAGCGCAGGAACAGGATCGCGATCACGGCCACGGCGGCGAAAATCAGCGCCGGGATCGGCACCACACCGCCGAAGGTCCGCTCACCCAGCAGCGAGAACAGCATCGGGGCCTGGCCCGGCCCCTCGCCGTAGGAGATCTGGACGGTCTCACCGCCGGACCACATGCGCGCCAGCCCGCGCGCGATCTGCAGCCCGGCGAGGGTGACGATGAACGCCTGCACCCCCAGCAGCGCCACCGCCGCGCCCTGCAGGAACCCGAAGACGATTCCGGCCAGCAGCACCACGGCCACCGTGGCCCACACGCCGTAACCGCTGTTGACCATGAGCACGGCCGAGCCGACCGCCGCCAGACCCAGCACCGACCCGACCGACAGGTCGATGCCGCCGATGAGGATCACGAAGGTCAGCCCGATCGCGATGATCCCGATCTCCGAGACCGCGCGCACGATGTTGAACAGGTTCTCGCTGCTCAGGAACAGGATCTCGCCGTCGTTGCGGGGCGAGAAGATCACCGCCGCGATGAACACCGCGACGAGTCCGAAGAAGCTCTGGAACTTGAACAGGGTCTCGACGGTGTCGGTCCGCTTGGAACCCGTCTCCGGCAGGTCACCCGGTGCGGGCCGCTGCTCCGTCTGATTGCTCAATTCGCACCTCCCCCAGTGCTCTGCCCGGTGCCGACGGCCGGCCCCGGTGGGTTCCCGTTGCGATCGCCACCGGCCCGATCGCCCATCGCGGCGGCCAGCAGATCGGCCTCGCCCGCGTGAGCGGTGTCGAACTCGGCGACGCTGCGCCCGGCGCGCAGCACCACCACCCGGTGGCAGACCCCCACCAGCTCGGGGAGTTCCGAGGAGGCGAGCAGCACTCCGATGCCGCGACCGGCGATGTCCGAGAGCAACTGGTAGATCTCGGCCTTCGCGCCGATGTCCACGCCGCGCGTCGGGTCGTCGAGCAGCAGCAACCTGGGTTCGGTGCGCAGCATGCGCCCGAAGACGACCTTCTGCTGGTTACCACCGGACAGGGTGCCCACCGGGTCGGAGATGCGGCCGAGCTTGACCTTGAGCTGCTCGACGCTGCGCTGGGTCGCCCCGAGTTCGGACTTGCGGCGCACCATTCCGGCGACGCCGAGCCGGTCGAGCGTCGAGAGCACGGTGTTGGCCGTGATCGAGTGCCCGAGGACCAGCCCGGAGCTGCGCCGGTCCTCCGGCACGAAGGCGATGCCCGAGCGCAGCGCGCGACGGGGCCCGGCCGGCCGCACCGGTTGCCCGTCGAGCGTGACCTCGCCTTCCCAGGTCCCGGACGGGCCCGCGCCGTAGAGCGACTCCAGCAGTTCTGTCCGACCGGCACCTAGCAGTCCGCACAGGCCGACGATCTCGCCGCGGCGCACGGTCAGGTCGATGCCGTCGGGCTCCCGCCTGCCGACTCGCGTGCGCCTGGGCCGGACCGCGAAACCCTTGACGCGCAGCAGCTCTTCGCCGACGTCGACGGTGCGGGACTGGAAGCGGGTCTGGACCGTGCGGCCCACCATCGCTTCGGCGGCCTCCTCGGCGGTCATCTCCTGCGCGTCGAACTCGGCGACCTTGCGGCCGTTGCGCAGCACCGTGGCGCGGTCGGCGACCTGGCCGATCTCGTCCATCCGGTGCGAGATGTAGACGATGCCGGTGCCGTTGCGGCGCAGCTCGCCGATGACGCCGAAGAGCCGCTCGACCTCCGCTGTGGACAGTGCCGAGGTCGGCTCGTCCATGATCAGCACCTTCGCGTCCAGCGACAGCGCGCGGGCGATGGTGACCAGCTGCTGCTCACCGACCCGCAGTTCGCCGACCGGGCGGTTCGGGTCGAGGTCGATCCCGGTGCGGCGCAGCAGCTCCCGGGTCCGCTCGGACATCGCGCGTCGGTCCACGATGCCCAGCCGGGTGCGCGGTTCGCGTCCCAGGTGGAGGTTCTCGGCGACGCTCAGACCGGGCACCAGGTCGAGTTCCTGGTGGATCATGGCGATACCGGCGTGTTGCGCGTCCGCGGGTTTCGAGAACTGGATCGGGTGACCCTCGATGGTGATCTGACCTGTGTGGTCGCTGACGTCGCCCGAGAGCACCTTCATCAGAGTGCTCTTGCCCGCCCCGTTCTCGCCCAGCAGTGCGTGCACCTCGCCGCCGCGAACAGTGAGGTCAACCGCGTCGCAGGCGAGCACACCGCCGTAGCGCTTGGTGATGCCGGCCAGCTCGACCAGCGGTGGCGCCGTGTCCATTCCGACCCCCGTCTCGTCACTCCCGCAGGCGAGAAAACGATTGCTCGGACGCTAAGATGGCCGCACTCCCTGTGTCAAGACTCACACGCTCGACCGAGCGATACGGCATCCGTTTGGCTGCACGAAAATCACGTGATGATCACGCCGAGTTGCGTCCGAAGCATCGATCGACGTGGGGTGATGGGTCGGATCTCCCGGAGGCCTCTCGCGGCGAGGTACTGGACCGTTACCGTGGGGGATTGTGACCGCGATCCGCGAGAGCCAGAGCGCTTCGACTTCCGGTAATAGCGCGCCCGAATGGGGTGCGCGCTCCGCGTTCAGCACCGATGGGGTGCCGCTGTGGGGCGCCGTGCTGCTGGCTGCCGTCCCGACCGCGATCGGCACCGTGCTGGACACCCTGATCTGGAAACAGCCCGGTTTCATCTTCAAGACCTGCTTCTTCCTCGGTTGTCTCGCCGCGGTGCTGCTGGTGCAGCGGCGGAGCGTCTTCGGTCCGATGGTGCAGCCACCGCTCGTTCTCGGCATCGTGATGCCGGTTCTGGTGCTGATCACCGGCGCGGGCAGCACCTCCGGAGCGGGCATCGCGGGCAAAGCTCTCTCGGTCGCGCGTCCGCTGATCACCAGCTTCCCGATCATGGCCGGAGCCACCGCGGTCGCGCTCGGCATCGGGCTGCTCCGGATGTTCGTCACGCAGAAGCCCGAGACCGACGACTTCGACCTCGGCGTCGACCCCGACGCCAAGACGAAGAAGGCCAGGCCGGTACCGCCGCCGCGCAAGAAGGCACCGGCGGACGCACCGCGCAAGCGCCCCGCCGAGGACCGCGCGCCGCGCGGCGACGCGCGCAAGCCCCGCGACGACGCCCGCCGAGGCGACCGGGGCAACCCCCGCGGCGGTGACGCGCGCGGCGATCGCCGGGCCGACGGCAGGCAGCCTCGCGGCACCGGCCCGCGCGACGCCCAGGGCCGTCCGAAGGGCGACGCCCAGCGCCGCGGCGACGTGCCCGGCCGCCCCCGCCCGGCGAACGACCCGCGCGCAGGCGGGCCCCGTCCGCCCCGCCAAGGCGGCCCTGGACGGCCGCGCCCGCCGGAACCACCCCCTGGTGGCCGCCCCCGGCGGCCAGGCCCGTAGAGACACGACGAAGCCGCCCGGTTCCAGATCCGGAACCGGGCGGCTTCGCTTCTGCTCGCGTCTAGCGCGCGGGGAAGAGCGTCAGCGGACGCTCTTCGGGTTGCTCTTGTTCTCGTCGAGGTCCTTGCGGAGCTCGCGTGGGAGGGCGAAGGTGACCTTCTCGTTGGCGGTCGTGACCTCCTCGACGTCACCCCAGCCGAGCTCGGCGAGGTGGTCCAGGACCTGCAGCACCAGCACGTCCGGAACCGACGCACCGCTGGTGACGCCGACCGTGGTCACGCCCTCCAGCCAGGAGTCGTCGATCTGCGCCGCGTAGTCGATCAGGTGCGAGGCGGAGGCTCCGGCCTGCAGCGCCACCTCGACCAGCCGCTTGGAGTTCGAGGAGTTCTGCGAACCGACCACGATCACCAGGTCGCACTGCGGGGCCATCACCTTGACGGCCTGCTGGCGGTTGGAGGTGGCGTAGCAGATGTCGTCGCTGGGCGGGGCCTGCAGCGTCGGGAACTTCTCGGTGAGCTGGTCCACCCGCTCCATGGTCTCGTCGACGCTGAGGGTGGTCTGCGAGAGCCAGACGACCTTGCTCGGGTCGCGGACCTGCACCTTGTCGACGTCCTCCGGCTTGTCCACCAGCTGCACCCGCTCGGGCGCCTCGCCGGCGGTGCCCTCGACCTCCTCGTGACCCTCGTGACCGATCAGCAGGATGTCGTACTCGTCCCGCGCGAAGCGGTTGACCTCCTTGTGCACCTTCGTCACCAGCGGGCAGGTGGCGTCGATGGTGCGGAGGTTGCGGTCCTCGGCCTCCTGGTGGACGGCCGGGGACACGCCGTGCGCGGAGAACACGACGAGAGCACCTTCCGGCACCTCGTCGGTCTCGTCCACGAAGATCACGCCGCGCTCGGTCAGGGTGTCCACGACGTGCCGGTTGTGCACGATCTCCTTGCGGACGTAGACCGGCGGGCCGTAGGTCTCCAGGGCCTTCTCGACGGTGATGACAGCGCGGTCGACCCCCGCGCAGTAGCCACGGGGCTTGGCCAGCAGAACCCGCTTGGTCCGGCCGGCGTCGTCCACGGGGTCGGTTTCGGGATCGCGGGCCTCGGGCGTGGTCGTCATGCCCTCAAGGGTACGGATCGGCGCCCACCCGCTCCGCCGCCGGTCGGTGCTCACCGTCACTCCATCGGGGGGCCTTCGGGGGTTTCGGCGAGCGTCGGTCGTCGGTCACATTCCGACGTTGAGTTGATGGTCTCCGGAGGAGTTCTGGGGCAGGCTGGGCGCATGTCAGAGTTCCCCCTCCCGGTCCGGGTCGCGGCCGGTCTCGCGGCCACGGCCGTGGAGCAGGTGCGCACGCTCCCCACCACCCTCCTCGGCCTTCCGGTGACCGTGGCCAGCCAGACGCTGCAGGCCTCGATGCGGGTCCAGCAGCACATCACCGAGCTCGCGATCAAGGGCGACGAAGCGCTCGCGGTGCTGAGCACCCCCGAAGAGGAGCCGGCCTGGGCCACCTTCGACGAGGACATCGTCCCGGAGCCCGTCCCGGATCCGGAGCCGCAGGAGCACACCCTGCTCGACGACTACGACGAGCTGAGCCTGCCCCAGCTGCGCGGCCGCCTGCGCTCGTTCAGCGAAGACGACCTCGCCGAGCTGCTCGCGCACGAGGAGAGCACCGCCCAGCGCCCGGACTATGTCCGCATGCTGACCAACCGCCTCACCCGCCTCCGCGAGCAGTAGAGCCCGAGCACCGAAGCTGCTTCCTCCTTCACCACCACTCGCACCGCCGCGGGTTCTCAGCGGTTCTCCGGGGAGGACAGCCGCAGCGCCGGGTAATCGACATACTCGAGTTGCGGATCCCGGAGCCAGAGGGCCGCTGAGGTTCCGCAACTTGCACCGCCAAGCAGAATGAGCCTGGAAACGATCAATGAGGAGAAGACGCTGACTGCGCCCACCAGTGCCGAGGAACCCTGGCCGGTCCGGACCGTGGCCCGCAAGATCGCCGACTGGATCAACCGGCTCGGGCAGATCTGGGTCGAAGGCCAGATCACCCAGATCTCGATGCGGCGCGGCGCGCAGACGGCGTTCCTGACGCTGCGCGACCCCTCCGCCGACGTGTCGCTGACCCTGACCTGCTCGTCGTCGCTGCTGCGCAAGATGGACCCGCCGCTGACCGACGGGAGCCGGGTCGTGGTGCACGGCAAACCGACCTTCTTCGTCGGTCGCGGCACGCTCAGCCTGCGCGTCGACGAGATCCGGACGGTCGGCATCGGGGAACTGCTCGCGCGCATCGAACGGCTCCGCCAGCTGCTGAAGGCGGAAGGGCTGTTCGATCCGGCGCGCAAGCGGCCGCTGCCGTTCCTGCCCAACCGGGTCGGGCTGATCACCGGACGCGCGTCGGCCGCCGAGCACGACGTGCTGACCAACGCCGAGCTGCGCTGGCCCGCCGTCCAGTTCGAGGTCCGCAACGTCGCCGTGCAGGGCACCAGCGCGGTGCCGCAGATCCTCCCCGCGCTGGAGGAGCTCGACCGGATGCCCGAGGTCGACGTGATCGTGCTGGCGCGCGGCGGCGGCAGCGTCGAGGACCTGCTGCCGTTCTCCGACGAGGCGCTGTGCCGG
This sequence comes from Saccharopolyspora tripterygii, assembly GCF_054778355.1. Classification (NCBI taxonomy): domain Bacteria; kingdom Bacillati; phylum Actinomycetota; class Actinomycetes; order Pseudonocardiales; family Pseudonocardiaceae; genus Saccharopolyspora; species Saccharopolyspora tripterygii. The sequence continues at coordinate 199,372 of NZ_BAAGZP010000001.1, read as the reverse complement.
GCGGTCGCCGCCTGCCGGACCCCGGTGGTCAGCGCGATCGGGCACGAACCGGACTCGCCGCTGCTGGACCACGTCGCCGATGTGCGCTGTTCCACACCGACGGGCGCGGGCAAGCGCGTGGTGCCCGACGTCGCCGAGGAGGGCCAGCGGATCCGGCAGCTGCGCGACCGCGCGCGGCGGGCGTTGCACGGATGGGTGGATCGCGAGCGCAGGCTGCTCGATCAGCTGCGCAGCCGCCCGGTGCTGGCCGACCCGCACGGGCCCCTGCAGCAGCGCGCCGAGCAGGTGGTGATGCTGCGCGAACGCTCCCGGCGGGCGATGAGCGCGGTGCTCACCGCGGAGGGGCACGCGCTGAGCGCAACTCGATCACGCTTGACGACCCTGGGCCCTGCGGCCACTCTGGCTCGTGGATACGCGATCGTGCAGCGCATCGAGGAGACCGACGAGGTCGACGGAGTGCTGCGGTCGGTCGATGACGCGCCTGGAGGCACCCGGCTCCGGGTGCGGGTCGCCGACGGCGCGATCCACGCCGTCGTACCGGACTGACCAAGGACTTCCACGTGCACCCGAAGCAGGAGCCCTCGTTCCTCCCCCTCACCGCGGGCGCAGCGCGCAACGCGGAGCGGGCGGACGAGGTCCAGCGCTGCGCGGAAGCCGCCGACGTCACGGCGGCGGGCACCTGGGCGGCGCTGCTCGGCGGGTGCGATTCGGCCGAGCGCAAGGACCTGCCTGGACGGCTGCGCGCGCTGATCAACGCGACCTCGGAGTACGTGGGCCCCACCTGGTGGGCCGCGTCGGCCCACCGACGTAGGGTCGCGGAAGCCCAGTTGCGCATCAACGACGCGGTGCGCGAAGGCGACGGCGCCGAGTTCGCCGAGGCGTTCGTCGGCTACGACCAGGCGATCGCCACCGCGGTGGTGTCCGTGCGAACGAATGTGGAGAGCCCTACCCCGTGACCGAGAAGCAGCAGGACGAGCACTTCGACCCGGTCGCCGAGCACCCGGAGGTCGCCGAGCTCGGGTACGAGGCGGCCCGCGATCAGCTGGCCGAGGTCGTCAAGCAGCTGGAAGCGGGCGGGCTCTCGCTGGAGGACTCGCTGGCGCTCTGGGAGAAGGGCGAAGCGCTGGCCGCCGTCTGCGAACGCCACCTCGCCGGCGCCCGGGAACGAGTGGAACGCGCCCTCGCCGCGGTCGAAGACGACTCCTGACCCAGCGTGGGGCCCAATTTCTTAAGTATTTGACGTTCACCCGGGTGACGTTCAAATACTTAAGAAATTGGGCCTCCTGGGGACGTGGGGTGGTGGCTCGTGGGGTGGTGGGGAAGTTTTCATGAAAACTTCCGCAGTCACCCGACCGGTGGGGCCGTGAGGGCGGCTTCGGCGAGGGTGCGGAACTCCGCTTCACCGGCGTTGCCGGTGATCAGCAGCCGGACGCCGTCGCGCTCGGACACCCACGCCTGCTCGTCGCGAACGCTCTGGTAGCGGACCCACTGGCGGCCGCCGACCTCGGTGGTGCCGAGCGCCTGCGGCGCCTGTCGCGTCTCGCCGGCGACCAGCTCCTCCTCGGTGGCGTTGGACTGGGCCAAGCGCAGGTACTGCGCGTCACCGGTCAGCCAGCCGACCCGGACGACCTCGGTGTGCGAGGGCAGCGTGGTGCTGTTGCTGGAGTTGGCCCGCCAGTTGGCGGGCAGCTTCGGCTCGACCACCGGGAAGTCCACTCCGGCGGTGGCCTCGCGCAGCTCGGCCTGGACGTTCACCGTGGGCACCGATCCGCTGTCGACCGCCGGGCCGTTCGGGGTGAACGAGCACTGCGTGAACAGGCCGGCCACGCCGAACGAGACCAGCACCAACGGGAGGATGGCGAACAGCATCGCCGACATCGTCCGCGGCGGGCGGGACGGCGCCGGTTGCTGGTTGCGGGGTTCAGCCACGGGACCCATGCTCTCACCGGTAGCACCGCAGCTCAGCGGGCAGGGCAAGCCGGAGTGGGCTGCCCCACGCGAGTGCTCCCCGAACCTCGATGATCTGGGAAGATCGCTGCCAACATGCCTGAGCGCGGGGCGTTTTCCCGCCGGACTCGGGCGGTACCGACGATGCCTCACAAACTCCGGAGGGCGCGATGACGCAACGACACCCGGAAGCACCCGATCGCAACCTGGCCATGGAGCTCGTCCGCGTGACCGAAGCCGCCGCGATGGCCGGTGGGCGTTGGGTGGGCAGCGGTGACAAGAACGCCGGTGACGGCGCGGCCGTGGACGCCATGCGCAAGCTCATCGGCTCGGTGTCCATGCGCGGCACGGTGGTCATCGGCGAGGGCGAGAAGGACGAAGCGCCGATGCTCTACAACGGCGAGGAGGTCGGCAACGGGCAGGGCCCGGAGGTCGACGTCGCCGTGGACCCGATCGACGGAACGACGCTGCTCAGCAAGGGCATGCCGAACGCGCTGGCGGTGCTGGCGGTGTCCGAGCGCGGCACCATGTTCGACCCGTCCGCGGTGTTCTACATGGAGAAGATGGCCGTCGGCCCGGAGGCCGCGGGCGTCATCGACATCAGCGCCCCGATCTCGGAGAACGTGCGGCGGGTCGCCAAGGCCAAGCACGTCGAGGTCTCCGACGTGACGGTGTGCGTGCTGGACCGGCCGCGGCACGAGCAGATCGTCAAGGAGATCCGCGAGGCCGGTGCCCGCGTGCAGTTCATCTCCGACGGCGACGTGGCGGGCGCGATCGCGGCGGCCCGCCCGAACAGCGGCGTCGACATGCTGCTGGGGATCGGCGGCACCCCGGAGGGGATCATCACGGCGTGCGCGCTCAAGTGCCTCGACGGCGAGATCCAGGGCCGCTTGTGGCCGCGGGACGACGAGGAGCGCGCGAAGCTCCGCGAGGCCGGGCACGACCCGAACCAGGTGCTGACCACGTCGGACCTGGTGCGCGGCGACAACATGTTCTTCGTGGCGACCGGCATCACCGACGGCGCGCTGCTGCGCGGCGTGCACTACCGCGCGGACCGCTGCACCACGCAGTCGATCGTGATGCGCTCGAAGTCCGGCACGACGCGGGTCGTCGACGCTTCGCACAAGCTCACCAAGCTGCGCGAGTACGCCGACGTGGACCTCGGCGAGACCGGCGCGTGAGGGCCGTTCTGGGGAAACCGGGAAAAACCGGCTGAACCGATCTTGATCTAGGCGGTGGCCTGCGGATTGTCCGCGGGCCACCGCCTCGTTCATGAGGGCTCTACGACCTTCGTGGGTACGCCGTGGCCGAGGGCGCCGTTAGCGTCAGCGGCCAGCCGGCCTTCGGAGCCGGGATACCCGGAGGATTCGACTCACATGCGCATTCGTTCGGTTCTCATCTCCGCGGTCGCCGCGGTCAGCGCCGTGGGCGCGCTGAGCATGCCGGCGGTCGCCGCCGGCGACGACGTCGACCCGATGATCATCGGCGGTCACGACGCGACCGAGACCTACTCGTTCATGGTCTCGCTGCAGCAGCAGGGCAGCCACCTCTGCGGCGGCGCGCTGATCAAGCCGGACTGGGTGGTGACGGCCGCGCACTGCGTTCAGGGCGGCGGTGACTTCACGGTCCGCGTGGGCAGCAACGACAACACCACCGGTGGCGAGGAAGCCGCGGTGACCAAGACCCAGGTGCACGACAGCGCCGACCTCGCGGTGCTGCAGCTGGACAAGCAGCTGTCCGCGGCGCCGATCTCGATCGCCGCCGAGTCCGGTGAGGCCGGGACCCCGAGCCGCATCATCGGCTGGGGCCAGACCTGCCCGGAGAGCGGCTGCGGCGAGGTTCCGACCAACCTGCAGGAGCTCGACACGAGCGTCGTCGACGACGCCGGCTGCACCGGCATCGACGCCGCGGGCGAGATCTGCACCGACAACCCGAACGGTGACTCCGGCGCCTGCTACGGCGACTCGGGCGGCCCGCAGATCAAGGGCACCCAGGGCAGCTGGGAGCTGATCGGTGCCACGAGCCGTTCCGGCAACGGTGACTCCACCTGCGCCACCGGCCCGTCGATCTACACCGACGTGACGGCCTTCGCCGACTGGATCAACCAGAACACCGGCAGCTGACCCGTTCAGCCCGCAGGCGCGGCACCCGGAGACGCGACGTCCCGGGTGCCGCTTCCATTTCCGGGCACGTCACGCGAGGTTCGAGGAGTGGCCCGGGAAGAGGTGGGCGTCGGGGTTGAGCTCCACCGCGATGTTGTTCACCGCCGTGGCGGCCTCGCCGAACCCGGTGGCGATGAGCTTGACCTTGCCCGGGTAGGTGGTGACGTCACCGGCGGCGTAGACGCGCGGACGGCTGGTGCGCATGGTGGTGTCGACCAGGATCGACCGCTTCTCCAGGTCCAGGCCCCAGGACTCGATGGGTCCGAGATCGGCGGTGAAACCCAGTGCCGCGACGACCGTTTGGGCGGGCAGGACTCGCCGCTCGCCTTCGACGTCGATCGCCACCTCGGTGAGCCCGGAGCCGTCGCCGCGGATCTCGGCGACCTCGGCGGGCACGATCAGGGGGATTCCCAGGGCTTCGACCTTGGCGACCAGGCCCGCGTGCGCGCGGAACCTCGTCCGCCGGTGCACGAGCGTCACGCTGCGGGCGACCGGCTGCAGGGCCAGCGCCCAGTCGAACGCCGAGTCGCCACCGCCGATGACCACCACGTCGTGCCCGGTGTGCGCGGAGAGCTCGGGGATGAAGTGCACGACACCCTGGCCGATCCACTCGCCTCCCGCGGGCAGCGGACGCGGGGTGAACTCCCCGATCCCGGCCGTGATCAGCACCGCCCCGGCCTGGACCTGCTCGCCCTCACCGACGTCGACCAGCAGCCCGCCGTCCGCGTCGGACAGCGCGACCGCCGGGCGCCCGAGCAGGTAGGTGGGGCCGTACTGCTCGGCCTGCTTGACCAGCGAGGCGACCAGGTCGCGGCCGCGGATCTCCGGGAACCCGGCCACGTCGAAGATCATCTTCTCCGGGTACATCGCCGTCACCTGGCCACCCGGTTCCGGCAGCGCGTCCACCAGCGCCACCGACATCCCGCGGAACCCGGCGTAGTAGGCCGCGAACAGCCCCGCCGGACCGGCACCCACCACCAGCAGATCGACCTCGTGCGCCATCTCGGGATCCCGTCGCCGGCTCCGTGATACGGATCTCAGGCTAGCCCGATCCGGCCGGTGTGTCCCCACTTCGCCTCCGCTGCGCCGATCAGCGCAATCTGCTGCAGCGTGCAGCGGTACCTGGCACTGCTCCTCGCACCTACTTTTCCCCGAAAAGGGGATCTTGTCGGGGAGGGGAATCTCAGTGAAGAGAACATCCGCAGTGCTCAGCGGCATCGCCGCGCTCGCGCTCAGCGCGGGCTTCGCACCATCGGCTCAAGCGATCGACAACCCGGGCACGCTGATCGTCGGGGGCGGCGACGCGACCGAGTCCTACGAGTGGATGGCCTCGCTGCAGCGCGAGGGTTCGCACAGCTGCGGCGCATCGCTCATCGACGAGCAGTGGGTGCTCACCGCCGCGCACTGCGTCGTCGACGCGGCACCTGCCGACCTCGGCCTGCGGATCGGCAGCCCGACCTGGAACAGCGGCGGCACCGAAGCCGGCGTCTCGCAGGTCGTCGTGCACCCGGACTACGAGTCCAAGACGCCCAACGGCGACATCGCGCTGGTCAAGCTCGACCACGCGGTGTCCGAGACGCCGATCGAGATCGCCGACGCCTCCGGGCCCGACGGCACTCCCTCGCGGATCATCGGCTGGGGCGTGACCTGCCCGGTGCGCGGCTGCGGTCAGCCGCCCGAGCAGCTGAAGGAGCTGGAGACCAACGTCGCACCGGACTCGCAGTGCACGCTGAGCTCCATCGACGGACCCAGCGAGATCTGCACGTCCAGCAAGGAGCTGCTGGCCAACTCCTGCTTCGGCGACTCCGGTGGACCGCAGCTGGAAGGCACCCCGGGCGACTGGAAGCTCACCGGCGTGACCAGCCGACTGGGCAGCCCGGTCCCGGTCTGCGGCACGGCGCCCTCGGTCTACACCGACGCCACCGCCTACCAGGACTGGATCTCGGCCACCACCAGCTGAGAGCTCGACAAAGCCCGCTCCTGGGCTCCGGGGGCGGGCTTTGTCAGATCAGCCACCTTGATCGTTCCAGCACGACCGCTTCCAGGGGGAACGCCCGGCCGGTGGGGCGCGCCACGCTGACCCGAGCCGCTGATCGGCGGGACACTTCGAGCATGGCTGAAACCCAATACCGGATCGAACACGACACGATGGGCGAGGTGCGGGTGCCCGCCGACGCCCTCTACCGCGCGCAGACCCAGCGGGCCGTGGAGAACTTCCCCATCTCCGGCCGGGGCTTGGAACGCGCGCAGATCCGCGCGCTCGGCCTGCTCAAGGCCGCGACCGCACGGGTCAACGGCCGGCTGGGCGTGCTCGACGCGGACGTCGCCGACGCCATCGCCCGCGCAGCCGACGAGGTCGCCGAAGGCGCGCACGACGAGCACTTCCCGATCGACGTCTTCCAGACCGGCTCGGGCACCTCGTCGAACATGAACGCCAACGAGGTCATCGCCACCCTCGCCTCCCGGGCGCTGGACCGCGACGTGCACCCGAACGACCACGTCAACGCCTCGCAGTCGTCCAACGACACCTTCCCGACGACCATCCACGTGGCCGCGACCGAAGCCGTGCTCGCCGACCTCATCCCGGCGCTGGAGCACCTGGCCACCACCATCGAAGGCCGTGCCGCCGAGTGGACCGAGGTCGTCAAGTCCGGCCGCACGCACCTGATGGACGCGGTGCCGATCACCCTCGCGCAGGAAGCCGGGGCGTGGGCGTCGCAGGTCCGCTACGGCGTGGAGCGGCTGCGGACCAGCCTGGAGCGGCTGGGCGAACTGCCCATCGGCGGCACCGCCGTCGGCTCCGGCCTCAACGCACCCGATGGCTTCGGCCGCGCCGTCTCCGAGGAGCTCGCGCGCGTGACCGGTCTGCCGCTGACCGAGGCCCGCGATCACTTCGAGGCGCAGGCCGCGCAGGACTCCGTCGTGGAGGCCTCCGGGCACATGCGCACGGTGGCGGTCAGCCTCACCAAGATCGCCAACGACGTGCGCTGGCTCGGCTCCGGACCGCGCACCGGCCTGGCCGAGCTGGCGCTGCCCGACCTGCAGCCGGGGTCATCGATCATGCCCGGCAAGGTCAACCCGGTGATCCCGGAGGCCACGCTCCAGGTCGTCGCGCAGGTGATCGGCAACGACGCCGCCGTGGCGTTCGCCGGATCGCAGGGCAACTTCCAGCTCAACGTGATGCTGCCGGTCATCGCCCGCAACGTGCTCGAATCGGCCCGCCTGCTCAGCGCGGTGTCCCGGCAGCTGGCCGACAAGGTCTTCGCCGGGGTGCAGGTCAACGACCAGCAGGCCCGCGCCTACGCCGAGGGCTCGCCGTCGATCGTCACGCCGCTCAACCGCTACATCGGCTACGAGGAGGCCGCCGCGATCGCCAAGCAGGCCCTCAAGGAGCGCAAGCCCATCCGCGAGGTCGTCCTCGAACGCGGTCACGTGGAGTCCGGCAAGCTCACGATCGAGCAGCTCGACGAGGCCCTCGACGTCCTCCGGATGGCCAACGGCGGCTGATCCGGCACCCGGATGTCGGTGCGGAGCAGCACCATGGCGACATGGTGCTGCTCTCGGACGTCGTCGCGGTCTCCACCGACGTCGCGGCGACATCGTCGCGCAAGGCGAAAACGGCGGCGATCGCCGCCCTGCTGCGCGCGCTCGAACCGCAGGAGATCGCACCCGCGACCGCGCTGCTGGCCGGGGAACTGCCCGGCGGCCGGGCCGGAGTGGGCTGGTCGACGTTGTCCTCGCTGAGCGCCGCGCCCGCACCGGAGCCGCGGCTGACCATCGGGACCGTGGCGGAGACCGTCGACGAAGTGCGGGAGATCAGCGGCTCGGGGTCGGCTCAGCGACGGTCCGAGGCGCTGGTCCGGCTCCTCGGCGAGGCCACCGGCGACGAGCAGTCCTTCCTGGTCCGGTTGTTCGGCGGCGAGCTCCGGCAAGGCGCGCTGGAAGGCGTGATGGTCGAGGCCATCGCCGCGGCGGCCGAGGTGCGCACCGAGGCCGTCCGCCGCGCGTTCATGCTCTCCGGACGGCTCCCCGCCACCGCGGAAGCGGCGTTGCGCGGCGGTGAACCCGAGCTCGCCGAGTTCCGGCTGGAGCTGGGCAGGCCGATCCGGCCGATGCTGGCCTCCCCCGCCGACACCCTCGACGCCGCGCTGGCCGAGCTCGGCGAGTGCAGCGTCGAGCACAAGCTCGACGGGGCCCGCATCCAGGTGCACCGCCACGGCGACGAGGTGCGCGTCTACACCCGCACGCTCCGCGAGATCACCCGCAACGTCGCCGAGCTCGTCGAGCTGGTGCGCGGCCTGGACTGCCGCTCGGTGGTGCTCGACGGCGAAACGCTGGCCCTGGACGACGCCGGACGTCCCCGCCCGTTCCAGGAGACGATGGCCCGCTTCGGGGCCCAGGAACAGCGCGCCGAGCTGCTGCACCCGTACTTCTTCGACTGCCTGCACCTCGACGGCACCGATCTGCTCGACCGCCCGCTGCGCGACCGGCTGGAGGCGTTGGAGCAGGTCGCGGCCGGACACCGGATCCCCGGCGTCCTGGCCCCCACCTCGGAGGATGCCGCGGCGGTGTTCGACGACGCGCTGGCGCGCGGCCACGAGGGCGTGGTCGTCAAGGACCTCGCCTCGCCCTACGCGGCGGGCAGGCGGGGCAAGGCGTGGCGCAAGGTCAAACCCGAGCACACCCTCGACCTGGTCGTGCTGGCCGCCGAGTGGGGCCACGGCCGGCGCCGCGGTTACCTGTCCAACCTGCACCTCGGCGCGCGCGACCCCGACGGCGGTCCGCCGATCATGGTCGGCAAGACCTTCAAGGGCCTCACCGACGAGCTGTTGGCCTGGCAGACCGAGGAGTTCCAGCGGCGGTCCACCGGCGGTGACGACTGGACCGTGCACCTCGTCCCGGAGCTGGTGGTGGAGATCGAGCTCGACGGCGCGCAGACCAGCACCCGCTACCCCGGCGGTGTCGCGCTGCGCTTCGCGCGCGTGCTGCGCTACCGGCCCGACAAGGACGCGGCCGAGGCCGACACCATCGAGGCGGTTCGCGGGATGCTCCGCGGCGGGTGAGATCCTGGGGGGTATGAGCAGCGAGGAGTTCGACGAAGCCGTCGGTTCGATCGACATCGGACCGGGAACCATCGACCCGCGCGACTTCCAGCAGCGCGCGTCCTCGGTCGAGCTCGACCACTACGTCGCCGTGCTCCTGCTGGAAGCCCACTCCGAGGGGCAGCGCCCGTTCTACGAGGAGTCCTTCGTCCTGCTCACGGCCGAGTCGCCGGAGGAGGCCGCGGAGAAGGCCCGCGAGTGCGGCAAGCAGCAGGAGACCAGCTACGAGGACGAGAACCACCAGCAGGTGAGCTGGAAGCTCAAGCAGATCGTCGAGGTCAAGCCGCTGGAGGACGCGACCTTCGACGACGGCTCGGAGCTGTTCAGCCGGTTCTTCCGCAACTACGACGCCTACGCGTCCCTCGAAGCCCTCACCGAAGACGACGCCTGACGGGATTCCGAACCTGACCGGTGGGCAGTTTTGGTCCGAACCGCCCGGGAGCGATGTCCGTTTCGTCGGGTCAATTCGGACCAAAACTGCCCACGGATGACCACCGTCATGCCGTCCTGACCTCGAACGTTCCCGGATGAGGTGGTCGGGAGAGCACGGCGCCGGCTCGCGGCACGTATCGTGGTGACACGTGCAGTTCTTGAACGGGCAACAGCCCTCCACCGACCTGACCTACGACGACGTCTTCCTGGCGCCCCGGCGCTCGGGAGTCGAGTCCCGCTTCGACGTCGACCTGTCGACCAGCGACGGGACCGGCGCGACGCTGCCGATCGTGGTCGCGAACATGACCGCAGTGGCCGGCAGGCGCATGGCCGAGACCATGGCCCGCCGCGGCGGCCTGGTGATCCTGCCGCAGGACGTCGACCCGAGCGCCGTCTCCGAGATCGTGTCCTGGGTCAAGACCCGGCACCCGCTGTGGGACACCCCGCTGGCGTTGCACTCCGAGGACGCGGTCGCCGACGCCCTGAACCTGCTGCCCAAGCGCGCGCACGGTGCGCTGGTCGTGGTCGACGACGAGGGCAAGCCGCTCGGCGTCGTCGACGAGGCCGCCTGCACCGGCGTGGACCGGTTCGCCCGGGTCGGCGAGGTCGCCGACTCCCACCCCGTGGTGCTGCCGCTGGAGACGGACTCGCGCGAGGTCTTCGAGCAGCTGCACAAGCAGGGCCGCAACGTCGCGATCGCGGTCGACGCCGAAGGCAGGCTCGCCGGGATCATGACCAAGAAGGGCGCGCTGCGCGCCGCCATCTACACCCCCGCCCTGGACGACGAGGGTCGGCTGCGGGTCGCCGCCGCGATCGGCGTGAACGGCGACGTCGCCGCCAAGGCATCGGCGCTGCTGGAGGCCGGGGTGGACACGCTGGTCGTGGACACCGCGCACGGTCACCAGGAGAAGATGATCGCCGCGCTCAAGGCCGTCCGCTCCGCGAGCCCGACCGTTCCGGTCGTCGCGGGCAACGTGGTCACCGCCGAGGGCGTGCGCGACCTGGTCGACGCCGGTGCGGACGTGATCAAGGTCGGTGTCGGGCCGGGCGCGATGTGCACGACCCGAATGATGACCGGCGTCGGCCGCCCGCAGTTCTCCGCGGTCGCCGAGTGCGCCGCGGAGGCGCGCAGGCTCGGCAAGCACGTGTGGGCCGACGGCGGCGTGCGTCACCCGCGCGACGTGGCGCTGGCGCTGGCCGCCGGAGCCTCGTCGGTGATGGTCGGTTCGTGGTTCGCCGGAACCTACGAGTCGCCCGGGGACCTGCAGCGCGACGAGCACGGCCGCGCCTACAAGGAGTCCTTCGGCATGGCCTCCAAGCGCGCCGTGTCGGCCCGGACCCGCACCGACAGCGCCTACGACCAGGCCAGGAAGGGCCTGTTCGAGGAGGGCATCTCCAGCTCCCGGATGCGGATCGACCCGCAGAACCCGGGCGTGGAAGACCTCCTGGACCAGATCACCTCGGGCGTCCGCTCGTCCTGCACCTACGCGGGCGCGCACACGCTCGCGGAGTTCCACGAGCGCGCGCTGGTGGGCATCCAGTCGGCCGCCGGCTTCGCCGAGGGCCGACCCCTCCCCTCCGGCTGGTGATCTTCGACCGCCTGCCCTCTGGGGAGTGGCCTGTTGGGGTGGGGGAAGTTTTCATGAGAACTTCCCCCACCCAACGAGGGTCAGGGCGTGTGCTCGCCCTCCAGGAGCTCGGTCACCAGGGCCGCGATCGGACTCCGCTCCGACCGGGTCAGGGTCACGTGGGCGAACAGGGGGTGCCCCTTGAGCTTCTCGATGACCGCCGCGATGCCGTCGTGCCTGCCCACCCGCAGGTTGTCCCGCTGCGCGACGTCGTGGGTGAGCACCACCCGCGAGTTCGCGCCGAGCCGCGAGAGGACCGTCAGCAGCACGTTGCGCTCCAGCGACTGGGCCTCGTCGACGATGACGAAGGCGTCGTGCAGCGAACGGCCGCGGATGTGGGTCAGCGGCAGCACTTCGAGCATGCCGCGGTCCATGATCTCTTCCAGCACGTTCTCGCTGGCGTGAGCACCGAGCGTGTCGAAGACGGCCTGCGCCCAGGGCGCCATCTTCTCGCCCTCCGAGCCCGGCAGGTAGCCGAGCTCCTGCCCGCCGACGGCGTAGACCGGCCGGAACACCACGACCTTGCGGTGCTGCTGGCGTTCGAGCACCGACTCCAGACCCGCGCACAGCGCGAGCGCCGACTTGCCGGTACCCGCCCGACCGCCGAGCGAGACGATCCCGACCTCGGGATCCATCAGCAGTTCGAGGGCGATCCGCTGCTCCGCCGAGCGACCGTGCAGCCCGAAGACCTCACGATCGCCCCGCACCAGCCGGACCTGCTTGTCCGCGGTGACGCGGCCGAGGGCGCTCTGCTGGCCCGCCAGCACCCGCACACCGGTGTTCGGCGGCAGGTCCCTGGTCTCTTCGAGATCGGCGATGCCGTCCTTGAACAGCGAGTCCACCGAGTCCGAACCGACGTCGATGTCCGCCATGCCGCTCCAGCCCGACGACACGACGTCCTGAGCGCGGTACTCCTCGGCGGCCAGGTTCACCGACGCCGCCTTGACCCGCAGCGGCATGTCCTTCGTGACGAGCACGACCTCGCGGCCCTCGGCGGCGAGGTTGAGCGAACAGGCCAGGATGCGGGAGTCGTTGGAGTCCGTGCGGAAGCCCGGCGGGAGGATCGACGGGTCGGAGTGGTTCAGCTCCACGTGGACGTCGCCGCCCTCGGAGTTGACCGGCACCGGGTAGTCCAGCCGACCGTGCCTGATGCGCAGATCGTCGAGCACGCGCAGGGCTTCGCGGGCGAACCAGCCGAGTTCGGGGTGGTGTCGCTTCCCCTCCAGCTCGGATATGACCACCACCGGGAGCACCACGTCGTGCTCGGCGAATCGGGCCATAGCCCACGGATCGGACAGCAGGACCGAAGTGTCCAGGACGTAGGTGCGTACCTCGGAGTCACCGCCAGCTGCGGTGTGCGCGGGCTCGTCGCTGCGGACGGCTTCGTGCGCCTGAGGCTGGGAACGTCGTGCGGTCACGGCTACTCCCTCGCGGACGTGCCGAACACGCCCGCTCGTCGGTGGGCCGGGCCTGCCCCCGTCGCGCTCCCGCTGGACCGTCCGGTCCACCGACGCCGCGCGCGGGCCGGGCACCGACCCCCTCCGCGACCAAGGTGGACGTGTGAACGTCCGCTCCAGCCAACAGCCACGATCAGGGCCTCCCGGACGGGCCGCGTTCGGACGTGCAAGAGAAGAACGGCCCGTCACCAGCGAACGCTACCTGCGAGATCGCGTTTGAGCAGACAGCCACTTAGGTGATTCGAACCATCATCGCGCTCACCGCGTGCTACTGGTGGGTTTTCCCAGGTCAGATGGTTAATAGAAGGTTTCCAGACGATTCGTCAGCAGGTCAGAACACGTCCGAGGAGCGCGACGAGATCGAACGAAATTCAACACTCCCGGTGATCGCTACTGCTCTTTTCGGGTGAAATTCACGCGTGCACGCGTGCCGCGATCTCGGCGCGAACGAGCTCTGGTACAAGCGCTTCGTCAAGCAATCGGCGGTAACGATCGGCGCTCGATGTCCCCTCCAGGCCGGGCGCGAGCCACTCCCCCAGGAGCCGCCGCCCCTCCACGTAGGTCGTGATGTAGGCCCGCCACAGCGGATCGCGGAGGAAGCGGATCAGGTGCGCCGCCCGGTCCTCCGGCATGAGAGCCCAGCGGCGTAGATGATCGATCACCTCCCGCTCCGGCCTGCCCTGCACGTGCAGCATCAGCAGCGCGTCCTGGCGCACCGCCTGCAGCCGGTCCAGGACCGCCTGCAGGCGTTCGGCGAGCTCGCCGTCCACCGAGATGCCGAGGTCGGCGAAGAGCGCCGCCACCCACGCTCCCCAGCCCTCGCCGACCACTGCGCTCAGCCCCATCTCGGCGAGCCCTTCGGCGAGCACGCACTGCGGGCTGTTGACCAGGACGATCGAGTGCTCCGGGTGGGTGCGGGCGATCCCGGCGGCCTTGCGGCAGCGCTCGGTGTGGTGACCGGGGTAGGCCTCGTGCGCGACCAGCTGGGGCAGCGTCGAGGCGCGGCGGACGACGTCGGCGTTCACCCACACCCGCGAGGAGAACTCGCCGAGGTGCTCGTTGAACCCGCTCCACGGCCGGTCCGCGACCACCCGGTACCGCACCCGCTCCTGCACCGGGAGCCCGAAGCCGGCCCTGACCCGCCCGCGCAGCGCCGCGGACACCGCGTTCAGGCACGGCTCCAGGCTCCCGGGCGGCAGCGCGTCGCGGCGCCGGACCGCGGCCAGCCGCTCGCCGAGCCCACCCGTTCCCGGCAGCAGCCCGTCCAGCTCGCGGTGGGCATCTCGGTACTCGTCCGGGTCGCCGACCTGCGGATCGACCTGGAAGCACGCCCGCACCTCGTCGGCGAAGGGCAGCCCCCTCCCGCCCAGCCGGAGCCCGGTCGCCTCCAGCGCGGTGAGCTGAGCGTCGAGGAAGCGCTTGCGGGGCTCGGCGAGCTCGCAGTCGGCCAGCTCCGCGCGCAGCTCGCGGGCTCGCGCGGCGAGGCGGAGCGGATCAGGGCGCGGTTCGTGGCGGACGCGGACGCGCAGTGACGGGTTTCCCGCGAAGGAGTCGACCAGGCCGGGTTCGAGTCGGTCGAACCGCAACCCCAGCCGGACGTAGTCAGACACCAGCCGCGCCGAGTCCACGCCTGGACGGTACGCCCCGGCGACACGCGGGTGATCGTCCGCTTTCTCCGAAATCGCGCCCCAGAAAAAGTGCTGGGCTTTTTCGGCAAATACTCGTGAGTACATGAGCCCTGGCGGGATCAGTACACACAATGGTGGTATCCAAGTGTCGCGTTCCACAACCCCTGGTTACGTTTCAAGCCAGGTGCTTCACTCGCTTCGGAATTCACTCTTCCGGGCAGAAGCACGCACTTGCTCAACTCATCTCATCAAGGAGCAACGCTGTGCTGAAGAAAGCAGTGATTGTCGCCGGTGCCGTCGCCGGTCTGCTCGCCCTGGCCCCCGTCGCCAACGCCGACAGCGAGGACAACGACGGCATCAACCTCCTCAACGACAACAACGTGAGCGTCCTTCCGGTTCAGCTGTGCGGCAACAACGTTGCCGTCCTGGGCGCCGTGGTTCCGATCGCCTCGCCGAACTCCTCCGAGTGCGTCAACGCGCCGATCGTGGATCACCCGAGCGCGGGCTGACGCCTCGCCGACGGGAACGGGAGCGCCGGGGAAGTTCCGGCGCTCCCGTTTTCGTGCGCGCGCAAATTCCACTCCTACCAGGGATTTGCTGATTCGCGTTCACACAATGGTGTTACGCAATTTGGGCGAAGGGCGCGTTCGCTGTAGTTTGCGACCGGAACACACCACACTCGGTCTCCCATCCGGGCTTTGTACAGAGTCCGTTGGTGTGAACTCCGAATCCCGCGGAATTCCTAAAGGAGAGTGACCTCAAGTGCTGAAGAAGGCAGTGATTGTCGCCGGTGCCGCCGCAGGCCTGCTGGCCCTGGCGCCCGTCGCCAACGCCGACAGCTCGGACAACGACGGCGTGAACGTGCTCAACGACAACAACCTCAGCGTCCTGCCGGTGCAGGCCTGCGGTAACAACGTCGCGGTGCTCGGCGCGGTCGTCCCGATCCTGTCGCCGCAGGCCAGCGAGTGCGTCAACGCCCCGGTCGTGGACCACCCGTCCGCTGGCTGAGCGAGCTGATCGCATCGGAAAGGCCAGGTCATCTCCGACCTGGCCTTTCCGCATGTTCGGGGTCAGCGGCCCAGTCGGCGGTGCCGGACGGCGTAGTCGCGCAGCGCGCGCAGGAAGTCGACGCGGCGGAACTCCGGCCAGTAGGCCTCGGTGAACCAGAACTCGGAGTGCGCCGATTGCCAGAGCATGAACCCGGACAAGCGCTGCTCCCCCGAGGTGCGGATGAGCAGGTCCGGGTCCGGCTGACCCGAGGTGTAGAGGTGCTCGGCGATGTGGTCGACCGTCAGGACCTCGGCGAGCTCTTCGATCGTGGTCCCGGCTTCGGCGTGCTGCTGGAGCAGCTTGCGGACCGCGTCAGCGATCTCCCGCCTGCCTCCGTAACCGACCGCGACGTTGACCTGCATCCCGGTCCGGCCCTCGGTCCGCAACGCCCCGGCCGTGAGCCGGGCGGCGGTCTCCGTGGGCAGCACGTCCAGGGCACCGACGATCCGCACCCGCCACGACTTGCCCGGACCGGTGAGCTCGTCGACCACCCCGGCGATGATCCCCATCAGGGCGTTGAGCTCGTTCTCGCTGCGGTTGAGGTTGTCGGTGGACAACAACCACAGGGTGGCCACCTCGACCTGCGCCTCTTCGCACCAGCTGAGCATTTCCGCGATCTTGAGCGCGCCGGCCCGGTGTCCGTGCGCCGCGTCCAGACCAGCTTCCTTGGCCCATCTGCGATTGCCGTCCAGGATGACGCCGACGTGCCTGGGATGCTGCAGCCCATCGAGCTTCCGGCTGAGCCGTCGCTCGTAGACCGAGTACATGAGTTCTTTCAACCGAACCTTGAGCGCCACGCCAGATGAGACTACGCGGACGGCGATTTTCCGCGATGAGCGGTGCCCGTCGTCCCCACGGCGCGCCGGTCCCGCCCCACGCGCCCCTCGGAGCAACGGACATCACAACCGACGGAAACCTACGGTCCCGTAACCTTTGAGTCGTGACCAACGCCGTCTCCTCCCGAGTCCCGCACGCGATCACCAAACCGCGGATGCGCGGTTGGATCCACTTCTGGTCGTTGCTGGCGTTCTTCGCCGCCGGCGCGACGCTCATCTCGCTGGCCGCCGCGACGGTGTCCGGTGAAGCCGCGCTGGGCACCTCGATCTACTCGGCGACCGTGCTCGGCCTGTTCGGCGTGAGCGCGCTCTACCACCGCAAGACCTGGAACTCGGTCGGCGCGCGCACCTGGATGCGACGGCTCGACCACTCGATGATCTTCCTGTTCATCGCGGGCACCTACACACCGCTCGCGATGATCGCGATGCAGCCGACGACCGGCGCCGTCGTGCTCGCCGTGGTCTGGACGGGCGCGCTCGGCGGCGTGGTCCTCAAGCTCGCCTGGCCGAACGCGCCGCGCTGGGTCGGCGTCCCGGTCTACATCGCGCTGGGCTGGGTGGCCGTGTTCGTGCTCCCCGACCTGCTCAACAACGCCGGTGTGGCCGTGCTGGTGCTGCTCATCGTCGGTGGCGCCCTCTACACGCTGGGCGCGATCTTCTACGCCACCCGCTGGCCGGACCCGTGGCCCAAGACCTTCGGGTACCACGAGTTCTTCCACTCGACGGTCACCGCGGCGGCGATCTGCCACCACGTGGCCATCTGGCTCGCGCTCTACGCCTGAGCCAGGTTCTCCACCAGGTCACCGGAGTTCGTGACGGGGCGGTCGCAGACGTAGCCGCGGCAGACGTAGGCGGCCGCTTCCCCGTCGACCAGGGGCCGGTCGGCGAGCAGCGGAACCCCGGCCGCTCCGGGCGTCGAGGAGACCACGACGGCGCCTCCGGGCACCCTGCGGTGGGCGATGGCGAGGAGTTCCGCTCGCGCGGTCTCGTCCGGTCCCACGACCGCGACCTGCAGCGGCCCCTGGGCTCGCGCCTCGGCGACGGCCAGCCAGTGCCCGGCGAAGCGGGGTGCGCGCTGGGCGAGCAGACCCGCCCGGGACAGCGCCTGCTCGGCGGCGGCCCGGTAGCGGCCGGTGTCACCCGGGCCGACCAGGGCCGATGCGGTGAGCAGCGCCGAGGTCAGGGCCGAGGCCCCGGACGGGCTGGCGTTGTCGGTGGGGTCGGAGGGCCTGCGCACCAGGGTTTCGCCGTCGGCGGCGGTGTCGTGGAACGTACCCGGGTGCTCGGCGTCGGCGAACTGCTCCAGCGCGACGTCCAGGAGCTCGCACGCGGTGGTCAGCCAGCGCGGGTCGGCGGTGGCCTGGTGCAGCGACAGGAGCCCGTCGGCGAAGCAGGCGTAGTCCTCCAGCACTCCCGCTGCCGTCCCGGCGACGCCCTCCCGCGAGGTCCGCAGCAGCCTCCCGCCCGCGAGGTGCGTCGACAGCAGCAGCTCGGCGGCACCGGCCGCGGCCTCCACCCAGGACGGTTCCTCCAATGCGGCCGCGGCCTCCACCAGCGCGGTGATGGCCATGCCGTTCCAGGCGGTGACGACCTTGTCGTCCTTGCCCGGCTGGGAACGCTGCTCCCGGGCGGTCAGCAGGCGCTCCCGCACCCGCGACCACCGGTCCGGGTCGTCGGGATCGTGCGGCAGCTGCGCCGTCGACGCCCCTTCCTCGAAGGTGCCTTCCGGGGTGATGACCAGCAGCGACGCCGCCCAGTCGCCGTCCTCTTCACCGAGCACCTCGCGCAGCTGCTCGGGAGTCCACACGTAGGTCAGGCCTTCGACGCCGTCGGTGTCGGCGTCCAGCGACGCCGCGAAACCACCCTCGGGCGTGCGCAGGTCGCGGAGCAGGAACCCCGCCGTCTCCCTGGCGACCCGGGCGGCGAGGGCGTCGCCGAGCCTGCCCAGGTGCGCGTAGGCGCGCAGCAGCAGGGCGTTGTCGTAGAGCATCTTCTCGAAGTGCGGGACGACCCAGGCGGCGTCGACGCTGTACCGCGCGAAACCACCCGCCAGCTGGTCGTAGATGCCGCCGCGCGCCATCGCGGAGCAGCAGTGCTCGGCCAGTTCGAGCGCTTCGGCCGATCCGGTCCGCTCGTGGTGGCGCAGCAGGAACTCCAGCACCATCGACGGCGGGAATTTCGGCGCGTCGCCGAAACCGCCGTTCTGGCGATCGGCTTCGCCGCGCAGCCGGCCGACCGCGCCGGTCAGCACCTCGTCGTCGAGGATCGACTCCGGAAGCGGTGAGCGCTGCTCGTTGAGCTGCTCGACGATGCGGGTCGCGGCCTTGCGGACCTCGTCGCCGCGCCCGTCCCAGGCCTGCGCGACTGCGGCGAGCAGCTGCGAGAACGACGGCATCCCGGGCATCGGCGAGCCCGGGTAGTAGGTGCCGCAGTGGAACGGTTCGCCGTCGGGCGTGAGGAAGCAGGTCATCGGCCAGCCGCCCTGGCCGGTCATGGCCTGGGTCGCCTCCATGTAGACCGCGTCGATGTCGGGCCGCTCCTCGCGGTCCACCTTGATGTTGACGAAGTGCTCGTTCATCAGGCGAGCGGTGTCGTCGTCCTCGAAGGACTCGTGCGCCATCACGTGGCACCAGTGGCAGGCGGCGTACCCGACCGACAGCAGCACCGGGACGTCCCGGCGGCGCGCCTCGGCGAACGCCTCCGGGCCCCACGGCCACCAGTCGACCGGGTTGTCCGCGTGCTGGAGGAGGTACGGACTCGTCGAGTCCGCGAGCCGGTTCGCCATGCCCTCACCCTCCCATTTCGATCATCACACCGCACTGGTGAGGGTGGCCCCGGGAAAGCGCGACGGGGCCACCCGGTGTCCCGGATGGCCCCGTCGCGCGCAGGTCCTACTCGGTCTTCGCCTTGGAGCCCTTCGGCTCCTCGGCGCCCTCCGATCCCTCGGACTTCTCGGCCTCCTCGGCTTCCTTCGCCGCTTGGGCCTCGGCTCGCTTGACGCGGGCCGGTGTGGCCGCGTTGGCCTTGTCCTCGTCGAAGACCACCGGCAGCTTCTTCAGGTGCTTGGTCATGGAGCGGACCAGCAGTACCACCGCGATGGCGAACACGATCAGCAGCACCAGGCCGAGCGGGGAGGACTTGCCGAAGTCCTCGCCCTGCCCGCCCGGGTCCTGCGGCGGACCGGGCGTCTGGGCCAGCACCAGTGCGACGGTCTCCTGGGCACTCATGCGCACACCTTCTCCTGCACGCCGGTGAACAGGTCGTCCTCCGGCAACGTCGTGTCGACCAGCGAACGCACCAGCTCGTAGTCCTCGGTCGGCCACAGCTCGCGCTGGACCTCGCACGAGACCGCGAACCAGCGGCTCGTCGGGTCGATCTGGGTCGCGTGGGCGCGCAACGCGTCGTCCCGCTTCTCGAAGTATTCCCCGCACGGCACGCGCGTGGTGACCCGGTCGTCCGGGTCGGGGCGGTTCTGCGCGTCCCAGCGCTCGAGCCAGTCGGTGTAGGGCGATTCCTTGCCCTCGCCGAGCAGCGACTCGTGGAACAGCTGCATGCGCTTGCGGGCGAATCCGTGCGAGTAGTAGAGCTTCAGCGGCTGCCAGGGCTCGCCGTCGCCCTTGAACAGGTCGGGGTCCCCGGCCGCGTCGAAGGCGGCGACGGAGATCTCGTGGCACCGGATGTGGTCGGGGTGCGGGTAGCCGCCGTTCTCGTCGTAGGTGATCACGACGTGCGGGCGGAACTCCCGCACGACCTTGACGAGCTCGCGCGTGGATTCCTCGACCGGGACCGTGGCGAACACGCCCTCCGGCAGCGCGGGCACCGGGTCGCCCTCCGGCAGCCCGGAATCGACGTAGCCGAGCCAGCGGTGCTCGACGCCGAGGATCTCGGCCGCGTTGGCCATCTCCTGGCGGCGCACCTCGGTCAGGTTCTCGACGACCTCGGGCCGGTCCATCGCCGGGTTGAGGATGCTGCCTGCTTCACCTCCCGTGCAGGTGACCACCATCACGTCGTGACCCTCGGCCACGTAACGCGCGGTGGTCGCGGCCCCCTTGCTGGACTCGTCGTCCGGGTGCGCGTGCACCGTCATCAGTCGCAGCTTGTCCGCCATCGCCCGCTTGTTCCTCCCGCTAGTAGCAGCATCCGCCCTGTGCGAGGCCCCCAAGTCCTCGACGGCCCCGCCGTCGGCCCGCTGGGCGCTCCAGGGATACTCAACGTGGATGTCGTCCTCCATTGTTCCCGGTGGAGCCGACTTCCCGGCCCTCACCCCTTGTGGTTCCGGCCGCAGATCCACCGCCCGCGTCGAAAGGCCGCCGTGACGCAGCAGCAGGTCCCACCGGATCGGTACGGCTCGCGCGCTCGCAGCGCGCGCACCCGTCCCGTCCTGCGCTGGGCACTGCTCGTGGTCGTGGGCCTGGCCTTCACGGGCGTCGCGCTCATCGGCTTCCGCAACCTCGGCTCCACGCCCATCCAGGGCAAGCAGGTCGCCTTCGAGGTGATCGACGACCACTCCGTGCGGGTCACCCTCGAAGTCCAGCGGGACGACCCGCAGCGCCCCGCGGACTGCGTGGTGCGCGGCCGTTCCGAGGACGGCGAGGAAGTCGGCAGGCGCGAGGTCCTGGTTCACCCGGCGAACGGCGTGACTCGGCAGGACACTGTGCTTCGTACCTCCGTCCGAGCGACCATCGGGGAGGTGTACGGCTGCACTTACAACGTTCCTGAATATTTGTCCACTCACACGCGGCCAACCGGGTGAAGCGCCCCGCTGCACGTCGGGCGGGAGGAGAATCCGGCCCCTTTGCGTGCTGATTCGTGCTATCGTCGAG
The DNA here is from genome assembly GCF_054778355.1 of Saccharopolyspora tripterygii. Classification (NCBI taxonomy): domain Bacteria; kingdom Bacillati; phylum Actinomycetota; class Actinomycetes; order Pseudonocardiales; family Pseudonocardiaceae; genus Saccharopolyspora; species Saccharopolyspora tripterygii. The sequence goes on along the minus strand of NZ_BAAGZP010000001.1, from coordinate 178,307 downwards.
CGCAGCACGGCCCCCGCTGAGGGCCGTGTTTTTCCGTTACTTGGCATTGGCTGAGAAAAGGGCGGAATTGCAATTTGACCCGCGGGTAGTGCGGGTCGAGAAGTCGACGAGGAGTGGTGACCGTGAGCGAGACCCAGGTGACCTGGCTGACCCAGGATGCTTACGACCGGCTCAAGGGTGAGCTGGACGAGCTCGTGGCCAACCGCCCGGTGATCGCCGCGAAGATCAACGAAGCCCGCGAGGAAGGCGACCTGCGCGAGAACGGCGGGTACCACGCCGCCCGCGAGGAGCAGGGCCAGGTCGAGTCCCGCATCCGCCAGTTGCAGGAACTCCTGCGTACCGCCCAGGTCGGCGACGTGCCCACCGAGTCGGGCGTGGCCAAGCCCGGTTCTGTGCTGACCGTCCGCTACGACGGCGAGGACGAGACCGAGCAGTTCCTGCTCGCCAACCGCGAAGAGGGCGCGCACGGCGACCTCGAGGTCTACTCCCCCAGCTCCCCGCTGGGCAAGGCTCTGCTGGACGCCGAGGAGGGCGAGAGCCGCGAGTACGAACTGCCCAACGGCGGCAACATGAAGGTCACGCTCGTCAAGGCCGAGCCCTTCAACGGCTGATCTTTCATCGCGCACTTCATTGACGCGCAGCGGCTTCGAGTCGCTGCGCGTCCCTTTGTTGATCTGGCTTCACAGGGCATATATGCGGTGAAACCTTGATGCGGTTTCACCGCAATTAAGAATCGATACCGAGCTAATCCGCTCGGTCCGCTGGCGTTCCGGTTTCCGGGACGCCCGCTCGCTTTTCCCCGGAAAGTCGGCGCAGCAGCGGACGCACTCTCGGCGGTACCGGAGTGGACAGCGCGATCGACGTGGAGGTGCGGCGCACACCGGGAACTCCGACCACCTCGTCGATCACCCGCTGCAGGTCGTCGTTGGACCGGGCGACCATCCGCACGAACAGGTCGCCCTGACCGGTGGTCGCGTGCACCTCGCACACCTCGTCGATCGCGGCCAGCGCGTCGGCCACGACCCCGCGGTGCCCCTGCGCGATCTCCAGCACCGCGAACGCGGTGAGCCCGTAGCCCATCGCGGCCAGGTCCAGCTCGGGCGGGAACCCCTGCAGGACGCCGCGCTGGACGAGCCGGTCCAGCCTGGCCTGCACGGTGCCGCGGGCGACGCCGAGCCGGCGGGAGCACTCCAGCACGCCCAGCCGCGGCTCGTCGGACAGCAGGAGCAGCAGCCGGGCGTCCAGCTCGTCGGGACCGTGGGTCGCAGTCAAGTGGGAACTCCTTGCTCAGCGGCGGGCGAGGATCGTGTAACCGGCGTCTTCGAGCTGGGTCACGACGTACTCGCGGTGCTCCTGGCCTCTGGTCTCCAGCGAGACCTCCACGTCGACCTCCCCGAGGGCGAGCGCGCCGGAGATCCGGGAGTGCTCGATGTCGATGACGTTGGCGTTGAGCTCGCCGAGCTTGGCCAGCATCGCGGCGAGCGAACCGGGCCGGTCGGGCAACCGGACCCGCAGCGACAGGTACCGACCGGCCGAGGTCATGCCGTGCTGGATCAGCTGGAGCATCAGCAGCGGATCGATGTTGCCGCCCGAGATCACCGCGGCGGTCGGCGAGACGACCTGCTCGGGGTGTTCCAGCAGCGCCGCCACCGCGGCGACGCCGGCCGGCTCGACGACGAGCTTCGCCCGCTCCAGGCACAGCAGCAGGGCCCGCGAAAGCGACTCCTCGCTGACCGTGAGGACCCCGTCCACCAGGTCCGACACGTGAGCGAAGGTCACCGCGCCCGGTTCGCCGACGGCGATCCCGTCGGCCATCGTCTGGGTGTCGCTGATCGGGACGGGCTTCCCGGCGGCCAGCGACACCGGCCACGCGGCGGCGCGCTCCGCCTGGACGGCCAGCACCCGCACGTCGGGGCGCGTGGCCTTGACCGCAGCCGCCACTCCCGCGACCAGCCCTCCCCCGCCGGTCGGCACGAGGATGGTGCGCACCTCGGGGAGCTGCTCCAGGATTTCGAGCCCTACAGTACCTTGACCTGCGACGATGTCCGGGTGGTCGAAGGGGTGGATGAACTCCGCGCCGGTCCGCTCGGCGTGCTCCTTGGCGGCGGCGAGGGTTTCGGCGAGCACCGCGCCGTGCAGCGTCACCTCGGCGCCGTAGGCCTTGGTCGCGGCGAGCTTCGGCAGCGGGGCCCGCTCGGGCATGTAGACGGTGGCGGGGATGCCCAGCAGCTGCGCCGCCAGCGCGACGCCCTGCGCGTGGTTGCCTGCGCTGGCCGCCACCACTCCGGCGGCCCGGCGCTCGGCGGGGAGCCCGAGCAGCCGCACGTAGGCCCCGCGCAACTTGAAGGAGCCGGTGCGCTGGAGGTTCTCGCACTTGAGGTGGACCTCACCGCCGGTGTGCTCGCCGAGCATCCGGGAGTGCTCCATCGGTGTCCGCCGGGCCACCTTGGCGAGCAGGGCGTCCGCTTCGCGGATTCGTTCCAGGTCGACGAGCTGCATGGGGCAATCGTGCCACCGCTGATCTACCGGTACTAGCGCCGCGGGTTCGGTACGCTCGGTGGACGGACCGGTCACCGAGCGCGAAGCGCGGCTCGACGCACTGCGGGGAGGCGATCATGGCGCAGCCGAGCAGCGGCGTGCTGCCGCTCCTGGCAGGCATGGTCACGGCGGCGGCGCTGTCGGGCGCGGCGGTCCTGGTGGTGCTCGGCTCCGGCTGCGACGACCCGGGCACCTACCGCGAGCACGACGGCGTCGTGGAGCTCATCGGCGGCTGCCTGCAGCCCAGCGACCTCCCGGTCACCCCGCGCGAGCCCGTCGAATCGCCCGCTCCGGACGGCGCGGACCCGTTCCTGGCCCGGTGAGGTGAGCGGCCGCGCCGAGCGCCGGGCTCGCGGTGCCCGCCGGACTCTCCACCTCCCGGTTTTGGAGTCGTTTCAGAATGCGGCGAAGCCGTTGCTTCAGGTGTGGGACTCAGCCCGCACCGCCGCGGGTTCTCACACGCCGTCTGGGTGAGTACGCCGCGACGCCGTGTATTGGCATACATAAGTCGCGGCGCACGGAGCCCAGGCGGCCCGGGCGCGGCCCAGGTCGCCGAGCGCACCCGCCCACGTCCGTGCTCAGCCGAGAGCGGCCAGCAGGTCCTCGACGAGGTCGTCGGCGTCTTCGATCCCGACCGACAGGCGGACCAGGTCCGAGGGGACCTGCAGCATCGAACCGGCGGTGCTCGCGTGCGTCATCTTGCCCGGGTGCTCGATGAGCGACTCGACGCCGCCCAGCGACTCCGCGAGGGTGAACAGCCGCGTGCGGGCGCAGACGTCCAGCGCGGCCTGCTCGCCGTCGGCGTGCAGGAACGAGATCATCCCGCCGAAGTGCTTCATCTGCTTGGCGGCGACCTCGTGCCCCGGGTGGTCCGGCAGACCCGGGTAGAGGACCTTCGCGACCTTGGGGTGCCCGCTGAGCGCCGCGACGATCCGCTCGGCGTTCGCGCTGTGGCGCTCCATGCGCACCGCGAGGGTCTTGAGACCGCGCATCGTCAGGAACGCGTCGAACGGGCCGGGCACCGCGCCCGCGCCGTTCTGCAGGAACGCCAGCTGCTCGGCGAGCGCGTCGTCGGAGGTGACCACGGCGCCGCCGACCACGTCGGAGTGCCCGCCGAGGTACTTGGTGGTCGAGTGGACCACCGCGGTCGCGCCGAGCTCCAGCGGCTGCTGCAGGAACGGCGAGGCGAAGGTGTTGTCGACGACGAACTTCACGCCCGCGTCGGCGGAGACCTGCGCCAGGGAGGCGATGTCCCCGATGTTGAGCAGCGGGTTGGTGGGCGTCTCCACCCAGACCAGCTTGGTGTTGTCCTGGATCGCCGCGCGCACCGCGTCCACATCGGACACCGGCGCGGGCGTGTAGGTGATGCCCCAGCCGGTGAGCACCTTGTCGATCAGCCGGAAGGTGCCGCCGTAGGCGTCGTCCGGGATCACCAGGTGATCTCCCGGGCGCAGCTCGGAGCGCAGCACGGCGTCGGTGGCCGCCATGCCGGAGGCATAGGCCCGCGCGTGCCTGCCGTTCTCCAGCTCGGCCAGGCAGCGCTCCAGCGCGGTCCGGGTCGGGTTGCCGGTCCGGGAGTACTCGTACCCGGAGCGCATCCCGCCGACGCCGTCCTGCGCGTAGGTCGAGGTGGCGTGGATGGGCACGATCACCGAACCGGTCGTCGGGTCTGCCTCCTGTCCCGCGTGAATCGCGCGGGTGGCGAAGCCGTCACTCATGTGGAGCAGCGTATTACTCCTGCGGCGATCCGCCGATCCGGGCCCGAAAAGCGAAGTGCTCCCGACCTGGTCAGGTCGGGAGCACTTCGGGTGCTTCGCGTCAGCTCACCACTGGGGCGGCTGCGGCGGCTGACCCGGCTGCTGCGGGTAGCCGCCCTGCTGCGGGAAACCACCGGACTGCGGGTAGCCCTGCGGGGGCTGCTGCTGGCCGAAGCCCTGCTGCGGCGGCTGACCGTAGCCCTGCGGGGGCTGCTGGCCGAACTGCTGCGGCGGGGCGGGCTGGCCGAACTGCTGCGGCGGCTGCTGCTGGCCGAAACCGCCCTGCGGCGGGCCGTAACCACCGGCGGCCTGCGGAGCCGGGGCGCCGGAACCGGCGTTGGCCCACTCGCGGACCGCCGGAAGGAACGCCAGCACGGCGAGCGCGATGCCGAACAGGATCCCGACGACGCCGGAAACGCCGGGGTACATGAACAGCGTGACGAGGTTGGCGATCACACCGAGCGCCGCAGCCCCACCGATCATCATCGCGCCCAGCGCATTGCGCTTGAGCAGCAGAATGCCGCCGACGAGGTACACGATGGAGACCAAAACGCTGACGATCGTCAGCGTGTACATCAGGCCCATCGGCGGGAGCTCAACGCCCAGCGACTCGGCCTGCGACGCCATCGCGGACACGCCTGCCAGGCTGACGATCCCGATGATGCCGAACAGGATCCCGAGGCCGCCGAAGACGATGCCCAGGATCGCGCACACCTTGGCGAGCTGCGGGTTGCCCGGCCCGGACTGACCCTGACCCGGGTAGCCGCCGGCCTGCGGGGGCGGGAAGCCGCCCTGGGCCTGCGGAGCCGGGAAGCCGCTGCCGGGCGTGCCCTGCTGCGGCTGCGACGGGAAGCCGCCGGGCTGGCTCTGCGTGCCCGGCTGCTGGTACATCGGCTGCGGGGGCTGCATCGACGGCGGCACCATCGCCGTCGCGTCCGCGCCGCCCGGCTGCTGGCCGCCCTGGCCCGGCTGCTGGTACATCGGCTGCGGAGGCTGCATCGACGGCGGCACCACCTGGGTGGAGTCGCCGCCCTGCTGCGGCTGACCCGTGGGCCGGACGACCTGCGTCGCCTCGGACTGCGGCTGCTGCTGCCCCTGCGACTGGACCGGACGCACGACCTGGGTCGAGTCACCGCCAGCCTGGTTCTCGTCCTGGGGGTCCATCCGGTTCGAAATCGGGTCCGAACCCTGCTGACCGCCGTCCGGCGGCTGCGGAGAGCTCATCGGGTACTACTCCCTTGCGGCGTCCAAAGTCCTGGGCATACTTCGGCACCACGCTATCTGATCAGACTTGAGCGCAGTGCCGTTTCCACATCAACTCGTCATCGACCGGCGATGAAACCGAGCACGTCCTGGCGGGTCACGACTCCGGCGGGCTTGCCGTCGATGAGCACCATCGCTCCGTCGGCCCCGGTCAGCGCCGACATCGCCGAGCTGATCTCCTCACCTGCACCGATGGTCGGCAGCGGCGGGGACATGTGCTGCTCGACGGTGTCGGCCAGGTGCGCGCGGCCCGCGAACAGCGCGTCCAGCAGGTCCCGCTCGTTGACCGCGCCGGCGATCTCGGCCGCCATGATCGGCGGCTCCGCGCGCACGACCGGCATCTGGGAGACGCCGAACTCGCGCAGGATCGCCACGGCTTCCGCCACGGTCTCGCTGGGGTGCGTGTGCACCAGCTCGGGGATCGTCCCGTCCTTGCGGCGCAGGACGTCGCCGACCCGGCCACCGCCGACGTCCGGCGAGAGGAACCCGTAGGAGGCCATCCAGGAGTCGTTGAAGATCTTGCCGAGGTAGCCGCGACCACCGTCGGGCAGCAGCACCACGATCACGTCGTCCGGGCTCGTGCTCTCGGCGATCTTGAGCGCAGCGGCCACGGCCATGCCGCAGGAACCGCCGACCAGCAGCGCCTCCTCGTTGGCCAGGCGCCGGGTCATCTCGAAGGACTCGGCGTCGGTGACCGGCACGATCTCGTCGCAGACGCCCTGGTCGTAGGTGGTCGGCCAGAAGTCCTCGCCGACGCCCTCCACCAGGTAGGGGCGACCGTGACCGCCGGAGTAGACGGAGCCCTCCGGGTCCGCGCCGACGATCTTGACCTTGCCGCTGGAGGCCTTCTTCAGGTACTCGCCGGTGCCGGAGATCGTGCCGCCGGTGCCGATGCCCGCGACGAAGTGCGTCACCTTGCCCTCGGTCTGCTCCCAGATCTCGGGGCCGGTGGAGTGCACGTGGGACTCGGGGTTCTGCGGGTTGGCGTACTGGTTGGGCTTCCAGGCGCCGTCGATCTCCTCGACCAGGCGGTCCGAGACGCTGTAGTAGGAATCGGGGTGCTCGGGCTCGACGGCGGTCGGGCACACGACGACCTCGGCGCCGTACGCCTTGAGGACGTTGCGCTTGTCCTCGCTGACCTTGTCCGGGCAGACGAACACGCAGCGGTATCCCCTGCGCTGGGCGACCATCGCCAGGCCGACGCCGGTGTTGCCGGAGGTCGGCTCGACGATGGTGCCGCCGGCCTTGAGCTCGCCGGAGGCCTCGGCTGCCTCGATCATGCGCAGCGCGATGCGGTCCTTCACGCTGCCGCCGGGGTTGAGGTACTCCACCTTCGCCAGCACCGGGGTCTTGCCGGTGGCCACCGCGTTCAGCCGGACCAGCGGAGTGTTGCCCACCAATTCGGTGACGTGCTCGACGTAGTCCACGCCTCGTCCTAAATCGTCGGTCGGTCCCGCCCGGCGGGTCTCCGGCGCGGGTGTGATGCCGAGCGTAATCGGCTGGTCAGGTGCTAACCCAAGGGACCTTCCGGACGACACACGGTTGAGGAAGTTTTTTCGGGTTCGGCGGCGTTCTCCCAGTGGGGAGATGGGGCGTTTCGCCGAGCGCGCCCCTGGTCGGACGGGTCAGCATTCCCGTCCCCGGGGCGGTGCGGAGGGAGGGGCCGAGATGATCGCGACGAAGGCTTTGCGGCTCGCACTGCTGGCCGCGGGCACAGCGGGAGGCCTGTCCGGAGCGGCCTACGGACTGCTCAACGGGCAGGCGGGGCACGCTCGGCGGATCATCGGCCCGCCTGTCGCCGATCCGCTGCGCGCCGACGGCGTGCACCTGCCCACCGGTGTCGGACCGGTACCGCGCGAGGAGGTCCCCGAGGACGTCCAGCCGCTGGAGATGGCCGTGCTCGGCGATTCCTCGGCGGCCGGGCTGGGCGCGAGCCTCCCGCGCGAGCTGCCCGGTGTCCGGGTCGCGCAGGGGCTGGCGGAGGAGGTGGACCGGCCCGTCGCGCTGACCACGCACGCCATCGTCGGAGCGCGGACCCAGGAGCTGTCGGCGCAGGTCGATGCGGTCCTGCGACGTCCACCGGACGCGGTGCTGATCATCATCGGGGCGAACGACGTCACCTCGCAGCTGCCGGTCTCCCGGTGCGCCGAGCTGCTCGGCGACCAGGTCCGGCGGCTGGTCGAGGCGGACGTGAAGGTCGTCGTGGGCACCTGCCCGGACCTCGGTTCGATCCGGCCGATCCCGCAGCCGCTGCGCTCGGTGGCCAGCCGGTGGAGCCTCGCGCTGGCCCGCGCCCAGCGCCGCAGCGTGGAGGCCTGCGGGGGGTTCGCGGTACCGCTGGCCGACCTGCTGTCGCCGGAGTTCCTGGCCCGGCCCGCGGAGTACTTCAGCCCGGACAAGTTCCACCCCTCGGGCGCGGGCTACGAGGCCGCGGCCGACATCCTGCTCCCGGTCATGTGCATCGCGGTCGGCGCGTGGCAGGGCGGCCCGCTGCCGCCGGCTCCGACGCGCTCGGAGACGGCGGAGGCCCGCCGGCCCACCAGCCGGATCGTCGCCCACCTCAACCGCCGCCTCCACCTCCGCCGCCCCTGACGGGGGCTCGGTCGGGTGAGCCGTCGGCGGGCACCGGGCGTACCAAGCGGTCGGTTGGGCTTGTGGGTGAGTGGCGTCACCGACAGGATGGTGTGAACGCCTCTAAAGTGACCGGTCAGTAGCCAACTCTCGCGCCCAGGCGAACGAAGGAGTTCCCCATGCCCGAAGCAGTCATCGTCTCCGCCGCGCGCTCCCCGATCGGCCGCGCCGGCAAGGGATCGCTGAAGGACATCCGTCCGGACGACCTGACCGCCCAGATCATCACGGCCGCGCTGAACAAGGTCCCCGAGCTCGACCCCGCCGAGATCGACGACCTGATGCTCGGCTGCGGACTGCCCGGCGGCGAGCAGGGCTTCAACATGGCCCGCGCGGTCGCCGTCCAGCTCGGCTACGACCAGCTGCCCGGCACCACCATCACCCGCTACTGCTCGTCGAGCCTGCAGACCACCCGGATGGCGCTGCACGCCATCAAGGCCGGCGAGGGCGACGTGTTCATCAGCGCGGGCGTCGAAGCCGTGTCGCGCCTGGCCAAGGGCTCCTCGGACTCGCTGCCGGACACCCACAACCCGCTGTTCGCCGACGCCGAGGCCCGCACCAAGCAGACCGCCGAGCAGGGCGCGGACGGCTGGACCGACCCGCGCGAGCTCGACCTCGTCCCGGACGTCTACATCCCGATGGGCCAGACCGCCGAGAACCTGGCGCGGCTCAAGGACGTCAGCCGCGACGAGATGGACGAATTCGGCGTCCGCTCGCAGAACCTCGCGGAGAAGGCCATCGCCAACGGCTTCTGGTCCCGCGAGATCACCCCGGTCACCACCCCGGACGGCACCGTCGTCTCCGCCGACGACGGCCCGCGCGCGGGCGTGACCAAGGAAGGCGTGGCCGGCCTCAAGCCCGTGTTCCGCCCCGACGGCCGGATCACCGCCGCCAACTGCTGCCCGCTCAACGACGGCGCCGCCGCCCTGGTGATCATGAGCGATACCAAGGCCAAGCAGCTCGGCCTGACGCCGCTCGCCCGCGTCGTGTCGACCGGCGTGTCCGGCCTGTCGCCGGAGATCATGGGCCTCGGCCCGGTCGAGGCCTCCAAGCAGGCCCTCAAGCGCGCGGGCAAGACCATCGACGACATCGACCTCGTGGAGATCAACGAGGCGTTCGCCGCGCAGGTCATCCCGTCCTACAAGGACCTGGGCATCCCGCTGGAGAAGCTGAACGTCAACGGCGGCGCGATCGCCGTGGGCCACCCGTTCGGCATGACCGGCGCCCGCATCACCACCACGCTCATCAACTCGCTGCAGTTCCACGACAAGCAGTTCGGCCTGGAAACCATGTGCGTCGGAGGAGGCCAAGGCATGGCCATGGTCCTCGAACGCCTCAGCTGAGCATTCTCAGATCGATTGGGCGCTTTGCTCAGCGGTGCGGGTAGCGGAAACCCCGAACGGGAAGACGCTGCGGTCCTCCTGCTCCGGGCGCGCCGACTCATGTATGCCCAATACACCACGTCGGCGCGTCCTCACAGGAGAACCCCCTCAGAACCCGCGGCGGTGCGAGCTGAGTCCCGCACCTGGAACAGCGGCTGACGCCGCGAACCGAACCGAACAAAGCGCGAACGCACAACGGCCGCCACGCCCCTCGGGGTGTGGCGGCCGTTCCGGGTCTTGCGGGCTCCGCCCTAGTCGCTGCTGGTGAAGTACGAGAGCAGGCGGAGGATCTCCAGGTACAGCCAGACCAGGGTGGTCATCAGGCCGAAGGCGATGTACCAGGCGAACTTGGCGTCCACGCCGCTGCGGATCGACTTGTCGGCGGCGTCGAAGTCCAGCAGGAAGCTGAACGCCGCGATGCCGATGCACAGCAGGCTGAAGCCGATGCCCAGCGGGCCAGCCTCGCGCAGGCCGAGACCGCCCGGCATGAAGAAGCCGGCGACCAGGTTGATCAGCATCAGCACCGCCGCACCCGCGACCGCGCCGATGATCCACTTGGTGAGCTTCGGCGTCACCCGGATCGCACCGGTCTTGTAGACGACCAGCATGGCGGCGAACACACCGAGGGTGCCCACGACCGCCTGCATGATGATCGCCGAGCCGAACGACGACCCGAACACGTAGCTGATGCCGCCGAGGAACACGCCCTCGAACGCCGAGTAGGCCACGACCAGCGCGGGCCGGACCTTCTTGGTGAAGATGATGACCAGCGAGATCACCAGGGCGATCAGCGCTGCCGGCAGCGCCAGAATGACCGCGGGCGGACCGACCAGGTAGGTCAGCGCCGCCGTGATCACGGCCAGCGTCAGGGTGATCGCGGTCTTGGTGACCACGTCGTCGATCGTCATCGGGCGCGCGGCCTGCGGGGGAGCAGCCGGCGCCTGGCCGGGAGCGGACTGCTGCCCCTGACCGTGGTTGAAGTTCGCGTAGCCACCGGCCATTTCCGGCAGCTTGCGGAACGCGGGGTTGCTCGTAGTGCGCAACTCATCCTCCTGGGCGTGCTTGCGCCGTCACCAGATCCAACGACCGGTGGTCCCGATCGGTTCCCGGTTCGGTAAAACCGGACTTTACCGGAAGCAGAAGGCCGGCGGACACAAGATCCACCGGCCTTTTGCCTGCGATTTACCTAACGGCGCTTCTTGGCTCTGGAAGCCTGCTTGCCGGGACGGTTCTTCGCCTGGTTCTTCTTCCCGCCGGGCTTGCCGCCAGGCCGCTGACCAGGCGCGGGCTTGGACGGCTTGGCCTCGGTGGCGGTTGCCGTGGCGGTCTCCTGCGCGGTCTCGGCCTTGCCCTCGCGGGTCGGCTTCTGCCCCGGCTTCGGGCGCGGCGTGGCCTTCTTGGCCTCGATCTCCTTCTGCCGCTCGCGCTCCTGCTCGGCGTCGATCTTCTTGGTCAGGAAGTGCTGCTGACCCAGCGTCCACATGTTGTTCGCCAGCCAGTACAGCAGCACGGCGATCGGCAGGAACCAGCCCGAGATGAGCGCGCCGATCGGCGCGATGTACATCATGAACTTGGCCATCATGGCCGACTGCGGGTTGGCCATCGAGGCGTCGGTCTGCTTCTTCACCGACAACCGCATGGTGAAGAAGGTCGCGACCGAGGCGATCACCATCAGCGGGATGGCGACGATCATCATCGACGTGCGGTTGGTGCCGAACAGCGCCAGCTCCGCCTCGGGCTGGGTGATCCAGTTCGACAGCTTCGCGCCGAAGATGTTGGCCTGGATGAACGAGTCGACGCCGGCCTTGTCGAAGACGAAGTTGCTCTGCGCGCCCGGGTGGAAGTTCCGGAGCACGTGGAACAGGCTCAGGAACACCGGGATCTGCAGCAGCGCGGGAAGGCAGCCGCCGAGCGGGTTGACCCCGTGCTCGGACTGGAGCTTCTGCATCTCCTGCGCCATGCGCTGGCGGTCGTTCTTGTACTTCTCGCGCAGCTTCTGGATGTGCGGCGAGAACTTGGCCATCTTGCGGCCTGCGCGCATCTGGCTCAGCGCGGGCTTGATCAGCACCGTTCGCAGCGTGAACACCAGGAAGAACACGGCCAGCGCCCAGGCGAAGCCGTTGTCCGGCCCCAGCACGGTGCCGAAGACCTTGTGCCAGAACCACAAGATCGCAGACACCGGGTAGAGGATGAAGGAGAAGAAACTTTCCACTCAGCTACTCCTGGTCAATGGGCCGCTGGGGGCGAGCGCCCGACGTCGGTTCCGTCGAGCGCAACCCGGGCCGTGCGTGCGCGGCTGGACCCGCCTGAATCGCAGGTCCGGCCAGTTCAAGGGTGCCATGCCCGGACACCGGACGGCGGTCGCCCCCTGGTAGTCCGGCCCGCCATGCCGCGATCACGGAAAGTTTTCCCTGGTCACGCGGACAGGTGACATCCGCAATACCGGACCCGGAATTTCCGGGTCCGGTTCAACCCAGCGTCACCGCCGGAGGGCTCGCGCGATGATCCGACCGGCGAACAGGTAGATCAGTGCGGCCAGGCCGTAGTTGAGCACCAGACCGATCGTCGCGTCCCCCGGGGTGAACACGTCGCCCAGGCCGAAGACGAAGAACTTCGCGGTGCCGTAGGTGAAGGCGACGAAGTCGTTGCCCTGGTTGGCACCGGTCACCGAGAAGATGATGTGCAGCACGAACACCAGCGCGATCAGGGCGCTGAGCACCTGGATCGTGCGGCCGATGGCGTCAGCGCTGGGTCCGTGGAACCGGTCCCGATCGCGCCGGTCGTGGTCGCGCTCGCGGCGGTCGTAGTCCCGGTCGCGGCGGTCGTAGTCCCGGTCGCGGCGGTCGTAGTCCCGGTCGCGGCGGTCGTAGTCGTCGCGGTACCGGTCGCGCTCCGGTTCCCGGTAGCGGTCGTCGTACCGGTCGTCGTAGTAGTCGTCGTACCGATCGTCGTAGCGGTCGTCTCGGTAGCCGTAGGGATCGGCGTGCGGGTCGACGCGCTGATCGATGCGGGTCTCCGGGTACGGGTTGTTGGCCGGCGGCTGGTACCCGGGAACCCCGCCCGGGGGCTGCTGCGGCGGCTGCTGCGGGGGCATCGGTTGCTGCGGCTGGCCGCCCATCGGCGGCTGACCGGGCGGCACCCGGCCCGGTGGCACCTGCTGCGGGCCCGGCCCGGGCGGCGGCGCTTGCCCCGGCGGCACCTGCGGCGGCCTGGGCTGACCGCCCGGCGGTTGTCCCGGCGGGCCGGGGGGCGGCCCCGGCGGCCGAGGTCCACCCTGCTGCGGTCCCGGCTGCTGCGGTCCCTGCTGTCCCGGTCCCGGCCGTCCGGCCCGGGGGTCTCGCTCGTAGGCCATGAGGGCGCATTGTCGCGGTTGACCCGCCGGGCGCGAAACCCCCACCGGGTAATCGCCACCTCAACGAGCAGCGAGTCCTCCTGGCCGAGCGGCCGGACGGACCATCGCTCGGCCGGGGCTTCACCGAACCGAAACCGGAACGCGACTGAAGCGGACCGCCCGGCAAGCACGAAAGGGCTTCACCAACAAGCCGAACCGCGAAGATCACTCGAACGAGTCGCCCGAAATGCGCGGATGGTGGAGGTGCGAGATCGGATGACCCGATAGCTTGGAAAAGTGCCCCCGGTCGGGTTCGAACCGACACTCTGACGATTGTGCGGACCACTTTCTATCACGCCCTGTAGGCGCCTTGTCCAGCACGTGACGTCACCGCGAGTTCCTGTGGCGGCCAGTGGTAACCGCCCAACCCTGGACGTAAAGCATGGATATTGCGTGGATCCACGCTTTACCCCGACCGATGCCGTTGGGCGCGTTCTCCGGCGGTTGCGACCGCTCATCGCAGCAGAGGCTATTAGCCCGACTGGGCGAACTAGACCGCTTGGCGCTTGACATGGTCCAGTGCGCGGTTTCAGCCGCGTGGTTGCTTGCGATCATGCAAATCACGCGGTTGGGTAGTACACATGTTCGACACAGCACGTGATGTGACCGTGAGTAGCATTCCCAGTGGGTGTTGCGACAATCGGTCGGACTCTCCCCACTGGGCACCTGTCGGGTTTGAGCCGTTCACCCCAACGGGATGATCAGTATCTGCTCGTAAACATCAGGTGTGACCAGACGGATCAAAAGACCCACAGTGGACAGACACGTCACGCATCCCTGGTGTTTCCACGGCTCACGGGCCGTTCAGGGTGGGTGCAATACCCGGTTCTACCGAGTAAAGATGTGGGTCCCGCCGAGAATCCCCGCCGGAGAGCCCCGCACGAGAGGAGGACACGACGTGTCCCTTCACCATGACGGTTCTTTCGCCAGTCGCAGTGCGATCGGTGCTGACTCTCCGGCCCGAAGAACCACGACCTGCATCGAATCACCTCGCGCTGAACTGCGCGACCAGATCGTCGTCTCCCGGTTCGTGGATCCGCAGGAGCCCGGCGCGGTCGGCGATCCCGAGGAGCACATCCAGGTCGACTACCCGCTGGGCCACGCCCCGAGCAGCATCGACGAACACGCGATGCTCCAGGCCGGCCGCGACATGCTCGACGACGAAGTCTCCTCGGCCTAAGTCAACCTGCGGTGATCAAAGATCAGGGATAAGCGGGGCTTGATGATGCTGTCGGCTATCGCGTGCACCGCGCTTCCGCGACTTCGTCGCGGCACTGCGCTCGTGCGACGGCACGACGGTGTCCGGCACCGGCTCGGCGTTGGCCTGGGTGAGTTCGTCGATGAGGGCAACCACCAGGGCCCGCTGGTGCTCGGACAGGGCGGCGAGCTTGTCCGCGAGCTGACGTTGCGACACCGTCGGCGAGCCGTAGGGGTTGAACCCGGGGCCCTCGGCCGGATCGTGCCCGGTCAACCGCAGCGCCTCGCTCGGGTCAAGGCCAACGACGCTGGCCGCGGCCAGGACTGTGGAGGCGCGGGAGTCGTACGGCTTGTACATGCCCTTCCCGAGGTGAACCATCCCGGTTTCGAGGTTGGCCCACGTGGTTTGGGAGATGCCGGCGCGCTTGGCGGCGTAGCGCTGGGATAGCCCGAGTGCTTCGCGGGCGTCGCGAAGTTTCGGGCCCCAGGGCCAGGGGCGTTCCTGGTCGTTGACGGGGTGCTCGGTACTGGTCTGGGCTGCCACGTGTCAAGCATGTCGCACCCGTGCGACTGGAGACAACTAGTGCGCCCAATAGTGGCCAGGCACTAGATAGCGGTGTGGGCAGTGAGTGAGCCAGTGGGTACACACTGTTCAGTTGAAACTGACCACTAGTGGGCATAAACTGGGAACCATGAAGGCAGCATTCACCCTCCACGGCCCCTGGGCCGAACTGCTCACTGCCCGGTCGCGCACCCGCGACTCCCTCGCCAGCCTCGGCCGGCGTTCCGGGCTCCACCCCAACCACATCAGCACCCTCGAAACCGGGCACGGAAACCCCAGCCCCCGCACGATCCTGCGGCTCGCCGACGCCCTCGGCGTCGAACCCGCTGATCTCTACCCGTCCAACTCCACCCCCAACGCCGCCGCCAAGCGCTGGATCCCCGTCCTGCGCGGTCAGCAGCCCACCGGGGGTGCCGCATGAGCACCAACATCGGCCCGAACCAGCTCCTGGCCCACACCGTCCAGCAGGTCGCTGGCATGCTCGGCCTCAGCGACAAGCAGGTCCGAAACCTCATCCAGGCGGGGAAACTTCGCACCCGCTCCACCGGGCGCCGCTACCTGATCCCTGACTCCGCACTCCGCGAGTACCTCGACGGCTCTGATGACCCGATCGCCCACCCGGACAGCATGGGTAGGGCATCGTGACCGCCCCCGCCGAGCTCACCGACGACCCGCAGGTCAAGGTCCAGCACGTCACCGTCACCAGCGACTTCGACGACTGCGAGCAGTGCGGCACCGAACACGCTGGCCGCATCGGCGTCTACTGGGACGCCGTCGAGGAACCCGTCGGGCTGCGCTACGCCTGCGGCGACTGCGTGATCGCGGTCGTGCGCACCGCCCTGGACGACGCCCCCACCGACTCGACGGTGATCGTCGAGTACGAGGCCCACGCCGCACCACTCGCGCTGGGGGTGGCGGCGTGACCTGGCACAACGACGTCCTTGTCGCATTCGACTCGGAGACAACCGGGGTCGATCCGGAGACCGCTCGAATCGTCACCGTGACGGTTACCCGGATTGACGTGACTTCCAGAACCACCGATTCCCGCACCTGGCTCGTCGACCCCGGCGTCGACATCCCCGAGCAGGCCACCGCCGTGCACGGGATCACCACCGGGCAGGCCCGCGCCGACGGCGCCCGCCCCGACGTGGCGATCCCCGAGGTCGAGCAAGCCTTGTGGCAGGCCTGGATCAAGGGTGTTCCGGTCGTGGTCTACAACGCGCCCTACGACCTCACCCTGCTCGACCGGGAACTGCGCCGCTACGGCGGTCGCGGACTCCACGGCATCGGCCCGGTGATCGACCCCCTGGTCATCGACAAGTCGGTCGACCGCTACCGCAAGGGCTCCCGCAAGCTCGCCGACGTCTGCGCCCACTACGGCATCGAGCTCGCGGCCGACCAGGCACACACCTCCGCTGGGGACGCACTGGCCGCCGCCCGGCTCGCGTGGGTAGTCGCCGAACGGCACCCGCAGCAGCTCGGATGCGAACTCGCCGAACTGCAGTACCTGCAGGCCGAGTGGTTCGCCGACCAGTCCGCCCGCTTCGAGCAGTTCCTGCGCGGACGCAAGACCGCCGAGAACGCCCCCGTCGACGAGATCGACGCGATCGTCATCAACCGGTCGTGGCCGCTCATCCCCCACAGCGCGGAGGTGCCCGCATGATCCGCGCCACCGTACGAACCGCCGCCAAGCCGCACCGGTGCATCACCTGCGACCGCCCGGCCATCCAGCCCGGCGACCGCTACCGCGACGTCGCCATGAACCCCAACCACGACGGGCTCGGATACCCCGGCTGGATACGCGGCGCCGAATGCGCCGACTGCGCCCAACGCAACGGTCGCGGCGAACACCTCACCAAGATCAACAACAACCCATCGAACCCCGCCACCCATCAACCAGCGGAGTCCCAGCGATGACCGCCACCCTCACCCAAGACCAGCAGCTGCCCCGCGGCGACCACGCGCAGCAGATCCTGCCGCCCAACCCCCCGTACCACCAGTGGCTCACCACCCGCCGCACCGGCATCGGTAGCAGCGACGTCTCCACCCTCGTCGGCCTCAACCACTACCGCAGCCGCTACGAACTGTGGCTCGACAAAACCGGGCAGCTACCGCTAACCGAGGAGTGGCCGTCGGAGGCCGCCGAGATGGGCACGCTCCTGGAGCCGGTCGTTCGCGACCGCTTCGCCCGCCACCACGACCTCACCATCACCGCCGCCGGAACCTGGCGCTCCACCCGCTGGCCCTGGATGCTCGCCAACCCCGACGGCTTCTGCAGCGACGGCGCCGGATACGAGGGCAAGACCTGCAACCAGTGGCTCGCCCACGAATGGGACGACCAGCAGGTACCCGACCACGCCGAACTGCAGGCCCAGTGGTGCATGGCCGTCACCGGACTGACCCGCTGGCACGTCGCCGTACTCATCGGCGGGCAGCGCAACGAATACCGCACCGTGCAGCGCGACGACGAGCTGATCGGGCACCTCGTCGACATCTCCGGGCGGTTCTGGCGCGACCACATCGAAACCGGTGCCGAACCCGACCTGGACGGATCCGCCAGCGTCGAAACCTTCCTCGCCGGCCGCTTCCCCACCGCCAGCGACACCGCGGCCGAGATCACCGACGACCTCGCCGACGACCTGATCCGCGCCAAGGCCAAGACCGCCCAAGCGGTCAAGGACGCCACCGCCGACCACGACGCCATCAAGAACCGCATCAAGGGCCTGATCGGCGACGGCGACCGCATCGAAACCCCCGGTGGACGAACCATCGCCACCTGGAAACAGGTCAACCGGCTCAACACCAAACGGCTCGTCGACGAGCAGCCCGCCCTGGTCGCCGCCTACACCCGCGAGATCACCCGCACCGAGCTCGACGTCGACGCGCTCAAGGCCGAGCACCCCGACGTGTACGCCGCGTACCGCACGCGGCAGCTGCGCTTCACCGCCAGCGACTGACCGACACCACCAACCACAGAACGGGAGTACCAACCGATGGGTAACGACCTCACCCGCCGCGTCAAGGACGCCAACAGCGGCCAGGTTGCCAAGCAGGGCGAACCGCCGTCGATGGCCGACCAGATCCGCTCGATGCAGTCGCAGTTCCAGATGGCCATGCCCAAGGGCGCCGAGGCGGCGCAGCTCGTCCGCGACGCGATGACCTGCCTGCGCACCACCCCGGCTCTCGCCCGCTGCGACGCCGCCAGTGTGCTCGGCGGCCTGATGACCTGCGCGCAGCTCGGTCTGCGGCCCGGAGTTCTCGGCCACGCGTGGCTGATCCCGTTCGGCCGCCAGGCGCAGCTCGTCATCGGCTACCAGGGCCTGGTCGAGTTGGCGCACCGTTCGGGGCAGATCAAGTCGCTGCAGGCCCGCACCGTCTACGCCAACGACACCTTCGATGTCGACTACGGCCTCGCGGACTCGCTGATCCACAAGCCCGCAATGACCGGCTCGAAGGGCGAGGCGGTCGCCTACTACGCCTTCGCGAAGTTCGTGACCGGTGGGCACGCGTTCGTCGTCATGTCGCACGACGAGATGAAGGAGTACCGCGACCAGAACGCCAAGTCGAAGACGGGGCCGTGGAAGGACAACTTCGACGCCATGGCGCACAAGACCTGCGTGCGCCAGCTTGCGAAGTGGATGCCGCGCTCCACGGAGTTCGCGACCGCCATCGAGGCCGACAACACCGTGCGGGTCGACACGAGCGTCAACCCGGACGCCGCGCTGCACGGCCAGCGCACCGACTACATCGACGCCGAGGTCGACGAGACCAAGCCCGACGACGGCGAGCAGGGGATCCTGCCCGACGATCCGGACCTGACCGCGCACCTCACGGAAGCGCGATGACCGCGTTAGTGGGGTGCCGCAAACGCCGGTACCCCACCCGGGGCGTCGCCGAAGCGGAACTCCTGGACTGCCGCATCAAACGCGCCCTGCACCCCGACAACAACGGAAACCGCCACGAGCAGCGCGTTTACGCCTGCCGCCGCTGCCAGGGATGGCACCTCACATCGCAACCGAGGATGGAGCGGCCCCGTCCATGACCGTCCACGACATCGACAGCGAGCCCCGCACTTGTCGCCGGTTCCACTACGGCCCTCGGGTGGATGCCACCGGAACCCAACGGCGCCTGCAAGCGCTGATGGTGCTCGGCTGGTCCCAGAAGAAACTCGCCCACTACCTGCACCTTCCGCAGCAGCACATGTCGAAGATGCTCACCGCCACGCAGGTCAACGGTTCCACCGCCCAAGCCGTCTCCGCGCTCTATGACCGGCTGTGGAACCTCACCCCGCCGCAGGCCACCCGCCACGACAAGTCCGCGGCGAGCAGGGCACGGATTTACGCCACCGCACGCGGCTGGCTCCCACCCATGGCCTGGGACGACGCGACCATCGACGACCCCAACGTGGGGCCCGGCGCCGAGGCCGACTGCGACGACCAGGTCGACGACATCGCCGTGGAGATGGCAATGCGGGGGCAGCTCGTGTCGAAGGAACTGCGGCCCATCGACCGAGACTCCACGATCCGCGCCCTCCACGCCCGCGGGCTGACCATCACCGCCATCGCCCGCCGACTCGAAACCGCCCACCACGTCATCCAGAAGGCACTCCACGCGAACGGAGAGACCGCATGACCAGCAACGGGCACCAGCTCCAATTCGACGGCGTCACCAACAACCTCGCCGCCGCCACCGCCGGACACCGCGACTACCTCCACCACGCCGAGAAGGCCCTCGACCACTGCCGTCGCACCATGCCCGAGTTCACCGCCGAGGACGTGCGGCGCCGCATCCCCACCAACGTCCCCTGCCACCACCACAACGTGCTGCCCAGCCTGTTCTCCCGCGCCTCCCGCGACGGCCGCATCCGCTGGGTCCGGTCCTGCCACGCCACCCGCCGCTCCCGGCACGCCGGCCGCAACAGCATCTGGACCAACGGCGAAACCACCCAGCCTGAAACTGGGCACTAGCGAGTACCCACTAATCTCCATGCGAGCCTGAATCGACCAGGGGAAACGATGCCCACACGACGACCACTCACCAACCCGCCGACGGCCCCCACCGCACGGTCACCGCAACGGCGGTGGAGGGCTTGCTGCCGCGGCGAACTCCCCGCCGAAGCGCTCTCCACCCGCGACCGCGAAGACCTCGTCGCCGAACTCCACACCCGCGGGTGGACCGACGCCCAGATCGCCCTCCACACCCGCATGAGCCTCTACACCACCGCCCGTATCCGAGACCGGATCGGACGCGACCCCAACCCAGAACAGGCACGGCAGCAATGACCAACCCCGAGCTCGACCACCCCCGACAGTAAGGAGCGACCCCGATGCGCATCCGGAGCATCAAACCCGAATTCTGGCGCTCCCAAGACGTCGCAGACCTCCCCCGCGACATCCGGCTGCTCTGGATCGGGCTGTGGTCCTACGTCGATGACAACGGCGTCGGTATCGATGATTTCCGGCAGATCGCCGCCGATCTCTTCGCGTTGGAAGACGATCCGATGGAAGCCAGAGAGTTCGTTCGCGAGGGTCTCGCGACACTCTCGCGAGGGTTGCGACTGACCAGATACACGGTTGATGGGGTCTCCTACATCCACATCACGAACTGGGAAAAGCACCAACGCGTCGACCGTCCGAACAAGGAGCGCTATCCCAAGCCGCCGAAGGGCACCCCGCCCGGCGATCAGCGCAAAACCGCAGGTCAGGAACGTACGAACGGTGCGAAACAGGACACCCTCGCGACACCCTCGCGAGACATTCGCGAAACCCCATCGACTGGAACAGAGGAACAGGGGAACAGGGGAACAGAGGAGGGGACGCCTGAAGGCGTCCCCCGTGCGCGTGCGCGCACGCGGGGTGGCCGAAGCACAGACCCGAACCTGACCCACGCCGAACTCGCCAACACCGCGCACGGACCCACCGCGCACCAACTCGTCACCACCTGGCACACCCGCATCGGCAACCCGTACCGCAGCAGCACCGTGCGCGCCCTCGCCCGGCACGCCGAGGAGTTGATGACCGAGAAGGGCAAATCCAACGAAGTCCAAGCCGCCATCAACGACGCGCTCGCGCTATTCCACGACCCCAAAACGGAGGCCCGAACCCCCAAAGCCCTGCTGTGGCTCTACGACCGAGCCGTGAGCAACCGAGCCGCCGCACGAGACCCCAACCGCGAACAACCACACCTCAAGGCCGTTTCCGGTGGCTACCAGCCGTTCAAATCCAACTACGACCCCAACGCATGGACACAAGACGCGTGGGAAAGGGCGATCCAGCAATGACCGACCCCAGCATCACCACCCTCGAAAGCAACTACCCCGACCACAACCACGACCCGGGGCAACTCGCCGACGTTCGCTCCAAAGCCGCCGACCGGCTCCGCACCATCCCGCCCCGATTCACCGACGCCCACGTCACCAACCCCCAGGTCCGCAACTGGGTGTGCGACGTCGTGGACCGGGCCGCCACCGACCAAGGTCGCCGGCCCGTCGCCAACATCGGCCGCGGCCCATCCCTGCTGCTGCTCGGCCCCGTCGGAACCGGCAAAACGTTCCAGGCGTACGGCGCCCTGCGAGCCTTCGCCGCCT
>NZ_BAAGZP010000001.1:0-156937 GCF_054778355.1 Saccharopolyspora tripterygii | reverse complement strand
GAATCCGAATTCGAGCGCTACGCCCACGCCCGACTGCTGGTCATCGACGACCTCGGTGCGGCCAAGGGCAGCGAGTGGAACGAGGAAGTGAACTACCGGCTGATCAACTACCGGTACGACCACGAACTGCCCACCCTGATCACCACCAACCTGATCGGCGACACCCTCGTACCCGTCCTCGGCGACCGAGTCGCCTCCCGCCTGTACGCCATGTCACCGAAACCCGCTTTCCTCGCCGGAACCGACCGGCGCCGGAGCCGACTGCAGGCGGTGAGCCAGTGAACCGCGAAGACTGGGGCGAACCGCCGTCGGCGAGCTACCCACACGCAACCGTCGGGCGAGCCCGTCAAGTGCACATCGACCGCGTCACGGACTGGATCAGCGACCGCCTGGACGCCCACCAGGCGAGCCGGAACACGCACGAGGACCGCAAGCAGGCGTTCGGGATCGCATGCCCCTACTGCGGCGCGCACCGCCAGAAACCGTGCTGGCAGACGTGGAGAGGCACGCCGCTAGCGAGCGGGAAGGTCATGACCGAGCCCCACCCGCATCGGATCGCCGCGTCCCACCCAGCGACCGCAGGTTCCGTGGAATCACTTCCCCACTCCGCCTAGAAACTGGGCAGTAGTGGGTATAAACTACCTCTCACTTGCTCCATGCTTCTTTGTCACCAGCACAAACACGCAAAGAGGTCTCTGGGGCGGTCGCTGCCCACTGGGCACCACCCACTGGGGCAAACACCTACGGCCCACCCCAAAAACCGCCACACGGCCCACACAGCCCCCGCAAACACGCACCGACGCGAACTCAACAACCCAGAAGGACACCACCGTGAACCTCACCGCCGCACTCACCGCACTAGCCGGCCACTACGCCAACCACCCCGAACTCCCCGGCTGGCACTCCATCGACAACAACCTCGATGACACGATCCGGGTGCACATCGCCCTCGGGATCAACGAACGCCGCCCCGCCTCCCGCGCCCTCATCGACTGGGCGAACACCCTCATCAACCCGACCGCGCACCTCAAACGCTTCATCGCCGGGTGGGCCGGAGAAACCCACGACCAGATCCACGTGCACGGCCACTACTCCGACGGGCAAGCGATCAACGTGCACCACACCGTCACCGGCTTCGGCGACTACATCGGTGCCCCCGCGATCACCACCGTCGGCGAGACCGTCGACATCCCCATCGACCTCGACCAGCTCCGCGCCTTCGCCAACGAGCGTCGCGACATCGAGTTCGAGGTGGCCGCGTGATGACTGACTTCGACCACTACCGCGAAGCCGAACGGCTGCTCCGCCGCGCCGATGCAGCATCGCCGAGCGATGACACCAGCCCGACGATCGCCCGCGCCCAGGTGCACGCCACCCTTTCGCTCGCCGAGACCAACACCAAGGCGACCACGACGGCCGCGCAGCCGAGATCCCTGCCCGATTGGCAGATCGAGCTGGTGACCGGATTGCGGGCACTGGTGGAGATGTTCGAGGCCAACCCGCAGATCATTGAGACCAACCGGTACACGTTCCGAAGCATCAACGTGCCGCTCAACACCTCCGCCGATCCCCGTGCGGACCTGCAGGCGACGGTGACCGCCGCACTCGCCCACGGCGCGACCCCCGAACGGTTCGACTCGGGCGAGTACGTCGGCGTCAAGTTGAGCTGGGGCAGCCAGGTGAAGCTGTACCTCTACGACCGGCCCGAGAAGCTGGGTGACGTCGCCTCACTCCTGCCCGGTGGCACGGACGTCGAGGCGGTGGATGCGTGATGCCCACCTGCCGCAAGGGCCGCACCACGACCCGCACCGCCGAACACCGGCCCGCTGTGAAGCCGCGCCGATTCCGGCACGACGACCTCGTTGCCGTCGACCTGTTCTCCGGGTTCGGCGGGCTCACCCAGGGAATCAAGGATGCCGGGTTCACGACGATCATGGCCGCGAACCACAACACCTACAAGGTCGAGGTTCACGAGGCGAACCACTCCTACGCCGAGCACTGGATCGCCAACCTCGTCGACCCCGACGCCGCGGACTACCACTCGGCCCGGGACCTACCCGAAGCCGATCTGCTCGTCGCCGGAGTGTCCTGCGTGAACCACTCGCAGGCCAACACCCAGCGCGCCTACGCGCAGGGCCTGTCGCTGTTCGACCTCGATGATCCCGAGTTCGAGGAGCGAGTCACCCGCAGCGAGCGGGACCGGGCGACGGCGAACTGCGTCCTGCACTACGCCCAGAAGAACCACCCCCGGATGATCCTGGTCGAGTGCACCACCGAGCTCACCTCATGGGGCCCGTCGCTGCCCGGCCGCCCGAAGGTCGGCGACGGTTCGAGCTACCGGTGGTGGCTCAAGCGGTTCAAGCCGCTCGGCTACAAGCACAAGGTGCTGTACCTGAACGCCCAGTTCTTCGGCGTCCCACAGTCCCGCGACCGGCTGTTCATCGTGTTCTGGGACAAGGCGATCCCGGACCCCGACCTGGAGCACCGGCCCGAAACCTGGTGCGGGTCCTGCGACCAGACCGTCGAGGCCGTGTGGTCGTGGCGCACCGGCATCCCCGCAACCGGTTCGGTGCGCTACGGCCGCCAGTACGACTACCGGTGCCCGCGCTGCCGGAACGAGGTTGTCCCGCCGATGACCCCGTCGCTGCTCGCGCTCGACCTGAGCAACCTCGGGACCCGCATCGGCGACCGGCCACTGAAGGAGTTCAAGGACCCGAAGACCGGCGGAACCGTGCGGTTGCCGCTCGCGCCGGCCACCCTGGCGCGTGCCGAGCGCTGCCGCCAGAAGTTCGCGCAGTTCCCCGCGCTGCTGATGCCCGCGAAGGCCAACCACGGCACCGAACGACACCCGTTCCAGCCGCTGGCCACGCAGACCTCGCAGCAGGAAACCGCGCTGCTCACCACCGGCTCGGTGTTCGCGGCGCACCGGCACAACGGCGATGGCAAGCACATCAGCCGACCGATGGACACCGTCACCTCGACGCACGAGCTCGCCGTGATGCTCGCGGTCAACAACTACCAGGGGGTTCCGCGCTCGGCGGCCGAGCCGCTGCCGACGCAGGCGGGTTCGGAGACGCTGAGCCTGCTCACCGCGGCCGGTGTCGTGCCGTTCCGGCAGAACACCATCCCCGCGGTCCACGCCGAGCCGATGTCCACCGTCACCTCCGACCAGATCCCAGGCCTACTCACCGCCCAGGTGCCACAGCCCCAGGCTGGTCAGTCGGGGGCGGTGAACTCCGCCGCTGCAGGGCAAGGCCAGCTGTTCACCGGTTGGCACAAGCAGGACAACGGCATGCTCGTCGCCGAGTGGTCGCAAGCCCTCGCGGACGTGCCGCTGGAGGACTGCCACTTTCGGATGCTCGGACCCGATGAGGTCGGTGTGGGCTGCGGTTTCGACGCCGGGCTCGGCGGCCGGAAGGGCAGCTTCATCGTCTGGGGCTCGGCTCGCAATCAGGTCGACGGGTACGGCAACGCGGTTCCGCCGGCGATGGGCACCTGGATCGGCCGCCGGATGCGCGCCGTGCTCCACGCCGAGGCGGCTGCGTGATGGCCGAGCCGAAGAACCGCCATGACGAGGGCTGCGAGGTGTGGACCGGCGACGGCTCCTGCACCTGCCACTTCGTCGTCGGCGATCGGGTGCGTGTTCGCGATCGCTCCGACTCGGGTCGGTACCGCGGCAAGAGCGGCGAGGTACTGGAGATCTGGGCCTCCTGGTCCGAGTACCGGGCGATCGTCGCTCTCGGCGAGCTCACCGACACCGACATGCCAGAACGCATCTTTTCGCAGAACGACCTGGAGAAGGACGAGACGGTATGACCAGCCCCCGCAAGCGCTCCCGCCGCTCCGCGAAATCCGCCGGCGCCCGCTTCGAACGCAGCATCGCCGACTACCTCGCCGAACACATCGACGACCGCATCGACCGCCGCCCCAAGACCGGAGCAAAGGACCGCGGCGACATCGGCGGAATCCGCCTCTCCCCCGCCCTTCGCGGCGGCCGGATCGTCGCCGAGTGCAAGGACACCACCCGCACCGAACTCGGTGCCTGGTCGGCCGAGGCCGAAACCGAACGCGGCAACGACGACGCCATCGCCGGGCTCGTCGTCCACAAGCGCCACGGCGTCGCCGATCCCAGCCAGCAGTGGGTGACCTGCACCCTCGCCGACCTGGTCGCTCTACTCACCGGCCAACGCCCGCAGACCGACGATCCCGAGGAGATGAGCGCATGACCACCACAGACACCAGCACCCGGCCCGCCTGCAGCGATGCCCCCGACCCCGATGCGTTCTTCCCCCGCAACGGCGAAGTCCACGGCCAGAAACCACCAGCACGCGCCCTGCACCTCACCCGCACCTACTGCGCGTTCTGCCCTATCCGGCCGGCTTGCGAACTCGAAGGCGACACCGCCAAGCGGCCCGGCTTGTGGGGCGGGTACTGGCGGCGGAAGTCGCACACCTACGGCTACGTGAAAACCCTCGCCGTCTGACCTACCAGCCCGCTACGGAAGGCCCCAGCATGTCCGACACCGCACAGACCGCGCTTGGGAACCCGAACACGTTCCACGAGTACGACGACGACGGCACCGCCCACGACCCGATGGTGGTCTGGGACCTGTCGATCGGCTGCACAGCGACGGTCGGTTTCCAGGGTGATCACCTGGTCGTGCTCGTGAGCACCTCGGATCAGGACAAGCGGGCCGGCATCACCCGCCGTGCCGTGACCCGCCAGCAGGTCGCCGACTACGCCTGCCAGCTGCTTACGCTCGTCGGGGATTCGCTGCCGATGGCCGGCGCCGAGCACACCAAGCACGACATCAAGCGTGTTGCTCGGGCCCTGATGCGGGTGCAGCACTCCGGATGCCTCGTGTGGGAAGAGGAGTCGGACGAACTGCGTGGGCACCTCATGGACCAGGCCCGCGCCGCCATCGCAGCGCTGAAAGGTGGCGGCGATGCCTAACCTCGACGCCCAGATTCGGGCCTGGTTCATGGACAACGACCGCGACGACGATGAGTCGGCCCGGAACCTCGCTAAGACGTGCGACGCCCTCAGCACCGTGCTGGACCTGTGTTTCACCATGGACGGACAGGTGACAGGGGAAGGCGACGCCGAGCACCCCGTCGCGAAGCTGGTCCGCGAGCGGATCGCCAGCAAGTTGGGGGTGCCCGATGCTTGACCTTGCCGAGCTCGAAACCCCGGTCTGTGACTGCGGTCAGCCCTGCGAACCCGATCAAGACGCCTGCTGGCAATGCCTCTCCGAGTGTGGTCAAGACACTCCGGTCGCACGAGAGAACGCGTCCAGCGCCAACGTCTGACGCCCGAACACGACGACGGGCCCCGCACCATCGGTGTGGGGCCCGATTCATGCGCAGCACGGGCGGCCACGGCCACTAAGATCCGCTCATGCCCGACAGCAGCGGCAACTACCCGCGTTGGTTGCCCTCCCCGTCCCTCCGCGACCGGGAAACACACCTCGCCTACTCCCCACTCCAAAGCGCCTGCGGGGCACAGGTGATGTGGGCCCAGCCCGGGCATCCCGCTACCCAACGCCCCCACTGCAGCAGTTGCGAGCGAGTGCTGGCGGCCGGCAAGTGAAGGTCCGTGCCTGCGACGACTGCGGAATCGACGTACCACGGACGCGACCAACAGGCGCAATCCAACGGCGCTGCGATGACTGCCGTCGAGAACACCGCAACCGGCTCAACGCGGCCTGGCGCGAACGCAACCCGGATGCCAAGCCCCACTACCACCGCGGGCGGCGAACCGCACCCACCGTTTCGACCACGGCACAGCAGGCCCGCCCTTGTGATGACTGCGGCACGGAGGTTCCCCGCACCAGCCCGAAGGGTCAAATCCCGAAACGTTGTCCGGACTGCGCCCGAGCGAAACGAAACGGGCAAGCTGCCGCCTGGCGGGAACGCAACGCCAACGCCTCGAAACGCTACAGCCGTGAACGAACCAAGCGACGCCAACAACAGCGCGGAACCCGCACCTGTCCGGCCTGCCGTGAGAAGTTCACGCCGAGGCGCGTCGACTCCACCTACTGCAGCCGGTTCTGCGAATGCGCCGCCCGCGACACCGATGACCTCGATGCCGCCCGTGAACTGCTGACCCGCCGGCGGGAAGCGCGTGACGCCGCGATCATCGACCCGCTCTGCGAGTGGTGCGCGGACAAGCCCAAGCGCAACTCGCAGGGTGCCCGCCCATCCCGCTTCTGCTCCAAACGCTGCATGCGCGCCTGGCACAGCGCTGCGCGCCGCGACACACCCAGTAGCCGCCACGGGCACGGGAACTACGCACACAAGCAGCGCACACTGGAGCTGGGCGTGGAAAGCCCCGGCGTCACGTGGACCCAGTGGCGACCGATCCTCGACTTCTACGGCCACCGCTGCGCCTACTGCGGCAGCCCCGACGACATCGAGATCGACCACGTCATCCCGGTCACCCGCGGAGGCTTGCACGAGCCGGGAAACGTGATCCCGGCATGTCGGCCGTGCAACCGGGACAAGGGCAACCAGCTACTCCACGAGTGGCGGCCGGACCTCGTCCTTGACCGGCCCGCGCTGTAGGCGCTGTCCGTCTTGTGAAAGGAGGGCTGACCGGTGGTGACTGACCGGCAGTGGGAGCGACGCCGTGCCGACCAGGCCCGGATCGAAACCGTCGCGGACGCCCTGCGGAAGGCGTCTCGGCAGCAGCAGGCCGACTCCATCGCCGGCCACGCACCGGTCATCCCCACCGAGCGGTGGATCGTGCTCCGGCACCTCGACGCGCTCGGACTCGCGGCCGGCCGCGGCGAGCTCACCGACAGCGTCCGCCGCAGCGCCCTCGAACTGTGCGAGGCCATCAGTAGGGAACTCGACGGCGAAACCAGGTGACGAACCGTCCCGGTGCTGGTCAAGGCATACCGGCGGGGCAGCCATGCACAGGTTATGCACAACTCTGTCCACATCTTGAGTTGCGTCGTGCGCGGACTTACCAGTGAATACCCACTGCAATCCGCAAATCCTTGGGAAAGGCCGCGCAATGCCTGCTGACAACTCGACCACAAACCGCTATCTGGAGGTGCTACTCGCGTTCCGGCGCGACGCTCTATCGGCTACCGAAGCGGTCGAGCGCATCCGACTGATCGGCCGTACCTCCGGGCCGGATCTCGCCCCTGTCGACCTGAACCTCTATCTCGATCGCATCGATGCCGGTATGCGACTTGGCCACCTGAACACCTATAAGGACGGTCGGCCGTCGCTGCACGCAATCGAGCGGTGGTTGCGCACTTATGGGCGGATGCGGTCCGTTCTCGCGAAAGAGCTCGGACGCGTGTACTGGTCCGAACGCATGGGGTTAGACCTTTCGACGGGGTGGCGTGACGAGTAGTCGGCGATCGGAGTTCCCTGCCGCGACTGACTCGGCCCCGTACCCGTTCGTTGGGTACGGGGCCGGTTGGCGCTACACGCTGGTGCGGTTGTTCCCACGGATTGTCAGGCCGCGCTGCTTGGCACGCGCAATCAGCGAGTTCCGCTGCTTGCGGGGCTCTTCTGGGCTGAGCTTCGCCAACTGCGACACCCGCTGCGGCGCGATACCCAGCACGGCGGCGATGTCGTTGCCGGAGAGCCCGTCGGTCTTCAACTCAGAGACGACCCTGCGGTAGTTGATCGCCGCCTCGGACTTCGCCAGCTCGGCCTCCAGGTTGGCCTCCAGCGCCTCCTGCACCTTCGCGCCCAGCCTGCCACCGACCCTGAACTCCACCGACACATCGACGTCTGTGATCGGCACGTCGAGCATCGCGGCGGCGAGGTCGTTGGCCATGTGGCGGGCCTCGGCGACGCTGCGGCCCTGGGTCATGCCGAGTTCGCCGACGTCAACGACCCACCACCGACCTTCCCGCGTAGCGGTGGCCGTGTACTCGTGCTTCGTCACTTGATCCACCCCCTGGGTAGGCAAGCCAGTTGCTTCTCGACGCTTTGGACCACAACTGGGCTGATCTTGCTGTGGCGTGGTACCGGGGCTTGGTGTTGCCCGCAGGGGCAGCCGAAGACTTCGTGATTGCCGCGGTTGCGGATCGTGCGGCAACCGTGGTGTTCGAGCAGTCTGACCAGGGCGGTCCGCTTCATCTCTTTGAACACCACGAGGATAACTCTACCCACCCTTGATACGTCCATCAAGGGTGGGTAGATGGTTACCGGAGCGGGTGTGTGACGTGCCCGCACGCCAGCACTCCCATACTCGCTCGCCACACCCCCGCCGCCACATCCTGCCGCCATGACAACCAGCAGCAACAACGCCGATACCAGCACCGGTAGCAGGGCGACGAGCGGCCGCACCAGGTCGACCAAGGCCACCGCCACCTCCACCGGCAGCGAGGCCGCCACCAACGCCACCTCCAGCAGCGGCGACAGCGGCAACGTCATGTTCACCGCCGAGGGCACCGACACCAGCCACGGCGTCCCGAAGGTCGCCAGCGCCTCGGACTACCCCGACTCGCGGCAGGTCACCGACGGCGACTGGAACCCCGAGACCCACGGCGAACCGCCGGACACGAAACCCGCACGGAACTTCTGAGGTGGCGTTACTGATGGCCAAGGGCAAGCCGAGCCGGGGCACGCCGGCGGACAAGCGGTTGAAGCCGAACATGCGACGTCGGGGCCGCCGTGGCAAGTGAGCGTCGACAGGCGTGAGCTAGACCATCCACCATGTCCACCATGTCCACTGTTTTCGCAGGTCAGCGGCTTATGTGGAATACTGTGGGTCGTGAACACACCATCGGTCCGCGTCATCTTGGAACTGGATTCAGCTAGCCCTCTGATCGAGATGATTGCCGAGCACGTCAGCCATGAACTTGCCCGCCGGTCATCGCCCGACACGCCACAGCGAGCGGATCGTCGTTCCGTGACGGTCGACAAGCTGGTTCGGCACTTCCGAAACCTTGGGTGCAGGACCTTCACCCCACGCGAAGGCGCCGAAGCCCTTGGTCTCATCCAGCCCGGCGACGATGAAGACGATGTACGGGATGCCTGCGCACAGGTGCGCGACGTCGTCTACGAAGCCACTGGGTTACGCGCTGAACAGAACCGCGACTCTCGATATGGCGGTCCACGTCCCCGGTGTTTCCACGTACGCGCTCTAGAAAGGGCTGCACTGCTAACCGACTAGCCGAGCGACACGAACGTCCCGGACCCATCACTGGGTGCGGGAGCGAACACCGATGTTCGGGGAAGGAACGTTAGCGATAGCTCGGCAGGGTGATCGGCCTCGCCGACTCTTCCCATCCCCAAAACGGCGGATCCTCCCGCCGGCGCCACCTGTGCTGGAAGTAGGCGGCCCGCTCTGCGCGCTCCTGCTCTCTGCGCTGCTTCCACTGCCTCTGTTCCTCGAATAGTGCGCGGATCCGCGTTTCCTCGGCGTCGACAGCTTTCCGAACGCTTCGCGTCCCCTTGTCCAGTGACACGATGGTCAGCCCTAGCTCGCGTGCCTTGCGCAGTTGCGGGGTATCAGCTTTGGGGTCAGCCGCGGCAACGAACCGCACGGTGTCCGTGAGTCGCTTCGCGACATTGCCACCGTGAGTGGTAACGAAGGCCGTGAGCTCCGCGATCGCGTCTTCCGGTCCGTCGATGCCGATCCGCCAATTTCGCAAATGTCTGTTGGTTGCCGGTTTCTCGATGGCTTCGACGACCAGGTGCTTCCCAAGGTCGCGGTGCCCAAGGTCGTGCGCGAGCTGGGCAAGTTGGTTGCGACGAAACGATGTCATCGACTCTGGCGAGTCGAGCGGCTCGGATGCAGTAGACCGTTCCCAGGCTTGTTGGTGCAGCTGAACCAGCCGCTGCTGGCTAAACCCACCCTGGCGAGCGAGTTGTTCCATGCGCCAGCCTTCGTCCTCGACGATCCGTTTGTCGGCGATGATCTCGTTGAGTGCTTCGACGTAGGCCCGTTCGGCAGTAGGGCTCACGGGGTGTTGGAGTCCGGTACGGGGAAAGCGATGCGCGAGCGCCCCCAGGTAGCCGCGATCCCGGTTGGCCAGTTGGACAGCGCGAGGATGAATGCGTGCAACCGGGCCGGCGGGGTTGCTGCGCTGTGGCTCGGGGCCAACATAGTTCAGCGGAGTCGGGGCGGTCTCAAGCAACCAAACCATCAGTTTTGCCAATGCACGGCTATCTCCGAGAGCCGTATGGGCGTCCTCGATCCACTCGTCCGTAGCGGTCTTGTACAGCGTCTTCAGGCTGTAGAAGGGTCCGTCGAGTTGTGCGCGACTGGTCACAAAGCTGCACAGACCCACCAGCTTGGGACGCTCGTGGCCTACACGTTCAACCTCGGCCTTAAGGAACTTGTCCTCGAACTCCAGGTTGTGCGCGACGACAACCGTGCCGGACAGCAACTGCAGGATGTCGGGAAGAGCTTCAGCAAACGTAGGTGCACCTGCGACATCTTCGTCGCTGATTCCGTGGATCTCTGTGCTCTTCCCGATCTTCCGTTGTGGGTTGATCAGTGAGGAGTACTCGTCAAGGACCGTGCCGTCTCCTCGGAAGCGGACGATGGCGACTTCGCAGATCCGCTGACGGCGCGGATCCAACCCTGTTGTCTCCACGTCGATGGCCGAATAGAGCATGTCTCGTGCGGGTGTGCCCGGAGCTGAGCGAGATAGGTAGACCGGTTCAAACAGGCGCAGCGGGTGCCGGCCCTTCGGGGCAGTAATCCTGCCCTGGGGTTGTTTCACTCGTCCGTTGTGCTTCACGTTCCTGGCTGATGGTGAGGCACGGGGGGCGGTTCGTTTGGCAGATGGCTGTTGCGCTTCCGCCTTCTGCTTGATCCGTTCGATGAGATTTCGGAGCCACCCCATTGACTGTGTCCTCCATCGGCGCTACTTGCTTGTAGCGGCGAGTAGATCACTTGGCCCGAGCAGTGATCTAGCCATCAGAACGGTGACACACCTGCCGAGAATCCGGCACGAGACACAAGAGCCCGCCCCGGGCGGTGCCAGGGCGGGCTTCCCCTCGATCGGACTGGCTACGTCGGCAGCGTCGACATGGCGGCCAGGTCCGGCAGCAGCAACAGGCCCACCAGCACCAGGCACGCAACCTCGATCACCCGCTCGATGCGCTTCCCGGACTTCGAACCGACTCGCCACCGCAGCGCCTCCGGCAGCACGTGGCTACGCCGCCACCGCGAACCCGAGCACACCACCGGGGGGACGCACTTCTCGCACCGCCGACGGAACGGCCAACACCACGGGATCCCGCTTCGCGTCGCCGAGTCCCCCGCCGAATGCACGACCATCCCGACCGTGATGCTCGCCCCGGCCCACCAGCCGAGGTCCTCGATCGCCCCCGTGACCATCAGCGCCGCGGTGATGAACACCGCGGCCCCGAGCGCCTGCATGTCCCGGTGGGTCCGGAGGCGGCGGCGAACCCACGCCGGGCCGGACCGCGACAGCGCGCCGATCCCCGGTGTGAGCACGACCACGAGCGTGGCGATGGTGACCCACGGGGTGATCAGTGCACCGAGCGCCACGAGCAACCCGAGAACGCCGGCGAAAATCGGGGTGTGCACCAGGCCGCGATGCTCCCCATCACCAGGTGGATCGCACGGTAATCGCGTCGACCGGTAGGCCACCCGCGCCATCCACTGAAACGACTCCCCCAGCACCCACGTCACCGGACCACCGGACCGGTACGCCGTCGCACCATCAGCGTCCAAGTCCGGAAGCAGGGCGGCGCCGGCACCCAACAGCGCGCCGACCGCGGTACACGCGACCCCGAGCTCGGCGCCGGTCAAACCACCGACCACCGAGCTCGTCAACGCTCCCGCCAACGCTCCCGTCGCCGCGTGACCACCATTCATCATGACGCTGCTCCTCTACAGTGCGGATGTGTCTCTGAATCACGATGTGCAGAACCTCGCCGGCGTGAACGACGACGAGATGGACAAACTCATCGGGCTACGTGCCGCAATCGCGGTTGCCGGTGCGCACGACAAGCCCGTGGTCGACAGCCTGATGCGGCAGTTCGTGCCGTGGCTTCAGAACTCCGGCAACGCGTCCGACAAGGTGAAACGCCGCTACACGCTGCTCACGATTTGCGAAGCGCAGCCGCAGGGAATGCCGACCGACCCCACGAAACTGCGGAAACTCGTGGAATCCCTGTACAGCCTGGCCTGAATCAGAACGCCTTCAGCGCGTCCCGCGCCTGCTTCATCGACAGCCCGGTTGCCTGCATGACGGCGACCGGGTTTTTCGCGCACCCGTCCCCCAGTGCCTGCGCCACCAGGTCATCCGCCGACGCCGTGGTGCTACCGGGCTGCGTCTCTGGCGTCTCTTCCGGTTCGTCCACGACACCCATGCGCGGCAACGGGATATCCGCGGCCTCGGGCTCGTGCTCGACCTCGACCACCGGCCAGTCCTTCGGGTTCTCCAGCAGCAGAGCCCGCGCCCGGATCTTCCGCGAGGTCATCATGTAGCCGAGACCGTGCGTCGCCGCGCCGTTCGGGAACTCCGACGGTAGGTCACGCAGCGCCTCGGGCATCGGATCCCCGGTGGAGATCATGCCCTCGTTGCCCTTCTCCATCGTCCGCAAACCGACGATCGTCCCGGACTTCACCTGATCCCGAAGGACCGTGGAGTTGCCCAGCTGCTTCGCCGTCGGCGCCTGGGTAGCGAGGATCAGGCACACGCCGAACTTCGCGCCCTCCTGCCCGATTCGCTCGCACATCCGCACGATGTCGCGGTTGTCGACCTCGTCGTCACTCATCAGCCGCTTGTGGGCCTCGTCGATGATCACGGGGATCAACGGCATGCCCGGTGTGGGCTCCAGCGAGCCACCACCCTGTCGTTCCAGGATCGGGCGGCGGGCATCCATGCGGTCCAGGGCGTACCGCAGCACCTTCTTCGCATCCGCCCGGGTCTTGGCGAACATCTTCACTCGCCCGATCCACTGCGGCAGCGACGCACCACCGCCACCGTCGATAACCAGCGGCTCGACACGGTCCGACATGCTGCACTCGGTGAGGATCAGGTCCAGCACCTTGGTCTTGCCAGAACGCGTGATGCCGGAAACGAGCCCGTGCTTGGCACCCGCGCCCGGGTCCCACAGCTTCCAGAACAGGGTCTCGGCGTCCGCGGTGACCATCAGCTTGAACTTGCCCGTCGCCGAGTCCAGCCCGGGTCCGGTCCAGCGGGTCGTTGCCTGCAGCGGATCCGATGTCAGCACTGTCATCCGCGCCTGGCGGACGCTGACACCGGGGATCGACTCGATGAACACCCGCTTGTCAGGCAAGTCGTACACCGAGTGGATCAATTTCCGCTCCTGGAACACGTCCTCCCAGTGCCCGCCGATCGGCTGCTGGACCGTTGCCTTCCACCCGTAGGCGAAGTCGCTGAGCTCGTTGATCGACGAGCCTTGGGTCTTGCCATTGGCGCCGATGTAGGTCTTCCACACCACCTGCCGCGGGTCGAGCTCGACGGGACTCGACGGGGCCTCGTCGGTCGAACCAGCGTCGGAGGCGCGTGCTGCGGCAGTGTCGGAAGGCGCGTGGAACTCAGCGGTGACGTCCGGGTCCTTCTCGCTGTGTCGTACCCACCACGGGAGCGAAATCAGGCATCCCACGCCGTACATGAGGGCTGCGGCCACCGACTTCCCGCCCGCGACACCAATGCCTGCCTGGAACATGGCCGACGCGACAGCAGCGATACCCACGTACACGCGACCCTGCCAGCCGGTGTGGCCATGCGCGTAGGCGTAGGCACCGCCGGCACCACCCCACCCGGCAAGGATCGGCAGTAGCGCTTCGGGCCCGTCGAGCTCGGCAGCGGCGGCACCGGCAGCGTGTGTGGCGGCCATGCCCACCAGCGGGACGGCCTGCATGCGCCACCGCTTCGCCAGCCGCATCGTTTCCTGACGCAGCTCCTGCAGCGACTGGTCGTGTTCTGGCTCTGAGGTGCTGCGGCCAGCGGTGCTGGTTTTCGAGGTTTCCGCCTGCTTGGTCGCGGTCATGCCGTCTCCTTGCCCCGCCGGTAGACCTCGACGCCGTTGCTGCGCAGCAGGTCGAGTCCTTCCTCCGTGATCGCGCCAACGAACTCGCCGAGCGACTCGCGGTCGTAGACCTCCCACGAGCCTTCGATGCCTCGGGCGACACCGATCGAGTCGAGGTTTTCCAGCACGTAATCAATCGTGTCCTGGAATTCCATGACGGTTCCCCTCTCCAGCCCCGGCCTGTCCGGGTCTGCACCCCACCCCGACCGAAGTCGGGGCAGGACACACACCGGGCAGGTCAGTACTCGTCGTACCAGGACTTCGTGGCCACGTTCTGCGAACCGCCAGCGTCAGCGGTCGCCTGGGCCAGCGGCGCGTGACGGCTCTCCACGTGCCGGTGCAGACCGCCGACCTGATCCGCCAGCGACTCGATGTCGTCGGTGATGTCCGAGAGCTGGTTGAGGGTTTCGGTGTCGAGGCTGTTGGCGGTCAGACCCTCGTTGAGTTCGGTGACGCACTCGTGGACCTTGTCCATCAGCGTCTTGAGCTGGGCGATGGCCACGACGCTGCTGGTGTAGCCCTCGCCCGCGGTGTCGAGGGTCCCGGTGCGGGCGGGTTCGATAGCGCTCATGGTGTTCGTGATCTCCTTCGGTTCGGGTTCTTCCTGCTCGTCCACGCGTTCCGCGTCGACGTAGATCCGAGACGGTTTCTCGTCCTTGTCCCGCTGTGCCCGGTACTGGGCGGCGCAGACGTTGCATCGCGTACCGGCCTCGTCAGTCCGGCGCCCGCATTCGCAACGGGCACCGCGGGGCTTCTCCCTCGCTGCGCCGGGCCGCCGGGAGCCCCCGGAGCCCTGGCAGCGGCGGCACGGAATGTGCTTGTGCACCCCGCCGAAACCAGTGATCAGCTCGCCAAGCCCGGCGCAGTCCGGGCACAACCCGCGGGCTTCCGCCTCGTCCGGGCCTAGGTCCGAGTTCCGGCAGTTCTTGTGCCGCTCGGCTTCCTCCTGCGCAGCCCGCTCCTGTGCGCGTTCTCGCCGGTTCATCGCCTCGATCTGGCACATGGCGCAGAACTCTGAGCCGCTCGCGGCGAGCATTCCGCACCGGTTCGCGCACCTCGGCGGCAACGGCCGCTCCTCGGTGATGTCTCGGTCGTGCACCACCGTCGACTCGAACCAAGGGTCCTCGGTCGTCTCATCAGCCGGGCGGGAGGTTTCTGCAGGCACGCAGTCCGGGCACACGCGGCCGTACCGGAGGTCGTCGACGAGCAGGTTGTCGGTGATCCAGCCGCCGCAGCGCCCGCAGACCCCGAGCACGATCGGATCGCTCGTGCCGCGGTTGGCTTTCCGCCAGGCCCGGAACGTGTCGCTGTACCTACGCCCGGCCTTTCCCGCCTCAATCCCCAGGTAGTAGCCGGAACGCCCGCCGGCCACCGCGCCCGAGTACGCGCCGACCACGCCAGCGCCAACAGCTGCGATGGCGCCGCCGGCGATGTATCCGGCCGCGTAGCCCCACCACAGCACATGCCGTGGGCCGCGGGAGATCGCCGAGTCGAACCGCGCTTCCCATTGGTCGGCGCGTTCCTGGCGCTGTCGTTCCCGCTGGGCGCCGCGTTCCTCGGCGCGAGCCTTTGCGTCGGCCCAACGGGCGGCGGATCGGGTCTTTCCTTGATCCCATGCGTGGGTGATGGCCGCAGCCGCCACCATCGCCAATATCAGCAGCATGCGATCAGCCCCCGATCAACGGGCCGACGACGGAGACAACCGCACCACCTGCGTTTCCGCTGAACGCCGCCATGGCATCGGGAAAGACTCCCGCCCCGCCGTAGCAAATCAGCGGCCACAGAATCAGGCCGGTGCTGGTCGCCTTCACATCCATGTTCCCGTCCTTCAAATCAGCGCCGATGAAAAACGCCAGGACGAGGGCGATCGCGGCGAAAACAACCGACCACGCGTAACCGAACCCGGTAATCAGATTTCCGAACCACGGGCCGATGAAGGTCGAAACCAACAGCGCACCGGTGCAGAACGCGAGGATGGGAACGAGCAAGCCGGGCTTCTTCTTCATCTTTTTGGTGCGGCGCATCATGAGGAAGAAGACGACGGTGAGTGCGAGACCAACGATGTTGGCGGTGATGAGAGCGAACACGGTGGGACTCCCTGGGAATTCAGATCGCCAGAACGACGATCACGACGGCGATAGCGAGGAAGACGTAGAAGCGGAGCGGGGCGCATAGCCACGCGACCGCTTGGAGGGTGATGTAGGCGATCAGGGGCGGGATGCTGGCGGCCTGCCCGAACTTCCGCAGACCGTCCATGTCACCGGCCCACGTGGCGCGGCGGACCCGCGTCACCCGGTCCCGGATCGACGGCGGGCGGGACCGGTAGACGGTGCCGTCGAACGCCTCGACGGCGGTGCTTTTCGCGTCCGAGAGCCACACCTTCGAGGCGTCGCGGACCTTGACCAGCGGGCCGGGTGCCGTGCGGGCCACGATCTCCGCGCCCGGGGCGCCGTCACCGTCGGTGTCGGTCGCGGCGCGGCGGGGGAACTGCACGAGGTTGTCGTCGATGGCGGCGTTGGACTCGGCCGTGTAATCTCCCGCGCCCGCGTGCGCGTCCGCACGCGCACGCTCCCAATTGGGGGCTGATTTAGCCGCCCCAGAGGACGTCTCGGCGGTGTCCCATGCTTCGGGGATCGGCATCACTGACCCCCTCCTCTCGACTCAAACCGCCGGGCCTCGGCGGAAAAATGCTGGCTGTAGTGGACGAACATCCGGTCACGCTCGGTGTCCGGTAGCCCGTGGATCACGCCCTGCAGCACCGCGAGAACCTCACCGAGTCCGCGGGCGTCGTGGCCGGCCTCCGACAGGCGGGTCAGCTGGGACTCCCGGCGGCGCCCGGTCATCCAGACCCGGTCGATGCCCTTGCGGGCGTGTCCGGCGACCTCGTCGCGGAGGTTGCGCACCTCGCGTCGGGTGCCGTGGTGCCGTAGAGCGCTGACCAGCGCGTCTGCGGCGGCCCGGTACTGCTCGATCGGTGTGGTGGCGCGCTGCATGCGGTCGGTGTGGAACGCGGCGGCGCGGCGGTCGCGCCGGATCCGGCGGGGCACTCGTTGGCGGGTGGCCATCACGCCTCCCCAGGCTTGTCGGGGTCGAAGCCCTCCTCGGCCCAGCGGTACCCGCGGGACACCGCCGAGGGGCTGATGCCGAGATCGCGGGCGATCTCCACACCGGGCTTGCGGCGCGGGTTCTCTCCGGCCTTCATGCAGTCGTGCCAGTAGCGGGCCGCGACGTGTTCCTGGCGCTCGGCCTTGGCTTGTACGACGCGCTTGCTGCGGGGCTTGCGCGGGGTGGACTTGCGGGGCGTTGCAAGCGGCTCGTCGTCTTGCACGGTGTCGTCGTGCACGGCCTCGTCGGGCTTGTTGTGCAAGCCGTCGTCGGCTTGCTGTGCAAGACCGGTGTTCTTGCACTCGGGGTCTTGCACGGGCTTGTTGTGCAAGGTCTCGCCGTCTTGTTCTGCAAGCCCGTTGGTCTTGCACTCGTCGTCTTGCACGGTGTCGTCGTGCAAGCCGTTCGGGTCGTGCTGTGCAAGCTCGTTGTTGCTGGACTCCTGGCTTGCACGGTCTTCTTGTACGGCGTCGTGCAAGCCCCACACGGCGAGCATGTCGCCCGGGTTCTGCAAGGCTTGCAAGTCCTCGATCAGCGGGTCCTTGCACGGCGGGAACAACGACTCACCAAGGTCTTGCTCGATCGCCTTGTCGTCGGCCTTGCGCGACGCGTCCAGTGCGGGCTTGTTCGCGCCCGGCAGGGACTGCTCGAACTGCTCCCGCAGCAAGCCCTTCACGGTCTTGTACTGGCCGAGCAGAGCGATGCGGTAGGCGGTGTTCCAGCCGCAGTCGAGGTTGGTGGCGATGGACACGGTGCGCCACGCGTAGATCGGGTGCCGGGTGACCTGCGCGGTGCGGCGTGCAACGCGAACGGTGCGGTCGATCGCGGCTCGCCGGATCTCCTCGGCGGTGCGGTCGGCCTGCACCTCCCGGTCCCACCGCAGCACCATGTGCACGATCAGCGGACCGGCGATCGACATGCCGCCGAGCACGATTCCGGTGAGCACGTCGCCGCGGAGCATGTTGTGCCACGCGTTGACGCCCGCGTTGATGCAGGAGAACAGCCACATCAACCGCTCGTAGCGGCCGGACGGCCGGTTGTTGATGACGGCGAAGGCGGTGAACACCGTGAACACCCACGCGACGCCCTCTACTGCAATGGGGGTGAGAAAGGCGAGGTTGAGCCACGGCAACGCATCGACGGGCGTGGAATCACTGAGGCTGTCCCGGTAGAAACCCACCTGCGTCAGCACGATGACGACGCCGAGAAGAGTGGCCGCGCAAAGGGCCACCGTCCAAACGATGCGGCGCCCGCGCTTGGGGTGCGTGGTCATTTCGGGTTCTCCGACTCCCCCGGCGAATCGTTGATGTGGTCGTTGGTGAGGAAGGGCTTGGCCCAGCGGTGGAGCGTGTTGCGGGGAATTCCGGTCAGTTCCGCCAACCGTCTGTAGTCCCATCCGTCTCGGCGCACGGTTTCAGCGATCAGCCACCCGGCGGTCAGTTTCCAGTTGTTGCGCGCCGCGTGGGTGTGCTGAATGAGCTGCACCAGCTCCTCCGGTGTCTTGGTCGAGAGGTCAACTGGTGGGAGGTGTTTGACCAGTTGGCGGAGGGTTTCCGCGTCGAGGTTTCCGGGTTGCATGGGGCGACGGTAGCAGCGTTGTCCCAAAAATGGGACAGGCTGTGTGACGCGATCACTGGGCACTAGATGGCATGATCGTGGGCAACCAGCGGAAACATCGGAAAGAAAAGTTCCAATCACTGAAGGTGACCACTCGATATGACCAGCCCAAGGTGGTGACCACGATGGCGAACCCGGCCAGCTCCCCCGCATCCCCACAGAACGTCGCCAACACCCAACGCCGCGAACGCGCCCTGCAGCTACGACTCAGC
Source organism: Saccharopolyspora tripterygii (assembly GCF_054778355.1). Lineage (NCBI taxonomy): Bacteria > Bacillati > Actinomycetota > Actinomycetes > Pseudonocardiales > Pseudonocardiaceae > Saccharopolyspora > Saccharopolyspora tripterygii. Next base: position 137,994 of record NZ_BAAGZP010000001.1, on the reverse strand, counting down.
GGCGCCACGTTCCAGCAGATCGCCGACGAACTCGGCTACACCGACAAGACCGCGGCCTACAAGTCCATCCGCCACGCCCTCGACCGGATCGGTAGGGAAGAAGCGCAGGAACTGTTCGACCTCGACCTCGCCCGCCTCGACCGGCTCCTCATGGCCGTATGGCCGCAGGCGATGAAGGGTGACCTGTTCGCGGTGGACCGGGCGCTGAAGATCATGGAGCGGCGGGCACGGATGGTCGGCTACGACGGGGTGCAGCTCACCATCACGAGCAGCAGCGGGGATGCACCCGTGGCCAACGGACTCCCCAGCCTCGCCGACATCCTCGGCACCGAGACCGGCGAAGTGGAGCAGCGCATGGCGCGGGTCCTGCACGACGCCCTGCCCGCCGTGGTCGACCAGCCGAGCAACGACGGTGATCAACGTGGGTAAGCAGCCGGGCGCGACGATGGTGAACATCCGCATGCGCGAAACTCTCATCAGCAAGGTCGATCAAGCAGCGGAAACCGCCAGCTTGCAGCGGTCCGCGTGGTGCCGGGAGCTCATCACCGCCGCGATCGAGTCCGGCCTGTCCCTGCACGAGCTCTGCCAGCTCATCGGCGCGGCACCATCCGCACCACCCACCCTCTTCCCACTCCTGCCCGGCCCCGCCAGCGAACCACCGAAGCGAGAACTGGGGCGACGCCGCATCCTCACCGGCGGCTGCCTCCACCCCGTGCACCAGGTGCGCCGCTACCCGACCGTGGACGTGTGCGCGGGATGCGACACGGTCCTGCGGCAACGGTGACCGCAGGTGTGGACACCACGAAACTCGCCGAGCTGCCCGCCGACCAGGTCGAGGAACTCGCCTGCGCCGCACACCTCGGCGTGTGGACCCAACGGCGCCTCGGCCTGCACATGTCCACGCTGCACTGGGAATGGGCGGACCTGGCGATGAACCATCGGCGCCTGGCGCTCGTCGCGCCCCGCGAACACGGCAAGTCGGAGTCCCTGTCGGTCAACGCGACCGCGTGGCGGTCGATCTACACCCCGGGCATCTACACGTACCTGTTCGCCCTCACCGGCGACCTCGCCGAGGAACTGCTGGCCCGCACCCGCACCGTCATCGACAGCGTCCGCCCCGACCTGGTCGCCACCGCCCAGCGCGACAACTCCACAGACCTGATCCTCGGAAATGGGGCCCGCATCCGGGCCGCCGGCGCCGGGAAACGCACCCGCGGTGGCCACCCCGACGTCATCATCGGCGACGACGTCCTCGACGACGAGAACGCGGGCACGAGCACACAGCGCCGCAAGATCCATCGTTGGTGGTTCGGATCCGTCGTACCGATGGCACATCCTGGGACAATGCGCCGAATCCAGCACGCCGATGGCACCAGCCGGCAGGTCGAGCTCCCGGCCACGCGGGTGCATCTGGTCGGTACTCCGTTCCACGCCGCGGACCTCCTCATGTCGATGCGCGACAACCCGCTGTGGTCGTTTCGCCGGTACGCCGCCGAGTTCCACCCCCGGCAGCTCGTCGGCGACACGTTTGCCGTGGAGGCGCGGCGATGACTACACCCGAACATCACCCTTACGTCGGCTGCCGCCTCGAACTCCCGTCGCTGCGCGGTGAGGTGACCGTCATCGCCACACACCTACGCGACTCCGGTGACCTCACGTGGCGGGAACAGGCTGCGGCGTGGATCTGCGCCACCCTGGACGAAACCGCGCACGTCGTCGACGCGCTCGTCGACAGCACCCCGGAACAGCGCGCCCGCCTCGTCGAGGAACTGCAGGCCGCCTCGGAGGCGCTGGAGGCCATCGAAGTTGGTGATGACGATGGCGGATAGCAAGCTCGGTCGCCGCGTCGTCGGCGCGAACACCGGCGGCACGCGGGAGGGTTCGGTCGTGGTGCCGTCCGTGTCGCCGGTGGTGACCCGCACTTCGCTGTGGCCGGAACGGTGGCCCGCGATCGCCCTGCAGTCGTGCATCGACACCGTCGAGGCCGCACCGGTGGAGCAGCAGTCGGAGGTGCGGCGGAACCTGCCGTGCGACACCTGTCCCGAGAACGCCCGGTGCTTGAACGCCAAGCGCAAGGAGATCGGGCCGCTGCTGTTCGACCGCGAGATCCAGACCGCGCCGCGGGCCGCCGAATCGTCCCTGTTCCCCCGGGACCTCATGGCCCCGATGCTCGATGCGGACGCCGAATGCCTGCCGCACTACCGAAAACCGTTCGGGGTCGAGGACCGGTACGTGGTCGTGTCCGGCTGGGACTTGGCCTGGTCGGAGAAGGTCGGCGGCGACTACCTCGTGCGGGTCACCGCCCTGGCCGATCGGCGCACCGGGCACATGCGGCTGCTGGACCTGCACCGCGAACGCGGACTGCGCTACACCCAACAGTGCGAGCTCATCGCCGCCGACCACTACCGCTACTCGACGGACCTGGTGGTCATCGAGGGCGACGCGGCGCAGACGATCTGGCGGCAGAACCTCGAAGAGACCACGTCGGTCCCGGTCATCTCCCACCACGTGGTCGGCAGCAAGAAAGACCTGCACGTCGGCGTGCCCGGCATGCTCATCGACTTCTCCAACCGGCGCTGGACCCTGCCGCACCGGACCGGGGGACGCGGCTACGACGCCGTGGAGACGCTGCTGGATGAGTTCGAGGCGTTCGGCTGGCAGGACGACAAGCTCGAAGGTTCCGGTGAGCACGACGACACCGTCATGGCGTTCTGGCACTGCTGGTGGGGCCTGCGACTCATGCTCGGCGGCGCCGGCAGCGAAACGTATCGGGGCATCCAAACCGGGCGAGCCTAGGAGGGGCGATGAGCGCACCAACCGCACAGCGACGTGAACAGACCTGGCCCACCCGCGAGGACTACCTCGCCGACCAGGAACATCAGCGGGCCGAGGCGGTGGCCGAACGGCGCCGCTACTACGAGGGCATCCAGTACGACGACGACAACGACGACTGCGCCCGCCAGCTCGCCCAAGCGGATACCAGTGGTGAGAAGTCGCTGGTGCGGCTGCTGTTCGACACGTTCCAACTACCCGAGCACCTGCGGAAACACGCCTACTCCACCCAGTTGCGGGAGTGCGTCGACTTCATCGCCGACCGCCTTGCTCAGGGCTTCGCGGTTGAAGCCGAACCGCACGAGGTGTCGGAGGTGATCACCGCGTGCCTGGACGCCACACCCGAGCTGTCGTCGTCGGATGACGACGAGCAGCGGTCGGTGACCACCGTGTTGCGGGAGGCGTGCAAGACCGGGGACGTGCCGGTGCTGATCCGGTGGGATGCCGCGGACGGTGCGTGCTGGCTTGAGTTCTGGGACTCCGAGCAGGTCGAGGCCCGGTTCGCCGAGGGGCGGCCGGACCGGTTGGAGAAGGTGATCGTCCGGCAACGCGACTGGCGGCAGGTCGACGGCGAAACCCGGCAGGTCACGCTGCGCCGGGAGTGGACCCTCGACGGCGATCCGGGTGCACAGCAGGCCGTGGAGCGGGTGTACGTCGAATCGGACGACGACACCACCGAAACCGTGGTGGAACTCCACGAGTGGGGTGTGCCGGTGCTGCCGTGGTGGATCGTGCGCGGCTACACCGACGGTCTGCGGTCCACCCGCGGCACGAGCCTGATCTCCGAGCAGGCGATGCGCACGGCCGACCGCTACAACGCCGTCGAGCAGGTGTCGTGGCTGATCGCCCGCTACAACTCCCACGGCAACCTCGTGGTCACCGGGGATGCGGCGATGGTGCAGCAGGACACCAAGCCCATCCACAAGGACGTCGCCGACGTCCTCACCTTCCCCGGCGGCACCTCAGCGGATGTGATCACGCTGCCGACGGATCCGGCGATGATCGAGCACCAGCGCGGTGTGCTGCTCGAAGCGCTCTACGGCAGCTTTGGGTTGACCCGGGTGGATCAGGAGACCGTGTCGAACCTCGGCGCGATCTCCGGGTACGCGCTGGAGATCCTCAACCAGCGCTCCGAGGTCACGTTCTCCCGCACCCGATCGCAGCTGGTGAAGGACATCAAAGCCCTGTTTATGCGCGTCGTGGACTGCCACCAGGCGTGGAGTAGCGACGACGACGGGGATGAGGCGCCACCTGTCGAAGACCCCACCGGGCAGCGGCGCATCACCGTGCACCTGGGCACCGGCTACGTCGTCGACAAGGCCCTGATCCGCGACGACTACCTCGCCGGCCTGATCTCCCAGCGCGAGGCGCTGCGGCAACGCGGATGGACCGATGAGCAGATCGACGACATGCTCAACGAGCAGGCCGAAGAACAGCAGGCCCGAACCCCCGAGGTAGCGGCCGAAACCAGCCTGTTCGGTACCTCCACCCAGGCCGGTCGTCTCCTCGGTGACGCCGACCGCGTGGAACCGGCCCGCAACGGGGGTGGTGTGCGGTGACCGCAACAACCCGCTCGGCCAGCAAAGACCTGGTCATCGCCTCGCAGCGCCTCATGGACGGCCTGCTGGATGTGGAGGAGTCCGCGTTCCGGGTCCTCGATGCCGGCGTGCAGCAGGTGGCGGATGCGACTCGCGAGAACATCGTTGCCGCCGAGCGCCTCTCCCCGGCCAAGCTCGACCGCGCCGACCTCGTGCCCGACGACCAGTGGCTCGCCGCCGTTCTGCTGCCCCCGGTGGCCCAGTTGATCGCCGCGGCGCGGGAACGTGCCCTGGCGGTGGCGAAACGGCAGATGCAGTTGCTGTCGGCGCAGGTTGGCCCGCACGCCGCCGGGGCTGCGCTCGGGGGTGAGCAGGCCGCGTTGCGTGCCGCCGACGAGGTCGAGCGACTCACCTACCGGCAGGCCACCGACGGCCTGCTGGCCGCGGTCGTTCCGGTGCGTGGTGACGTGGTGGAGCAGCGCCGGTTGTGGAAGGCGCGGCACGAGCCCCGCGAGGCGCTCATCGCCCGCTGCTGCACCCAAGACCGGGTCGGCCTACCGGGTGCGACCCGGGGTGTGGTGTGGGCGCTGCGGCCCCGCATGCACAGCATCGCCCGCGCCGCGTCGGTCGACACCTGCAACGCACTGTTGATGGCCTCCATGCGGGGGTGGAACACCCATGCCACCGACACCCCGTAGACCCCGCATCCCGCGGGTGCGGAAACAGCTGCTCGCCGTGGTCGATTCGCGGACGACGATGGTGTGCCTCGATGCGGCCGGGCAGATCCGGGAGGCCGACGAGCCGTTCGACACGTTGATGGGCGAGCTCGCCGCGCCACCGTTCCACATTCACTGCCGCAGCACGGTGGTTCCGTGGATCGCGGGCCGGATCAGCGAACAACGCGATGCGGCGAACGCCGAGATCCAGGCACGGCCGATCACGGAGAAACGCAAGAGCCCCGAGGGCTACATGGGGTCGTTGCCGCCCCCGGCACCCGCGTCGGCGGCAGTGCAGATCATGCGCGGCCGACCGGCCGATGTACCGGCGGCCCCGGGTGCGCGGATCCCCTCGCGGTTCCGCAACGACATCACCGAGTGGTCCTCGACACTGGCCCGCCTCACCCGCACCGAGCGGGCCCGCACCGACGATCTGCGTGACCCGGTGCTCGACACCATCGCGCACACCCAGGGTTTCACGGCACGTCCGAGGGTCGTGTCCGACGGGCAGTTGTCGCGCCTGATCAGCAAGGGTTTCCGTGAGGTGTGGCGCGGCGACACCGCAGATCACGCCGAAGACCTCCGCACCGGGGCGTACGTGGCGACCGCCGGGATCTACGCGGCCGGCCTGCAGTTCCACACCGCCCCGGAGGCCGCAGGCGTGTTCGCGGCTCCGGTGGTGCTACGCGCCGCGCTGGTTCCCGAGGCCCGCACGATCACGTGGGACGACCTCACCGCCCTTATCAAGGACGTGGAGGATCGGCTCACCGCCAGCCAGCGGCGCCGCTACCGGATCCTGCTCTCCGACCCTGGCCGGTTCGCTGCCGCGCTCGGCTACGACGCGATTCTGCTGCCCGATGGCGGCGTGATAGTCCTCAACCGCACGGCGCTGGTGGTGGCCCGGTGAACCCCGAGGTGATGCGTGAGGTGACCCGGCGGGTGCGGCGGATCCGTGATCTGCCACCAGCGGATCGGCGGATCATCGCCGAACATGCTCACCGGGCCACGTCGTTCGACGCGCTGCCGGGGTGGTTGCGGTCGCTACTCGCCCGGGGATAGTCCCGCTGCCTCGTCCCGTTCTCGGATCCAGGCGTCCAGGGTGGGGCGGGAGATCCCGAATTTCGCTGCCACGGATTTCTTGTCCATCACCCCGGAGTCGAACCACCGGAGCGCCTCCTCGTGCAGCTCGTCGCGCACGGTGACCAGATAGTGCTCGGCCAGGAACCGCTCGCGGCACCATGCGTCAGCGCGGGCGCTTTCGTCGCGGATCAGGCGCACCACGTTGATACCGGAAACGCCTGCAGTCGCCGCGATTTGGTCGTGCCGGGTTCCTGCGCATACTGCGCGGGTCACGAGGTCTGCGGCGTCTTGCTCGACGCATTCCAGTGATCCGTTGCCGGTGTCGTGGACGTGGTGCAGGTGGCGGACGGCGTCGGCGGCTGCCTGCAGTGGCGCGTCGGTCATGGCCTGAGCTGCTCGATCATGCGAGCGCCGGGCATGCGGGCGTCGGGCTTGGCGTTCGGGGTGACGGCGAAGTCATCGGTCTCGGTCAACACGGCCCGCTTACGGCCTCCGTCGTTGTTGATCCGGAAGTAGCTGCCGTCCGGGAACTTGATGATCCAGCCGTAGTGGTCGCGGGTGGGCATGGGGATGTCGTTGCTCCAGGGCGTGGAGGCCCAGAGCGCGTCGAGTTCGTCGTTGGTGTGGGTGTTCATGGCTCCCTCTCGCTGTGTGTAAACCACTTTACACGAGTTGGGGATGGGCGTGTGACACCAAACCGCCCGCACCCACCGCCATGTGCACCCTCGCCGTATCCGCACTGATGATCGCTGCCAGTAGGGGCACCCCAAGCACCGAACACTCCAGGTGGTGGGCGGGACACACGGGTGGACCACAGCGACATCAAGGAGCAACGGCGATGGCAGGCACCGACACCACCGAACAGCAGGCAGATTCGACCACCAGCCCCGCCCTCGACGGCGCTGGTGACGACACGGCCACGCTGCTCGGCGACATCACCACCACAGAGCAGGGGCAGGAAACCCAGTCGGACAGCGGCAGCGAGCAGGACCGGCCGATCACCCTTGCCGACCTGCGCGACGAAGCCCAGCGCATCGCCGACCGGCAGGTCACCGCGCTGATGAAGGAAGTGCGCGGCACCCACAACGGGCGACGTCGCACCACCAACAACGCGGACAGCGACCAGCAGACCGACAGCAACAAGGACCGCGAACAGGCCGCCGAGGACCGCTACAACACCCGCGAGGCGCGCATGGCGTTCCGCGAGTACCTCGGCGACTCGCACCGGTTCCTCGATGGCACCGAACGCGAACTGGCCAACCAGCTCGGCACGTCACTGCTGTCCACCGAGCTCGCCGAGCACGGTGACCCGGACCGTGCCGGGCGTAGCGCGGCGCAGTCGGTGGCCTCGCAGCTGTCGGCGTTCCGGAAGGCCGTGGAGCAGTCAACAGTCACTCGACTCCGGAACCGGGGTGCGCTCGTGACCGAGCCCGCTCGCGGCGGTGACTCCCCCGCCGGCGGCATGGGCCCCACACCGTCCACCACGGGCGACCTGCGGGTCTCAGCGCGGTCGCTGGCCGAGGAGTTCAACCGAGAGCAGGGCTACCCCGCGGCGGGGTAGCAACCAGAGGAGGAAGTCATGGCGGGTGGCGGTTTCACCGCGGGCCTGACCACGAACCGCGACCCCCTGTCGGGGTCAGTGGAGTTCCTGGCCAGCCAGCACTACATGGTCAAGCGGGGCGGGATCACCCTCGACGCATCGGCGTTCACCGCCGACGAGAACGGCGACAAGATCGTCAAGGGTGGCACGGTGCTCTACCTCAACTCGTCGACCGGCAAGTACTCGGCGACCGCCGGCACCACCGGAGACGACGCGAAGGCCAAGGGCCTGCTGTTCGCCGGAGACCTCAACGTGCGCGACGGCGACACCGTCGCCGGGCTGCTGATCCACGGATCCGTGCTCGAAGCCCGCTGCACCGGGGTCACCGACACCGTCAAGACCGACCTCGGCGACCGGATCATCTTCCAGTAAGGAGGCAACATCATGGCTGGTGCCCAGCTGTGGCAGATGGAAGAGTTCGCGCCGCCGGTCTTCCTCGACTTCGTGCGCAACCTGCTTCCCCCGCCCGCCTACCAGGGCGCGACGTGGTTGCCGAACCAGACGATCGACGACATCGAGTACGAGTACATCAAGGGGCAGAACGACGCCCCGGTGATGGCGCACATCATCGGCTGGGACTCCGAGGCCCCCATCGCCGGTCGGCCGGCGCTCGGTGAGCGGGTCCGCGGTGAACTGCCGCCGATCAAGCGCAAGACCCGCATCTCGGAGAAGGAGATCCTGCGGTTCCTCAACCCCCGGCGGGGAACCGCGGACCAGCAGAGCGCGCTGCGGGCCGTGTACAACGACACCTCCCGCCTCGTGGCCTCTATCCAGGCGCGGATGGAGTGGCTGCGGATGCAGGCCCTCTCGGAGGACACGGTCCGCTACAACGAGGGCGGCGTGATCATCGAGTTCGACTTCGGTGTGCCCGACGCGCAGCAGATCGTGCTCGGCTCGGCTGCCGGTGCCGCGACCGACGACACCGGCGCGACCCAGGGCGCTTACGGGCCGGTGTGGTCCGACGTGGCCAACGCGACGCCGCTGACCGACCTGATCACGATGTCCGATCAGATCGAGCAGGCCACGGGTGAGCGGCCTTCGACGATGGTGATGTCCCGCAAGGCCCACAACAACCTGCTGGTCAACGGCCAGATCAAGGGCTGGACGTATGCGCAGTACGCGCCGGACCGTCCGATGCAGCCGGAGGAGGTCAACCAGACCCTCGACCGGTACGGGCTGCCGCGGCCGGTGATCTACGACGTGAAGGTCGGCTCGGAGAACGCCGACGGCACCTCGACGCAGGTGCGCACGATGCGGGAGAACCAGGTGGTGCTGTTGCCGGCGCAGCCGGTGGGCCGCACCCTGTGGGGACCGACGGCCGAGTCGATCCGGACGCTCAACGGCACCCAGTATTCGGCGCAGGCACCGGGTATCTGGGCCTCGACCTACTACCAGGACGAGCCGCCGTCGGAGTGGACGAAGGCGGTGGCGGCGGCGTTCCCGTCGCTGCCGAACGTCGACCGGCTCGGCCAGTTGCAGGTCATGGCGTAGCCGAATGCGGGTTCGGCTGCGTCAGGACGGGGCACCCCACACACGGGCTGCGTGTGGGGTGCCCCCTTCCCATGTCACGGTCGCTCTCGACGACGACTCCACCGGCTGCGGCTGCGGATGCGCCGGCGACGACGGTGTGCCGGTCGGCGAGGTGTTCACAATCCGCGCCCGCGGCCGGGACCACTTCGACGCCGACGGGAACCCGCACTTCACCTGGACCTTGCTCGGTACCGGCGCGGGGATCGAGCGCACGGTGCGCACCGAAACCGACGACACCACCGGGCACACAACCATCACCGGGCAGATCACGATGGCCTGGAGTGGCCAACCACCGGATGAGACCGCGGTCGTCGATGGTCCCGGCGGCCTCCGCTGGCACATCACCGCCGTCGCCGCCCTGCCCGGTGCGCTGCGGCTCACCGTGGGGAGGGTCAGCGATGCCGGATAGGAACGTGCACGTCACCGGCATCGACGGCTGGATTGACGGTCTCGACCGGCTTTCCCGTGGTGTGGGTGAGCATCAGGTCGCCGAATGGCGGTACGCCACGGAGCGGTTCTACGACCACACCCAGCGGTTCGCGCACGTGCTCTCAGGTGACATGAAGGCGTCCGGGCGGTTCGCGCTGGATCCGCAGGGCCAGCAGATCGAGGGCAGCGTTACCTACGGCGGCACCCCCGACTGCGACTATGCGGTGTACGAGATGCTCGGCCGCGGTGGGGAACACAACGCGCTGCAGCGCGGCTATCTCGCCAACATCGACGCCTTCGAGCAGGCCCTGGTCGACGGGATCGCTGCCGAAATCGACGGGTGGGGGTGACGAACGCGGTGGAGCTCGCACCGGCCGCCAGGCGGCATCTCCAGGAGGATGTGACCATCCGCGGCTACGTGTCCGGCCGCGTGTACGTGCACACCCTGCACGATCACGTGTCGCCGCACGGGCACCGTGCCGTGGTGGTGCGGCCCTCGGGGGGCTGGTCGCAGCCCGAACGCCGCTCCGGCGCCGAGTTTCCGCTGCTATATGTCGATTGCTGGGCCGATGTGACCCGCAACCCGGACGGCACCCGGTCGGCCGACGACAACGTCCCCAACGCGTGGGCCGTGTACCGGGCCGTCGACCGGCTGCTGCAGGGTGTGCGGGACCAGCGGTGGGGCACGATCGGTTCGCAGGCGGGGTTGACGATCGTGTCCTGTGAGCGCTGGTCGGAGCCGATCCCGCAGGTCGCCGGCACCGGCCACGCCGGGCCCTCGACGCCGCTGCCGTACCCGGTGCCGCTCGACGAGGCGGCCGTGGTCACCGCGGTCTACGCCATCCACACCTTCCACTAACTCCCGGAGGTGAGCGACGTGGGCAGGTTCAGGTCCAAGGCGCAGTGGCGGGCGATGCATGCCCGGCACGGTCACCGAGGCTGGGTGAAACGCTGGGCGAAGAAGGGGCGGGGCCGGTACCGGTCGTTGCCCCGCTACGTGGTGGGCTCGAAGTACCGTGGCACGGGCCGGATGCGGCGACGCGGCGGGAGGCGCAGGAAGTGAGGATCCTCCTTCGAGGCCCGGTTGATCCGTGGTCGGGGTACGGGCGTGACGTCCTCGGCCTCACGACCGCGATGCTGGACATGGGCGTGGATGTGTCGCTGTGGCCGCTGTCAGTCGCGCCCGGACTCCCCGAGCAGATCGCTCGCCTGCTGAGCCGCCCGGTGGAGCCGCCCTACGACTGCCTGCTGTGGTACGCGCCGCCGGATCAGATCGTGCCGTGGAGCATGTACGGCTGGGCCACCACACAGCTCGGCTGGACGATGTGGGAGCGCGCCCCGTTCACCTCGGCGAACCTGCCGTGGTGGGACGACGACGATCCGGACCTGCAGCGCGGGCGCGTGTGGTCGCAGCGGTATCGGGACCGGGACGCCCCCGCCGCTGGTTGGCTGGATGCGCTCGTGGTGACCTGCCCGATGAACGTGGCCGCGTTCGAGCACGTGGAGCGGCATCTGCCGATCGAGGTCATCCCGCCCGGTGTGGACTTCGAGAACTACCCGCTGGCCACCCGTCCCGATCGGGGGCCGGTGCGCTACGGGTGGGTGGGGGTGCCCTCGCAGCGCAAGAACCTGCCCGCGCTGCTGGACGCCTGGACCCGGTTCCGGGAGGAACACCCGGTTTTCGACGCCCACCTGGAGATCAAAACCACGGGTCTCGGCGCGGGAGTGGTGGAGGCAAGCCGGATTCCGGACGTGACCGTGTACCGGGACACATGGCCGACGGCGAAGCTCCGCGAGTGGTATTCGAGCCTCGATGCGCTGGTGTCGGTGTCGCGGGGCGAGGGGATGAACAAGCCTGCGGTGGAGGCGATGGCCACCGGGGCGCCGGTGATCGCGCCGTCGTGGGGTGGGCACGAGAACTGGCTGCACCCCGACCTGGGCTACCCGGTCGACTACCGGCTCACCGAGTCACCGTTCGAGGCGGGCACGTACGACTGCGAGCCCGACCCGGAGGATCTGCTGCGCGCTCTGGTCGCCGCGGCCGACGATCCGGAGCGGCGGCGCCGGAAAGGCCACGCCGCCGCGAACTTCGTGCGTTCGGCCCTGACCTGGACCGGTGCGGCCGAGCGTGTGCTGCAGCTCGCCGCCCGCCACCTGTAGAAAACCAACAGGCCAGGACCGCAGTGGTCCTGGCCTTGCGTTCTTGTTGTAGTGGGTCGGGCAGCACCCCCGAGGGGGATGGGGGTGCTGTCCGGCCGAGCGGTGTCGCATCCCGACACGCGACCCGCCCTCCTCTGCCCGTCTCCCGTCCCCTCGGCGGGACCGCGGGCGAGGACGATCGTGGTTCAGCTGACCTTCTCGAACGGCTGGCAACCCTGGATTTCCAGCAGTTCACCGGTCTTCACCGTCACCCGCGACGGGCCGTCGTTGAGGTGGTTGGTAATGATGTTGGAGAACTCCGAGGAGCCGTTCTTATACCGCGCCCAGTAACAGGGACGGCCGTCGCCACCAGCGGACTTGTAGGTACCGGGCTCGATGTCGTCGCCGACGTGGTACGAGCCGTCCGCGATGCCGCTTGTCTGCGGGCCCGCGTTTTCTACCGGAGCAACGGGGTTCGCGGCGGACGCCCCACGCTTGGTCATCGTCACGATGACCGTCGAGTTGGACTTCACGACGGTTCCCGCAGCGGGTTCGAGCTTGGTGACGGTCCAGTTCGCGGGCAGCAGCACCATCGCGTCGTTACGGTCCTGACTCGCCGGGGTCACGGCGGTCAGCCCGAGGGCCTGCAGCTCGTCGACAGCGATCTGGCCGTTCTTACCGGCGACCTCCGGCAGCGTCACGTCAACCACCGGAGCCGGGGCCGGGGTGCTGTAGCTGGGCAGGGCCGCCGGAGTCGCAGGCGCGGTGGTGTTCGAGGAGTTCCCCGAGTTGACCATCCCGATCACCATGAGGACCGCGACACCGCCGACGATCCACGGCCACTTCTTGGCCTTCTTCTTCGGAGCGGGCTGCTGCGGAGCCATCCCGTAGTAGGGCTGCTGCGGAGCCATCCCGTAGTAGGGCTGCTGCGGCGGAGTAGCCGGCGGCTGGGTGTTGAACGGCTGAGTCATGTCCATTTTCTCATTTCCGCCCGGTCGGGCGCCCTCTGCTCGTCTAAGCGGTGCGAGCTTCAACTACTCATTCGGACGATCACCGAGAGTCGTTACCGGTTCGCGAACAAAAGTTTTCGCAGGTCATGAGCAGCACATGGCGGTAACGCAGCGCGTTCATCGAGCGATTGATATGTCCCCCACGCCGGGGAGGTGTGTGACACCACCAGTCCCGCGACGGCACCCGATCGCGCTCCCGTAGGCACGCGCACGACCCTTGGCGCGACCAGCAGTGAGACCCCGGTGGGGTTCAGCAGCGAAGGGTGGTGCGCGGTGTCCTCTCCCGCCCCAACACAGTCCGCGATCTTCGAGGGCTTCTCCGTCTCCCACGCGCAGATCCTCAACGGCTCGGAGACGTTCCTCGAAGCACTCGCCCGCACCGACATCGAGGGCTGGGACGTCTACGGCGTCAACGAAGCCTCGATGGAGCCCGACACCGACAACTACGACAACGAGGGCGACGACGCCGTGTTGTCGAAGTGGAACTGGCTCAACTTCGTCGAGCTGTCGGTGCAGGCCGGCTACGTGTCGTTCCCCCTGATCTCGAACATGACCGGTGCCCCGATCACCTCCACCGCGGGCGCGGGCACCACCAACTACAGCATCGACCTGTGGTCGGAGACGATGTTCAACATCCAGGCCCGGCCGATGCTGATCCGCATGCCCTCCCGCGACAAGACCGGTAAGCCGTGTTCCCTGGTCGCCGGCCTGTACCGCGTGAACTTCGCGCCGATCACCTTCGACGGGCCCTCATACAAGGAGGGTTTGAAGGTCAACTACAACGGTCAGGCCGTCCTGTCGCAGTGGGACGAGACCGGTACCGAGCACACCGACAAGGACGAGCTCGGGGCGACCATCAAGAAGGTCGGCAAGCTCATCGCGGTGGTGCGCAACTGATGGGCACCAAGACCAAGGCCGCCGAGGATCCCGCCGGCGGCCTCGACACCATCGCCCCCACCGAGGCGCCCGTCACCGTCGGCGACATCCCGTGCCGGGTGAAGCGACTCCGGATGCGGGAGCTGATGAAGCTCGTGCGGGTCCTGACCACCGGGCTCGGAGACGGTCTCGCCCGCCTGGACTTCAACGCCGAAGCCGAGGAGTTCGGGCAGCAGCTGTTCGGAATGGCCATCGTCGGGATCCCGGAGGCCGAGGACGAGTTCGTCGAGCTGGTGCAGGCCCTCGTGGAGCCGGTCGACCCACGGCATTCCGGGCCGGTGCGCGAGGCACTGGACAACCCCGAGGCCGACACCGTCATCGACGTGCTCGGTGTGGTGATCGAGCAGGAGCGGGAGTCGTTCGGGCTGCTGCTGGGAAAACTCCGGACCCTGGTCGGGGCGGCGAGCACGCTGCAGAACAAGACGGCGGCGAGCTAGACGACTGGGACCGGCAGTGGAAACGGCGGCCGTGGGCGGCCACGTTCGACCTTCTCTCGGCCGAATACGGCTGGACCGACGCCCAGATCCTCGATCTGACGTTGCCGCGCATCCACCAGGCCCGCGAGGTGCTCCTGGCGCGCAGAGCGCGGGAGAACGCCGATCAGGCCCGGTTGTTCGAGGTCGCCACCAAACACGTGGTGGCGACGGTGGCGAATTCGGCGCTCGGGGCGAGGAAGGGTGCGGGTGAGAAGGCGGCACGCAACGTCCGGTTCGTGCGGAACCAGCAGGGGCCGCGTGAGGTGACGGTCGGGCAGGGCGCGGCCCTGTTCGGTGCCGAACCGCTGGTGCCGGAGGGGATGACGGCAGCGGAGGTGATCGCGCATGGCTGACGCCGGTTCCGCCACGTTCCGCGCCATCGCGGACTTCTCGCGGCTGAGGAAGGAGTCGCGGGCCGCGGCGCGGGAACTGCGCGGGGTGAAGGATTCCGCCAGGGATGCCGATCGGTCGTTGGCCGAGGCGCAGCAGCGCAGCGAGGACGCGGCGAAAGCGCTCCGGTCGTCACAGCAGCAGGTGCGGCGCTCGTCGGAGGCGTTGGAGGCCGCTCGCCGGCGGGAGGCCGACGCTGCGGGGCGGGTGCGGATCGCCGAACAGCAACTCGCTGACGTGCGCGCCAAGAGCGGCGGGAACACGGCGCGCCGGGTGGCCGCGGAGGAGCGGCTCGCGAAGACGATGCGGGATTTGGACGCGGCGCAGCGCAACACGGTCAAGCGGTCCGGGGAGCTCGACGCGGCGCAGGAACGGCTCGTGGTGTCCACCCGTGAGGTGGAGCAGGCGCAGGCCCGGTTGCGGGGCAGCACCGAACGCTCGACGAGCGTGTGGGGCCGGTTGCGGCAGGCGGTGCGTGGGGCGTCCGATGATCACGATCGGTTCGGGAACGTCGTCTCGGGAATCGGGAAACGTCTGCCGCGTGTCATTGGCCTGATCACGAAACTCACTGCCGTGCTTGGGGCCGCGGCGCTGGCCTCCGGTGCCCTGCACGCGGGGGCGGCAGGGGTGATGTCGCTGGTGGGTGCGATCGGTGCTCTCTCCGGCGCGGTCGGGGTGCTTCCCGCCGTGTTCGCCGCCGCCGGAGCCGGGATCGCCACCCTGAAGATCGGGCTGTCGGGTTTCGGTGACGTGATGAAGGCCGTCGCCGAGGGCGACGCCGAGGCGTTCGAGGAATCCCTGAAGGGGCTGACGCCGGCCGCGCAGGGCGTGGCGCGGGCCCTGTGGGAGTTGCGCCCGGCGTTCCAGGCCATCAAGGACACGGTGCAGGAACGATTGTTCTCGGGCCTGGCCGACCAGGTCCGCGAGCTCGGCCGCATCTACCTGCCGATCCTGCAGAACGTGCTCGGTGACGTCGCCACCTCCATGAACCGAGCGGCACGCGAGGTCGCGGGTTTCATGCGGGAATCGCGGGCGGTGGACGCCACCCGCCGGATCTTCGACCGCATCGGCAACGCGTTCGACCGCCTGGTGCCCTCGGCCCGCAACCTCGTCGAGGCGTTCCTCGACATCGCCGATGTCGGCTCGGAGTTCCTCGCGCCGATCGCCGACGGGATTACCGACGCCACACGCCGGTTCCGGGAGTTCATCGCGCAGGCCCGCGAGTCGGGGCAGTTGCGGGAGTGGATCGGCACCGGCATCGACGCGGTGAAACGCCTCGGGTCCACAGTCGGCAACGTCGGCTCGATCATCATGGGCGTGTTCCGGGCCGCCGAGAGCACGGGCCGGAACTTCCTGGTCACCCTGGATGAGGGTACGGAGAAGATCGCCGCGTGGGTCAACTCCACGAAGGGGCAGACCGCGCTCGCCGACTTCTTCCGCGCCGCATCGGATGCGGCGGCCACCTTGATCCCGATCCTGGTGGCGGTGGCCGACGTGGTCGGCACGCAGGTCGCGCCGCTGCTAGCGCGGCTGGCGAACCAGATCGGCCCCGGGGTGGAGTCGGTGGTTCGCGGCCTGGGGACGGCGTTCGAGGTCGCGGGCCCGCACCTGGAGGACTTCTTCGCCGCGGTCGGTGACCTCCTCGACGCCATGGGCGGTGCCGGGCCGCTCGTCGGCGCGCTCGCGGGCGGTTTGGCTGACGTTCTCACTCCGGCGGTGCAGGCGTTGACGTGGGCGCTGGAGGCGCTCACTGGCTGGTTCAACTCGTTGCCGCAGCCGATGCAGGAGCTGGTCGGTGGCCTCGGTGGGGTCGCGCTCGCCGCCGGTGTTGCGGTGTTCGCGCTCGGTCGCATCATCGCGATCGGCAGGAGCGTGGTCGGCACGTTCGGGGCGATCAAGGCTGCTGCCGCCGCGGTCGGCCTGATCAAGATGCCTGATCTCGACGTCGCCGACGCAGACCGCAAGGGCGCGGCGGCGGGGAAGGTGGCGCGGGGCGGGTTCCTGCGGGCCCTCGGGGACGGGCTGGCTACGGCGGCGGGCGCGGTGTTCTCCGGGTCGTTCTGGGCCAAGGCCGGTGCGCTGCTGGGCCGTGTGGGGCCGAAACTGCTGCAGCTCGGCCGTTTCCTCGGACCGTGGGGCTTGGCGATCACGACGGCGATCACCGCCGCGTGGGCCCTGTGGGACAACTGGGATCAGGTGTCCACGTTCGTCTCGGACGCGGCGACCGCGGTGGGCGACAAGTTCGCCGAGTGGGGACCGAAGATCGGCGAGGCCCTCGCGTCGGCGGGACTCGCGGTGCTCACCTGGTTCGCCGAACTACCAGGCAAGATCGGCGAGTGGCTGGCCGCACTCCCCCAGCAGCTCTGGGATCTGTTCGTCGCCGCCCTGACCTACGCGGCCGAAGGCGTCGGTTACGGCATCGGCCTGATCCTCGCCGCGGTGGTCGGGATCCCGGTGCTGATCAGCACCGCCCTGTGGGAGCTCGGCCAAATCCTGTGGCAGCTGTTCACCGACGCTTGGCAGCGCGCCAAGCAGGCCACGATCGACGCGGGTACGGCGATCTACGACTGGGCCCTCGGGTTGCCCGGGCGGATCCGCGATGCGGTGGCCTCGCTCGGCGAGACCTTGTCCCGGTGGGCCTCGGATGCGTGGTCCTGGGCGGATCGCACCGCCCGCGACATCACCAACGGCACCGTCGACTGGCTCACCCGCCTACCGGGCCGCATCGGCGACGCGGTCTCCGCGCTACCGGGGCAGATCGACCGGTGGGCCCGCGACACGTGGGATCGGGCGTCACGGGCCTTCGGTGACGGGGTGCGCGCCCTGGAGGACTGGGCGCGGGGCTTGCCCGGCCGGATCGCCAACGCGGTCGGCAACGTCGGCCAAACCCTCTACAACGCCGGTGCCTCGATCATCGAGGGCTTCGGTCGCGGCATCAAGAACGCGGTTCAGGACGTCTACAACTTCGTCTCCGGCATCGCCGGTCGGATCGCGGCGTTGAAGGGCCCGATCACCTACGACCGGGTGCTGCTGGTCGAGCACGGCCGGTCGATCATCGACGGCCTCAACCGCGGGTTGCAGTCCCAGTTCCCGCAGGTCGAGAAGACGCTGCGGTCGATGACCGACGCGATCCCCGACCTCACCATGCCGGTGCGCACCACCGGGTTGGAGGCGCTGCGCAACGCTGCCGCCCTGTCCTCGGGTATCGGGGTGAACGTGGCACCCACCCTGACGCCGCGACTGGGGGATCCGACGTGGACGGGGGCGGGTGTGTCGGTGTCGGTGACCCAGAACATCTACAACCCCGCCCCGGAGACGCCGAGCGAGAGCCTGACACGGCGGATGCGGCGGGTCTCGGAGCTCGGGCTGCGTGAAGCCCTGGACAGGAGGGCCGGTTGATGCCGATCACCGTGGATGGGGTGTCGCTGCAGCACTTCGGGTGGAACATCACCACCACCGGTTCCCGGTTGCGGGCCGCGGCACGCCGGGGCAGCAACATCGAGGTCGCTGGCGCGGACGGCGCGGTGTGGCAGCCACACAAGCCCCTCGACGAGCTGCAGTTCGAGTTGTCGATGTGGATCCTCGGCGCCGACGCGGACGGTGGGATGCCGGAGGACGGGATCGGCCGGGTGCGGGTCCGGCAGCGCGTCGATGAGCTGCTGGCGTTGCTGTGGCGCACCGATCGGTTGGTGGAGGTCACCGACACCGACCGCGGGCGACGGTGTTTCGCCGAGGTGCTGCAGCCGTTCGACCCGACCACGATGGCCCACGCGAGCCGGGCGGAGTTCGCGGTCGAGTGCAACGTCCCGGCCGGCTGCTGGGAGGACATCACCGTGGTCGACACCGGGCCCGTGCCGCTCACCAACTCCCAGGCCACGACCCTCACCGGGTTCGGCGGCGGGAACCTTCCGCCGGGGCAGCTCACGGTTCACCTGGACGGGCCCGGCCGCAACATCCGGCTGACCACCGCCGACGGCGCATGGCTGGCCTTCAACGGTGACCTCCCGACCGCAGGGGTGGTCATCGACACCGCGCTCCCGGCCGCGTACCCGGCCGACAACCCGACGGTGTCGCTGATGACGCAGGTGCGGTGGGCACCGCACGCCGCGATGCTGCCGCTGGGCTACTCCCCCACCGACCCAGTCTTGGGCATCACCGCGGAGGCCACGACCACCGACTCCCGCATCCAAATCACCGGCCGGCGGAGGTGGCGCAGCGCATGACCACCAGCATCCCCGTGCTGCGGCTCATCGAGGACGGACAGCCCGGACGGGTTTTGCCGCAGTGGACGAACATCGAGCTCGGCACCGACGACGGCACTGCCTCCACGCTCGTCCTCCACTACACCGCCGAGCACCCCACCGCCGCGCTGCTAGTCGACCAGGCCGAGGTCGTGGTGATGCTCGACGGCCAGGAGCTTGCCGACGGCCGGTTCGTCCTCGACGAGTCCGCCTCCGACGAGGTCATCGACGAAGCGCTCGTGTCGTGGAAGGGCGTGTCCACGCTCGGCGAGCTGCGCTATGCCCGGGTGTACCCGCAGTCGTGGCCGTCGCTGGACGAACCGAACCAGCCGTTGGACAACGTCACCCCCGGGTTCGCGTTGCGGCTGCTGATGGAGAAGGCCCAGGACCGTGGGGCACTGGCCGGGATCACGTGGGACTTCACCGACACCTACGACTCGGCGGGCCAACCGTGGCCGCGAACGGTGACCGAGGTGGTGGAGGCCGGGAAAACCTACCTGGAGGTGGTCGAGGCGTGGCATGACCGCAACCTCGCGACCGCCCGCATGACCGGCGGGGTGCTGCAGCTGTTCGCCTACGGCAACCACGGCACCGACCGCACCGCCGACGTGCAGTTGCTGCGAGGGCGGGATCTGCTCAACGGGCCGGTCGACACCTCCAGTCGCGACACGGTGTCGACCATGCTTGCCCTGTCGGGCTCGGTTGGGGTGGAGCGCGCCAACAACACCGCCCTGGCCCGGTACGGCCGCCGCGAGGGTTTCCTGTCGCAGGCCCAGGCTCCGGACGAGGCAACGTTGGCGAGCATCGCCGACGGCACCATGTCGCTGATGGCGCGGTCGCGGGAGTCCTACTCCTACGACCTCGCGCTGCACGGATTCCGGCCGTTCACCGACTTCGACCGCGGCGACGTGGTGGAGGTGCGGGTGAAGGGCCGTGACCGGGTGATGCGCGTCCGGCAGCTTGCCGTGGAGTGGAACGCCGACGGCACCGCTACCGGCAGCGTCGCGTTCGGCGATCGCTACGCCGACGCGGCCACCACCGCCCAGCAGCGCCTGGAGCAGCTGACCAGCGGCAGCATGGACACCGGCGCCTACGGATCCCCCATGATCAACGCTGGGACGTACCCGACCGGCGATGTGCCGGGCACACCCGGGGAGGTTGGGCGGGACACCGTCGCCCCCGCCGCACCTACCAACGTGCACGTCACCAACCGTGCCTACCTGGCGCAGCGCGGCCAGTTCGGTGCGGCGGTGACGATCGCGTGGGATCCGGTGGAGCGCAACGTGGATGGCAGCACTGCCGAGGATCTCTCCTACTACTCGGTGCAGCTGTTCCGGCATGAGCCCGAATGGCTGCTGTACTCGGAGTGGCAGCCGGCGGGCACGATTCCACCGGAAACCACCACCACAACCCTGTACCCGCTGGACCCCAACCGCGAGTACCGGATCCGGGTGCGCGCCACCGACTGGTGGGGCAACAACTCCGGCTGGACCGAGCACACCTTCACGACCGGGCAGGACACGCAGCCCCCGACGAGTCCCCCGGCCGCGCCCGGGGTAGAACCGGCGCTGTTCGGGGCGTTGCGCATCTCCTGGGACGGACTCGACGCCGACGGCCTGCCGGTGGAGGACGACGCCGGACACGTCGAGGTGCACGTGTCCACCACCGCGCAGTTCACGCCGGATGAGACGACGATGCGCTCCACGATCCCGGTGCCCGCGCCGGGCCAGTCGCTGGACACCATCGTCACCGACCTCAACCCCGGCACGACCTACTACGTGCGCCTGGTGCTGGCCGACGTGTGGGGCAACGCTTCCGAGCCGGGACCGCAGGCCAGCGGTATCCCCCGCGAGCTCACTGCGGAACCCGGCGATGTCGGCCCGGAGAACCTCACGTTCGCCGATTACGGCAACCTCGTGCCCGACGGCAGCTTCGAGCGGCCGGAGTACCGGACGCTGCTGGCCGCCGAACGATTCGAGGAATCCGACACCGCCGGCGCGTGGACACCATCCGGCCGGGGCGGGTTCGTGCGCAACACCGGCGACCACGTGCTCCTGGACGCCGACATGACCAGCGCGGCGGCGTGGCGCACCCGTGAAGGGCCGGCCCCGGTGGTCACCGGAGACGGCCTGGCCAAGGACGGCACCGGCCATGCCCGGTGGTCCACCGTCGCCACCATCCCGTTCGACCCGGTGGCGCTGTACAAGGTTTCGGCGCGGGTGCGGGTGGAGCGCACCTCCACCTCCGGTGGCGGCCACTTCTACGGCGCGATCGAGTCGAAAACCGCTGGTGGCGCGTTTATCAACGGCAACGGGGCCGACGCGTGGACGTTCATGCAGGAGGCGGTGGCCTCCGATCGGGCGCAGTCGGCGGTCGGGCAGTGGCGCACCTGGACCGGCTACGTGCGCGGTACCGCCACCACCCCACTCGCCCTGCGGGAGGGCCCCTACAACAGCCCGGCCCCGCTCCCAGCGGGTACGGGGCAGTTCGGGTTCCAGACCACGGTCGACTTCAACGGTGGCAACGGGCGCTGGACCGTCGGCGAGGTCCGCATCGAACGCCCCGCGCCGTCGGTGCACGGCGACTGGGCGTTGCAGATCAACGGGGGTGGCGCGGCCTTCCAGCGCGCCGTCCTCGCCGAGATCGACAACCCGGGCGCCGACATGCAGTACTACGTGCGGTTTTGGGCCCGGCTCACCGGTCCGCGCACGACACAACCGACGGTGTTCGCTGCCGCCGAACTCCTCGACGAGGACGGCGCCTTCATCCCGATCAGCGCGGCCCCGGCGAAATCCGGCGGATGGGACCACGACGGCTGGTACTTGATCGAGGGCAGGTTCCAGCGGGACCCCGACGCGCAGTACGCCCGCGTCAACCGCGCCCGCCTCTACGTCGCTACCGCGGCGCTGGCTGCCGGCCAAACCGTGCAGGTCGACGCGGTGGAGATCCGTCAGGTCGCCACACGAGTCCTGATCGCGGATGCGGCGATCGACGACGCGAAAATCGCGTCGCTGTCCGCATCGAAGATCACCGCAGGAACGATTCAATCGGTCGTGACGATCTCGGGGCGGATCGCCACAGCCGAAACCGGTGCACGAATCGAGCTCGATTCCGCCGGGCTGCGCGGCTACGCCAGCAACGGTTCCCGCACGGTGTCCATCGACACTGCCACCGGGGCGGCGCAGTTCACCGGCTACCTCGGCAGCACCGAGGTCCAGGGCTTCGTGCGGGCGTCGAAGGACGGTGCCCAGATCATCATGTGGCCCGATTCGTCGTTCCAGCGGTGGAACCGGTTGTGGCCCGCGCTGGTGCTCTCCACCGGTATCGCGCCGTGGGAGAAGTCCCCGGCCTACTTCACCTCGACGTGGGACCGCACGATGCGCGAGTTCTACTGCTACTGGCGCGCTCCCGGCATGAAACTGCGCGGCTCGCCGTACCCGTACGGCTGGACCGAGATGGAGCTGACCACCACCGCCAGCGGCCCCAACAACGCCACAACCGGGGAAACCGAGCAGATGGGTGGCCGGTTGAAAATCCGGTTCCCGGCGCCGCTGGCCGAGTTCGACAACGGCAGTCCCGACCGCGGGCTCACGGGCGGCGGTGCCGCCTACATCGACAACCAGTGGCACTACGACTACAACCCGCGCCAAGGCCCGCGCCCCGGCCTCGACATCGCCTTCGTCGGCGAAACCACCCACGGCCACAAGGCGGGGATGGTCATCCACACCGACATCGACGCCCCCAACGCCAAGGACCGCGTCTGGATCGACTTCCGCCGCAACGCCTACTGGACCAGCCCTAACGACGGGTCGGTGTACTACCACGACAACTGGGCCTACGTCGGCCTGCGTGCGGACATGTTCGTCGACATGGAATCCAACGAGCACACCAAGACCGACATCATCGACATGCCGTTCTCCGCGGTCGACGTCGTGCGCTCGAACCCGGCCAAACGGTGGCGCCGGAAGAAGGACGAGAACCGCCGACATCGCTTCGGCCCGATGTCCGACCAGCTACCGGAGGGCATCGCGGTCACCGACGAATCCACCGGCAACCGCGGTATCTCCCTGGACTCGGCCATCGGCCTGCTGTGGAAGGCCATCGAGGAAACCCACGAGCGCCTCGACCGATTGGAGGGCCAGTGACCGAACCCGACCGCGGTGAAGAGACACAGTCGCCGGCGGATCCGGCTCGTCCCGGCGCGGAGGGTGAAGCTCTCCCGCCCCTGCCCGAGCCGCTTCCATACGTGGTGGGGACGCCCCCGGGCTTGCCGCCGCTGGAGGGCTTCCCGGCCTTCGACCTGAATGGCGACGAGATCCCAACCGACCCCGAGGGAGATCAGTGATGCAGACCCCCACGAACGCAGGTGACGCGCAAATGGATGCGCAACCGGTGGTCGACACCTTGGCACACCAGATCGGCCAGCTGCATGTGCAGCTCGCGCTGCGCGACGCTCAGCTCTCGGAGAAGGACCGGCACATCGAGCAGCTCCGCAAGCTCACCGAAGAGCGCACCAACGGCAAACGGGTCGCCCCGGATCCGTCCGAGCAGGTCACGGTCGACGCCAGCCGCGCCTAGGGCTGCTGTCGGTGCAGACGGCTACCTTGATCGAGTGCGCGAATGTGCTGGATGCCGTGTGGTCTTCTCTCCGAAGCGCTCTGATCAGCTGTTTTGCACCCGTTCCTGTAAGCAGCGGGACGGAAGCCGCCGGGCAAAAGCAAGGGCAAAGCAACGGCGACCGGACCGGCCGTGCGAATGGTGCGGCACGTTGATGGTCAACGCACGGCAGCGGTGGAGGTTCTGTCAGGCGGAGTGCCGACGACTGGCCTACGCCGAGCGTGACCGTAAACGCGGCACCGAAGACCTTAATCGGACGTGTACCGAATGCGGTTCACAGTCCGGTCGCCGCAAGTTTTGTTCGACAACCTGCAAGAACCGCAACGGGGAACGAACCCGTGGGGTGAAACGCAGGGCAGCCAGGTTCGGGGGCATGCCGCGTACCTGCCGGTGCGGTGCCTCGATTCCCTATGAAGCGCCAATGGATAGGGTGCACTGCTCGGTGCAATGCAAAGAACGCGGCCGAGCAGCGCAGCGGAAAGCTGAGCGTCATCGCCGCATGTTCGGCTCCGGGCCCCGGCTGTGTGCCTTTTGTGAGTCGCCGTTGCCAGAGGAAAGCACCGGACACCGTAGGTACTGCTCGGACACCTGCGCTCAGCGAGCAATCCGTCAAGGTTGGAGGGCCAATCCCGGGTCGCGGCCGCCCAGCCGGAAGCTAGTCGACTTGCCAAGTCGACCGTGCGAATGGTGTCACGAATCGATGCCCGCACCCTCGCAACTGCAACGCTTCTGCGGCGCGGAATGCCGACGGTTGGTGTACGCACAGCGTGACCAGGCCCGCTACCAGCAACAGCGGGAAGCCGAGTTGAAAGCTCGACCGTGCGAGTGGTGCAACGGTCCGATCGTGAACGTTCAGAAGAAGTCCGCACGCTTCTGCTGCAAAACCTGCCGCGTGGCAGCCAGGTACGAGCGGCGGAAAGACGAACACAAGGCCTATCGCGACAAGGTTCGCAAGCGCCCGGAGTTTCGGGAGATCAACCGTGGGTACGCCTACCGCCGTCGCGCCAAGCAGCGCGGCACGCAGTGCGAGGTGATCACACCTGATCAGGTAGCAGCGCGGCTGTCCATGTTCGGTGGCTGCTGGATCTGCGGCAGCACCGCGAGCGAGGTTGAGCACGTCAAACCCCTCGCTAAAGGGGGACCTCACATCCTGGCGAACCTTCGGCCAGCGTGCGGGCCCTGCAACCGGAGAAAGGGCGCCCGTTGGAACGGCTTACAGGCGATGATGGCATGGCGGGAACGAACGGCACGAGCCCTGACCACGTGTGACACTCAATGACCTGGTGACCTGGGAGCGCGACAGCACCTCACGGTCCCTCGCACGATCCATGCCGTGGTCCCAGAGCGGTCAGGTGCGGATGGTGAGCCTGGCGGTGCGCATCGTGCCGCCAGGCGCACTGGCCTGTCCGGCTACCGCTGGGTCGCCTCGATGGGAGTGCTCATCGCCCTGGCCTCCGCCGCCGTGCACTACCTCGTCGCCCCGCCCACCGGCGGCCCCGACTCGATCGTGCGCTACGTCGACGAACTCGGCCCCGTGTGGCCGGGCCTGTTCGGCGGTGCCGGCCTCGTCCTCGTCGTCGCCCTGCTGACCAGCCGGTTCCGGTACGGCGCGCACGTGCTCGCCGCCGGCTGTCTGTCCGGCTACGCCGTCGCCCTGTGGGGAACCGCGCTGCTGTCCGGGTCGACTCGCGGCGTGGTCACCGCAGGGCTCGCCACCGCCCTGGCGGTGCACGCCCTGCTACTGGCGGCCGTCTACAGCCGAGGGGGTGCGGGATGGACCCAGCGCTGATCGGCTCAATCTTCGCCGGGATCACTGGTGTCTTGACGGTGGTGACCGGCTACCTCCTCAACCGCCGCAAGGTCGAAACCGAGCACGTGGCCGCCGACGTCGGCGAGTTGACCGCCGAGCTGGAGGACCTGCGCGCCCGCATGGATGCCGCGCTCAGCCACATCTACGAGCTCCGTGGCGTGATGAGCGCACGTGACCTACCGGTTCCCGCCATGCCCGACGAACTGACCGCCCGGCGCCGGCGCAGCGCATGAAAGGACCGCTCCCATGATGCTGACGAACCTGGCCGACATCCTGCGCGGCGCAGGACTGCCCGTGCATGAAGTCGCAGGGTGGCGAACCAGGGCACCGCACGGGCAAATGAGCGCGGTACGCGGGGTGCTCTGGCACCACACAGCGACGAGCGCGAAAGCAAGCGGGGACTACCCGAGCCTGCGCATCGTCACCGATGGCCGCAGCGACCTGCCGGGCCCGCTATGCAACGTCGGGTTGGGCCGCAACGGAACCTGGTACATCGTGGCCGCCGGCCTCGCCTACCACGCCGGATCGGGCAGTTACCCCGGCGTGGGGACCAACGGCAACGGCACGCTGATCGGCGTCGAGGCCGAGCACCCTGGAACCGCGGGCACCCCGTGGCCACCTGCTCAGATCGACTCGTACCGGCGCGGTACCGCCGCGCTGCTGCGTGCCTACGGGCTCGGCGCCGATCGCTGCATCGGTCACCGCGAGTGGGCGCCACGTCGGAAGATCGACCCGGTCGGTCTCGACATGAACGCGGAACGACGTTTCGTCGCCGGATACCTGTCCGGTGCCGCCCGCCAATCAGCCCCGTCAGTACCTGAACCGGGAGGGATCGAGAGCATGGCGATGGACACGCCCTGGACCGACACCTACAACAACCGGCAGACCGTCGAAGGGTTCATGCGCGAGACCCAGCGCGACCTCAACGACATTCACGCCGCGATCCTCGGTGCCCAGAAGTCGCGGATTCCTGGCGATAAGAACACCACCAACGCCGCGAACCTGTGGTTCGACGCAGGCAGCTGGACCAACCAGACCCTCGGGCACGTCGTGGCGATCCGGGCCGCGCTCTCGCAGCAGCAGGGAGCCAGTCCGCAGGCCATCGCCGAAGCCCTGCGGCCGGCATTGGCAGACCTCGTCGGGCCCGTGGTGCGAGATGCGGTGACGGCCGCGCTCGGTGCCGACAACCAGGCGCAGGCCGACGCGATTGTCGATCAGATCGCCACCCGGCTCGGGGAGGGACAGGCATGAGCCAGCACAGTCTCGACGCTGGGAACAGCGGCGGCGGGTGGTCGCCGCAGCCGAAGGTCGCGGCCGGTGGGGTTGGCGGCATGGCCGCGATCGTGGTCGTGTGGATCCTTTCCTCGGTGGGGCTTGAGATGCCCGAGGCGGTCGCGACTGCCATCGGCGCGCTGATCACCGCGGGCGTCGCCTACCTGATGCCGCACAAGGGCTAGCTGTGTCGACACCGCTGGCGATCCAGTACGTGACGTTGACCGGCCGGTGGGTGCGGGTCGACGGCAGCCCTGCGTCCGGGCACGTACGTATCGCGTCGTGGCGGACCGTCACGTCGGGTGTCACCGACACGGTGATCTCGGTGCAACCCATCGAATACCCCCTCGACGACGACGGGGGCATGTCCGTGCGTGTGCCGATCACAGTGCAGGACGCAGTGCCTGACTCGATCTACGTCGAGGTGCACGTGCTGCTGGCCGACACCCGGCCGGAGTCCCTGCTGCTCCGCATCCCCGGCGATACCGAGCTGGTGGACATCGCCGACGCGGAGCGGGTTCCGATGCTCCCCGAAGGCCCGGAACCACCGGTGGTTCCCCTGGTGGCGTGGTCGAGCGTGGGTGAACCCGGCGGGGTTGCACCGCTCGATGGGTCGGGGCTGGTGCCGTCCCGGTACCTGCCCGCCGGCTCCGGCGGGACAGCATCGGAGGCGATCGTGTTCGGCTACGGGCCACCACCGACGGACCTCGTCCTCACCGCAGGGCAGATGTACATCGACCAGGAATCGTTCCTGGTGTACCGATAGGAGTCGCACATGGCGACGTTGACGCCGATCGGGTCGATGCGGGGCCCGACCGGACCGGCCGGGCCATCGGGTACCGACGGGCGCGGGGTGTCCTCCGCAGGGGTCAACCCCTCCGGTGACCTGATCCTCACCTACTCCGACTCGACGCAGGCCAACGCCGGGCACGTCGTTGGCGCCGACGGAACGTCGGTGACGATCCAGGACAACGTGCCCACTGCCGCGGACCTGCCAAGCGGGCTGACCGAGGCCGACGCCGGCAAGGGCTGGATCACCGACGACACCGGGCACCTGCACGTGTGGTCGGGTAGCGAATTCACCGACGCTGGTGCCATCAAGGGCCCGCCCGGCGACACCGGGCCCGCCGGACCCGCCGGGCCACGTGGCAGCTCGTTCTTCACCAGCGCAGGCGCCCCGGATCCGAACGACCCCAGGTTCCAGGCAGGCGACACCGTCATGGACACCGCCACCGGCACCCTGTACTCGGTGAGCTGACCGATGGCGACCTTGACGCCGATCGGGCAAATCACAGCGTCGGCGGGTGCGCACGAGCACAGCGCGGCCGAGGTCGCCGCGTGGCATCCGGCGGCGACCCGCGCTTCGATCAACCCGCACTACACCGATCCCTCCGGACTTGGGCCGAGCCGGAACGCAATCCCGAGGGTCGACCACCGGTTCGGACGGTCGTTGTCGCGGGTCATCGCCCACGGGGTGCGGGAGATCCGGCTGGAGTGGCGCAACGTCTACACGCAGGTCGCCGACCCTGGTGAGGTCAACGGACCGAACGCGGTGACGATCCGGGCTGCGGTGGAGTACCCGGCGGGCCGGTGGCGGAAGGTCAACGGCACGACCGCGTGGTCATCGAGCACTGCGTACGCGGCCGGTGACCAGGTCACGCACGGCGGGCAACGATTCGTGGCGATCAACGCAACCAGTGCAGGCCAAACACCGACGACGGACCCGTACGGGCCGTGGCGGCAAGTGCAGGTACTTCCGGTGTCCTGGCCCGGTCAGGATGCCAACCGGCGCGTCACCGTCGACCCCGGCGGGACAGTTACCTCGGACCCGATCCGGGTGGGCTCCGCGGGGATCGGGTTGATGGCCGGGCACCAGGTCGCGGTGTGCCTCCTCGCCTCGGCGGCAAGTGCCGGTGGCGCGGTAATCGCGGGCGCGGACGCTCTCACCGATGACTTCGTCCTCGACTTCCCGACGGCCCCGGATCCGGCCGTCGATCTCGTCGACGCCCCGGTCACGACCGAATCGTCGCTGGCCGTAGGGACTCCGATGCCGATCCCGACACTGATCGCCGGGCGCTCCGAGGACCCTTCCACGGTCGCGGTCTTGGGCGACTCGTTGTTCCACGGGCTCTACGACACCGCCATCGACAACGACATCGGCGGGTTCATCTCCAGGGCGTTTCGGGCGCGGCAGCACTATCACGTGTCGGTTTCCGGCGCCCGCACCGACTTCTACACCCAACCCGCGCAGGTCTCCCGCTGGCGCTGCGAACTCGTCGACCGCTTTCCGGTGGTGCTCACCGACCTCGGTGGCAACGACGCCGTTGTCGGCGACGGCACGACGAACATCGCTAGCAACCTGGCGATGGTGCAGCAGCGGCAGACCGCCCTGTGGCGTGGCCTCGCGCAACGCAGCTCGCGGGTATGGGCGACCACGATGACGCCCTGGACCGCCTCGTCGGACGGGTGGGCCACCACCACGGGACAGACCCGGGCGAACAACGTCATGGGCGGCACGAACGGCCTCGACGGTGTGTGGGGCCGGCTGCGGGACTGGATGGTCGACGGTGCCCCCATCACCGTCTACGGCCGCACCGTGCGCGCCGGGGACGGGGAACACCCCCTCGCCGGCATCGTCGACATCGCCTACGCGGTGATCGACCCGGCCACCGGGTGGAAGTGGAAGGCCGGGTTGAGCCCGGACGGAATGCACCCCAACGCCGCCGGCCACGAGCTGCTCGCGACCGCGCTGCGCCCGTATCTGCCTGCGTTGACGCACGTGGGTGGCATGTCCCGCATCCCGTCGGGAACGTTCGAGGGGCATTGGTCGGTGCCGTTCGCCGCACAAGCCGGTGGCGGGGAGTCCAAAGCGATCACCGCATCGGCCGACAGCAAAGTCGCGCTGCCGAACGTGCTGGTCGACACACTCTCCAGGACCGTGGTCGACGGGGTTGGCTGCACCATGAACGCTGGCATCTTCGAACCCATCGTCGGCGGCGAGTGGCGGTTCGAATTCGCGACCCAGTGGATGGGTGGTTCCTCGTCAGTGCGGGCGATGTACCTGTCCGAGGTCGCCAGCAACGTCTTCGGCAGCCTCGGCTCGCAGGGCCTGGTGTCGGATGCGATGTCCTCGGGCACGGTCGTGCGTCTCAAACCGCGTCAGCGAATGGCCTTGTACGTGTCGAACTGGACCCGCGGCACGACCGTGAAGCTCTGGAACGACGGCATGACGCACATCCGCGCCACGTGGCTCGGGCCGTAAGTCGCGGCCAACTGAGGCCCAAAGGCCTATGCACTTTGTGTAGCCCATCGGAATACTACGAGTAATCGACTCTGGCGAGGGGGACGCAATGCCGAACACCATCGGCCGGTGGCGTGCGGGACACACTAACTGGCTCACGATCCCGCCGTACGAGATCATTCTCGAACGGTCCCCACCGAAATGGCTCCTGACCTACCTCGTTCACGGGGAGCGTCACGCCCTGATCGGTTTCGACACCGAGGAAGAAGCACTCCGTGACCTGACCTGGTTGAAATCCAGGTGCCCGGCAGGTGTCGATGCCTGGGTCGAGACCGCCATGCCGTGACTCGGTAGCGCGAACCCGGGATCACCCGGAACAATCTGAGAAGGCTTCGCGTGTGGTGACGCGGAGGGTGCCGCAATCCGGGTAGGGATGCGGTGGGGTAGAGAAATCCCCGGGGCCGGCGGTGGACCCGGGGATTTTCTATGCGCTGTTGGTCAAGCGGCGACGAGCATGGAGTCGAGGTACTCCTGCACCGGCTCGAACAGGCCGTACGGCACATACTCCGGGAGTTCGGCGAGGCTGATCCAGGCGACTCCGGCGAGTTCTTCCATGTCACCGACCGCGGCAACTCCCTCGACGACGGCGCAGGCGGTGTAGTGCATTTCCCGGCCGGTCTTGGGGTGGATCCGCTCTCCGAGGTGCTTGTCTTCGGTGACGGTAAGGGTGGTTTCTTCCTTGGTTTCGCGCACCGCGGCCTGCCCGGGGGTCTCGCCGGGTTCGATGCCGCCGGCGGGGAACTGCCACGACAGCGCGCCTTCGGTGACGCGGCGTTTGACCATCAGCACCCACTGGCGGTCGACGATGATGGCGGCGGAGATGGCGGGCTTGTCGTCAGGCATGGGTGTGTTCCTCCAGGGCTTCGAGGACGGGCGGGTAGACCTGCTCGGGTGGGATGAACCGGGACAGGTGGGTGATGGAGCACCAGACGACGTCGATGTTTTCCACGACGTCACGGTTTTCAACGTCTCCGGCGAGGTAGTCGCAGAGCCAGTAGTCGCAGTCGACGTTGGTGACCGGGTGCAGGCGGGTGCCGAGGTGGCGCTGCACAGCGACGTGCGCACCGGTCTCGTTGTGGGTTTCCTGCACGGCAACGGTTTCGGACGAGCCACCGGGTTTGACCATGCCGGCGGGGAACTGCCAGCGGATGCCGCCGTTGTCCTCGCGGCGCCGCACGAGCAGGATGCGACCGGTGTCGACGACTACGGCGATGGCTACGCGGAGGAATTCACCGCTGGCCTGGGTCGGTGTCGCGGGCGGCGAATGAAGTTCGGCGAACCGTGCTCGCTCCCCCGTGCTGGTGCGTTCGAGGGCAGTGTCGAGGGCTGCTTGCACCTCGGAAATCGGTTCGGATGCGGGTTTGTCGTGCCAGCGCTGGACGGTGCGCACGGCGACGCCGAGGTGTTCGGCGAATGCCTCGTTGGTCATGCGCTTCGCGGTCTGCAGGGCGCAGGCGGATCTCCCGGTCCAGCCGGTGACTACGTCTGACATGGGGTCTGCCCTTGCTGTGTCACTAGGGATGCACTGTGGATGCACTGTGGCGACATGGGATCTCTTGGATTCCACGCACATCCTAGGTGCATGGGCCAGGGTCGGGGGCAATCATTCGTCATCGGTGCGACGTTTCCGCAGCATCTCGGACACGGCAGCCGAGGCTTCCTCGTACACCTGCGGCCCGTAGTAGGTCAGGACGGTTGGCAGGAACCGCACGGCTTCTTGAATGAACTCGTCGGTGTCGGGCGCTGGGGTCGTCTCGTCGCCGCGGGTAGGCGTGTACAGCGACTTCCAGCCGAGAGCTGCGGACACGAGGTCGACGGTCTTGAGGCTGACCTTCGTGCCACTTTCAAGGTTGACGACGCTGCGGGTGCTGACTCCGGCAGCTGTTGCAAGGTCGGCCTGCGTCCACTTGCGTTTCTTCCGCGCAGCGGTGACCTGGGCCGCCAATTGATCCCGGTCTTGGGTGTTTCGCGAGGTCACCACCACATCATCGTGGCTCGAACGGTGCTGATCGGGCAAATGGCCGCACCGGCGGGTTGCGTCCTTTGCCGTTACTTACGTGCTCATATGCACCCTATTTGCGTCTTATGTTGCGTAATTTGCCGATTCTGCTTACGGTTGCGTCATGCCAGCAGTAGACGGGCCTCGACTGCGCGAACTGCGCCAGCGATCAGGCCAGAAGGTCGGCGCGTTCGCGACAGCCATCGGGATCTCCCGCGGGCACCTGGTCAACCTCGAACGCTCCGCACGCCCCGCCTCGATCGAGGTGCTGTACCGCATGGCGGGCGCCCTCGGCGTGGAGATCAACGAGTTGACCAGCGAATCCACCAGACCAGCGCCATAGAAAACGGGCCGCCCAGCTGCAACTGGACGGCCCGTGAAACCCGGAAAGGTTCCTTCATGTGCAACCCGGATGCTAATGCGCTCTCGGGCATGCCCGCTACCGGAGATCATGTCGCGACCGGTGACGTGCCACTGGTGGATCACGGCGAGAGGATCATCATCACCGCCCACCGCTTCCCCGAGAACGTCAATGACGGCGAGGTGTCGGTGAGCGTGCTGCATGCCGACGGTGTCGCCACGTCAGGTGTTCTCGACCCCGCCGAGGCCCGCCGCGTCGCGTACGCACTGCTGGACGCCGCCGATCTCGCAGATGGGGTGGGGCGGCGATGAATCCAACCTCTCTGGCCAACACCGCGCACGTGCGTGAACTGGTGCGTCGAGCCGAAACGGCCGAGGCCCAGGTGCGCGCCTTGACCGCCCGCCTTCACTCCGACCCGTTGACGGGTATCGGCAACCGCCTCGCCCTCGACACAACCTTCCGCCGTCACACCGGGCCGGCGGCCGTGCTGATGCTCGACCTCGACCACTTCAAGGCCATCAACGACACCTACGGGCACCGCACCGGCGACCTCGTCCTCGTCGAGGTCGCAGACCGGCTCCGCTCGCTCCAGCGTCCCGGGGATCTGCCGGTGCGGATCTCCGGCGACGAGTTCGCCCTCTGGCTCGGCGGCGCCGTGGACTCGGCACGCGACTGGGCCGAGAACGTCGCCCTGGCCATGGCCGAACCCATGCACCTCGGTTCCCTCCACCTACGGGTCACGGCCAGCGTCGGCACTGGTGTCCACCGCACCCCGGGTCGGTTGGAAGACCTCCTGGAGCTCGCCGACCACGACATGTACCGACACAAGCACCACCACTCCCAGATCCCCGCCGCTCGATAGCACCCCGCAGGAGGAACCCCATGGCCACGAACCAGCAGCACCAGCCGATCGACACCGACGTCCTGAACGCACTGGCCGGCTCGATCCGCACCGGCTGGACCGAGCTCGCCGAGGAGCACGGCCCGGACGAGCACGACAACTGCCGGCGCTGCGGTGTTCCGGCCGACTGGTGCCACGTGCGCCGCACCGCCCTCGACCACCTGGCCGCCGCCTGACCCCGACCCCTCAGGCGGCGCACGCACCCCCGGCCGAATCGGCCGGGGGTGTCGTGTTGTGTCGGCCGTTTCCGGTGCGACTGATTGGTTCGGCGATGGGAACCGTCCGGCCCCTCGTCGGGCGGTGAACCATCGTCACCGTCTACGACGGACGGTCGATAATTCTCGTTTCGACCTCAGTCGGACAGTCCCCATCCGAACGACAACGTCAGCTACATCATTCTTTCCGGCTGTAGGCGTCGTGCAGGGCGGCGGCAGCGGCCGGGTTTGTCGAGCCGCGGCCCATGTACACGTCTTGGGTCATCGACGGCTTCGCGTGACCGAGCTGGTCGGCGATCAGCCTGGCCGACATGTTTGTGTCGTCGAGGATCGTGGCCGCGGTCTTGCGGAACACGTGCGGCGTCACCCACTCGTAGCCGAGCTCGGCGCGGGCCGACCGCCAGGAGCGGCGCACGTTGTTGGGGTGCTTCCAGCCGAGGGTCTCCGATGGGAACACCGGCTCGTCGTCGGTGGCATCGACGTCACGGCGCACCATCAGCATCGCAACCAGGAACTGCGGCAGAGCGAGCTGCCGGTCGGCGTTCTCCGTCTTGCCGTTGTGCCGCACCAGGCCATCGCCGACGACATCGACGACGTTGCCGTTGATCCACACCGAGTACGGGGCCACCTCGGTTCCGTCGATGAACACCTTCTTGTCGGTGAGGTTCAGGTCGCGCCACCGCACGGCGACAGCTTCACCGATCCGGACGCCGGTACCGAGGAGGAACCGCACGAAGTCGGGTAGGTCTGAGCGCTTGAAGTAGCGGTTCTCCTCGACCAGCTTGTCGAGCCCCTTCAGCAGGCGCACCCGCTCGTCAGGGGTCAACGATCGCACCTTCTTCGCCTTGCCCTCGATGGGCGAGAGCTCGCGGACGGGGTTGGTGTCGATAAGTTCGCGGCGGACGGCGAAGGACAGCGGGCCGCGGATCACGGTGCGTGCCGAACGGCGGTAGTTCGCCGAGAGACCCTCGTCGGCGTACTCCTCGAACAGTTCTTCGAGGGTGCCGATGGTGAGCTCGGTAAGGCGGAGGTCGCCGATTCGATCGAGGACGAGGTTGTTGAGAGTGGCGCGGTACCGGTCGTGGGTGGTGTCGGCGCGCTCGGGATTGGCCTTGACCTGTTCGAGCCAAGCGGCGGCGACGTCCCGGAACTTTGACTGCGACGTCAGCGTCGACTTGCGCTCCGTGAGCTTGTTGATGGCAACGCGCAGAGCGCGCTTCGCCTTGGCCTCGGTGGAGCCGGATCGTTCGACGGGCTTGGTCTTGCCGTTCGAGTAGCGGAAGTTGGTGACGGCCCGCCAGGCGTCGGGGCGCGAACCCTCCGGCAGGGAGCTCTTGGCGATCCATCGGCCATCGAGCCATCCGTAGGTTCGGATGGTGCCGTGGGTGCCGATCTGTAGGGGTGGCCGGGCCATCGGTGTGCCCCTCTCACTCTCTCAAGATCATCCGGGTTAAGCATGGATAAAGCATGGATGACCTTGATTTTAGAGGATCACCAGGTTAAGTGACATGGCCTCTGACCTGGGAGAAGTAAGTGCCCCCGGTCGGGTTCGAACCGACACTCTGACGATTTTAAGTCGTCTGCCTCTGCCAGTTGGGCTACGGGGGCCAGCACGGATACCGGCACGCGTGCCGGATCGCCACTAGGACGCGGGAGAACCGCCTAAGGTTCCCGCGCGCGGACAGATTCCACACCCACGTGGTCTGGTCACCAGCTGCCCCATTCACCCACCGTCGCGGACGCCGCGAGCTCGTCGAACCTCGAACGAACCCAGTCGTGCACCGCGCTCGACACGTCCTTGCTGTCGGCGCGTTGCTCGAACCAGCGCCAGTCGCAGTTGACGTTGACCTCCAGGAACACCCACTCGCCGCCGACGCGCAGCAGGTCGAAACCCGCCACGTCCAGCCGCCAGCGCTCGCACAGCTGCAGGAGTCGTCGAGCCAGATCGTCGGGGATGTCCACCGTCTCCACCACGACCGACTCCGGATCGACCCACAGCTGAGCCGGGTCGAGCTTGTTCACCCGGAAACCGATCGCGCGCTCCCCCACCACGAACACCCGCAACTCCTCGTCGGCTTCGAGGTACTGCTGGACCAGCACCGGGGCCGGCTCGCGCGCCTCGTCGCCGGTGCGGCGGATGTCGAGGGGCTGCGGGAACAGGCCGCGCAGCGCACCGGGTTCGGGTTCGAGCATGTGGTGACCGGCGGTCTTGACGATGCACTGCGCGCCGCCGGGACGGCTGCGCCCGGGCATCGTGGTGACGGAGGTTCGCGGCACGCGCATGCCGACCGACGCCGCGCCCTGCAGCTGCGTCAGCCGGTCGACACCGTCGCCGGACCGCCCCGTGTTCACCCGATCCCAATCGTCCCTCGTGGTCAGCCAGTTGCCGACCGCCTGCCACTGCTCACGAACATAGGCCCCGTAGACGGTTGCGGCGTCAACGGGTACGGCGGTCATGTCGAAGTGTCGCCGCCAGATCAGTACCGGGCGCAAGAGCCAGCGGTGGAATTCGATCAGAGGAGTATCCGCGTAGACCGTCAGTGGGAGGTCGAGGCAGCGGTCGGCGTCGATGCGCACCATGCGGATGTCGTGCTCGGCCAGCGCGAGGGAGAGCTCGTTCATCTCCATGTCGGTCGCGCGCGAGAGCACGAGAACGCAGGGAACCGGGTCGCCGGGCTCCTCCTCGACCAGTCCCGCCTGGTACATGCGTTCTTGGAAGTCGAGCGGAGTGCCGGGTGCGCGGACGAAGTAGTCCTGTCCCTGCAGCAGCACCGGCGTCGGGCGGAGCTCCGGTTCGGACCGTTCCCCCAGATCAGCGGGCCGGTTCTCCGCCTCGCCCATGATCAGTCGTCCTTCTTGCGGAACACCTTCGAGGCTTCGGCGTAATCCGCTTCGAACTCGGCGATCGGCCCGTCCTGCGCGTCGCCACTGCGCAAGATCGCTGCCAGTTCTTTGAGCGTCAAGGGATTCACCCCTTCCCCCTGGTGACGCATCCTTTCAGGTGAACACCTGAACTGAGTCTTCGTTTACTCGCTACTGATTGTCAAGGATAGCGGGCTGGGTTGTCCACCGCTCGGACGAGGATCTTGAAACATGACGGCCGCGCGTCAACGTCGACGCGCGGCCTCGGTGTCGTTCGGCTCGAAGTGGCGTCAGTCCTTGGCGGCCCGCTCGAAGGCGGCCCGCGGGTTCTCGATCTGACCCATGGACACGGCTTCCCGCTTGAACAGGAAGGCCAGCGTCCAGTCGATGACGATCCGCATCTTCCGGTTGAAGGTGGGCATCCGGCTCACGTGGTAGCTGCGGTGCATGAACCACGCGATGAAGCCCTTGGCCTTGAAGCCGTAGACGTCGGCGACACCCTTGTAGAGACCCAGGCCGGCGACCGAGCCGGCGTAGGCGTGCCGGTACTCCTTGGTCTGCTTGCCGCGCAGTGAGGCCAGCACGTTCTTGGCGAGCTGGTCGGCCTGGCGGACCGCGTGCTGCGCGGACGGCGCGCAGGTGGCGGTCGGGTCCTCGTCGGTCTTGGACAGGTCCGGAACGGCGGCGACGTCACCGGCGGCCCAGACCTCGGGCAGCCCGTCGACCTGCATGTGCGCCGAAGCCTTGACGCGGCCTCGCTCGTCCAGCGGCAGATCGCTGTTCTTGACCACCGGGTTGGCCTTCACACCGGCGTTCCACACCAGGGTGTCGGTGTCGAACTCCGTGCCGTCGGACAGGACGGCGTGACCGCCTTCGACCGACTTCAGGAAGGTGTTCAGGTAGACCTTGATGCCGCGCTCTTCGAGGGCCTTGACGACGTAGACGCCCATCTTCTCGCTGACCTCTGGCATCACCCGGCCGGCAGCTTCGACGAGCACCCAGGACATGTCGTCCGGGCCCAGGTTCGCGTAGTCACGGCTCGCGTAGCGGGCCATGTCCTCCAGCTCGGCCAGCGCCTCGACGCCCGCGAACC
The DNA here is from genome assembly GCF_054778355.1 of Saccharopolyspora tripterygii. Taxonomy (NCBI): domain Bacteria; kingdom Bacillati; phylum Actinomycetota; class Actinomycetes; order Pseudonocardiales; family Pseudonocardiaceae; genus Saccharopolyspora; species Saccharopolyspora tripterygii. The sequence continues at coordinate 100,646 of NZ_BAAGZP010000001.1, read as the reverse complement.
CACCACCGACGAAGGTGAAGGTGAGCAGCCGCTTGCGCAGCTCCTCGTCGTCGGTGTTGGCCGCGGCGTCCATCTTGGCCAGCACGTGGTTGCGCAAGTACGTCGCCTCGCCCACGGTCTTGAGCCCGATGCCTTCCTCGGCGAGGCCGGGGATCGGCAGCAGCCGGGACACCGAACCGAGCGCCACGACGAGGACGTCGTAGGCGAGGGTCTCGGAACCGCTCTGCGGGTTCTCGATCGTGACGAGCTTCTCGTCGTTCTTGATCTCGGTGACAGACGCGGTGATCACATGGCACCGCTTCAACACTCGTCGCAGTGGCGCTACCACGTGGCGGGGTTCAACCGAACCCGCGGCCGCTTCCGGCAGGAAGGGCTGGTAGGTCATGTGCGGCTGAGGATCGACGACCGTCACGGAGGCCTCACGACGCCCCAGCTTCTTCTGCAGCTGAAGTGCCGTGTACATGCCGACGTAACCGCCGCCGAGGATGAGAATCCGCGTGGGATCGGATTTACCAGCCATGACTTTATGGTCGCACCACATACCGTGAGCGCGCTGCAGCTACCCCCCTTAATGTGACGCCAGTCGCGAGTGGCATCGATCACGATCAACGCGCGGTAGGCGAACATACGCGCTGCGTACGCGCTCTGTAACGAACAAGAGCGGAGGGCGGCTTCGACCAGAGATCGCCTCTGGTGTCAGGGGTCCTGGTTGCGGCTCACCCTACCGAATCTCCGGCGAGGTACGCCAAGCCCGCACCATTTCTTGATCAAGTCGAGCTCCACCTGCGGCGGATCCGCGAATCGCGGTGCCCTGCCGGAAATCCTGCTGGTGGATCACGCCTCCCGGGCGATCCGCTCCAGCCGGTCGCGGTGCTCCCGCCACTGCGCCTCGTCGTCGCCGGCCATGTTGTCGTTGCCCGGTCCGCGGCCGACGGCTCCGTCGATGAGTTCGCGGACGATGTCGAGATGCCCCGCGTGCCTGCCGGTTTCCTGCACCATGTGCACGAGGATCCGGTGCAGCGTGACATCGCCGCTCGGCCACCACGGCACGGATCCCGGCGAGTCGAGATCGAGCGCGTCGATCGTCGCGTTCGCGTGCGCGCACGCGCGGTCGTAGAGGCCGAGCACCCACGCGCTCGACTCGTCGGCGGTGGCCCACAGGTCCGCGTTGAACTCGGCACCCGGCTCCATCCACGGCGTCGGGATCCCCGACGGGCGCCCGAAGACGTCGCCGAAGTACCCGAGCTCCATGGTCGCCAGGTGCTTGATCACGCCCAGCACGTTGGTCCCGGTCGGCGTCATCGGCCGGCGCAGGTCGTGCTCGGAGAGCCCGTCTGCCTTCCACCGCACGGCCTCCCGGCCGTCGTCCAGGTAGCGCCGCAACATCGCCTTCTCATCGGTCATGCCTGGAAACCTCCCACGCCCCACCGACGTTCACCGCTCACCGAGCCGTGCCGGGGTCCCGTCGGTACCGCTCGGGCGATGTGCCGACGACCTGGGTGAACACGCGGGTCAGGTGGGCCTGGTCGCTGAATCCGAGCGTCGCGGCGAGACCGGACCAGTCGACCGGTTCACCGGAATGGGCGGCCGCGGTCGCGTCGAGGAGGCGGGAGCGCTGGATGACCCACTTGGGGCCGATTCCCACGTAGTCAGAGAACAGGCGCTGGAGGCTGCGCGTGCTGAGTCCGGCGTGCTCGGCCAGCTGCTCGGCGCGCACGATGTCCGGCCTCCGCCGGACCTCGTCGACCAGGTCCGTCACTTCGCGCCCGGTGGGATCCGGTTCGGGTTCGCAGGCCAGCAGGTAGGCGTCGAGGACCGGGACGATCGCGGCGGTGTCGCTCGTGGCCAGGATCTGCTCGGCGGCGGCGCGGTCGTCGTGGCCCAGGACTTTCTCGGCGGACCGGACGGTTCCCGAGATGGTCCCGACGCCGCCCCTCAGCAGCGCCCGGAAGCCGCCGGGGTGGAAGGCGGCGCCGAGCACGTGCCCGACTCCGGTCAGCGTCCGGAAGAACGGTTCGCGGGAAACCCCGTGGACCCAGAGCCTGCCGTCCTCCGCCGCGACGTGGACGCGCGGCTGCGGCACGACCTGCTGCCGGTGCTCACCGGTGACGTTCCAGCGGACGAGCCAGTAGTAGTCGACGAACTCGGCCAGCGCAGGATCCGGTTCGAGGCGTCCCACCTCGAACGCCCGCTCCCCCGCCTTCGGGCGCACGATCGCCTCGGGCCGCCCGGCTTTCGACATGGCTTGAAGCGTAAGCCGTCGCGTTTGTTCAAGACCGGCGAAACGGCCCGGCCTAGCGTCGAGAGCATGACCTACCAGCACAAAGCCGCGGCCCGCTTCACCGTCACCGCGTGGTCGGAACACCTCGTCGTCGACATCGACGGCGAAGGCACCACCGCGGGAGACGCCTACTACCCGAACCGGGGCATCACCCGCGCCGAGGTCCGCTACACCTACACCGGCGAGATCGAGGGCACGAGCACCCTGACCTACCTCATCTCCTACAAGGCCGATGCGGCCCCGGTCCTCGCCTTCGAGCACTTCGAAGGCTCCATCGCAGGTCACGAAGGCACCTGCGTCTTCCAGCACGTCGGGAGCCAGGACAAGGCTTCCGTCTCGGCCCACGTCCAGGTCATCCCCGGCATGGGCACCGGAGGCCTCGAAACCCTCCGAGGCGAAGCCGAACTCACCATCGCAGGCCACTCCGAAGACGGCTACGACCTCACCCTGGCCTACTCCCTCACGTGATGCCGCCTGGGCTCTGGGCAGTTTTGGTCCGAACCGTCCCATGATCAGGTCCGAAATGCCCGGTCAATTCAGACCAAAACTGCCCACGGTCCCGAACCCCGGAACCAAGTCCACCGGCCAGGCGACCCCGGCCCCGGCGGCCTGAGCGCACGTGTCGGTGTTCGGCCCTACAGTCGGTGCATGAGTCCGATACGCACGGTTCAGATCACGTTCGACTGCGCGCACCCGCAGGCGCTGGGACTGTTCTGGAACCAGGTTCTCGGGTACGAGACACCTCCCCCACCACCGGGTTTCGACTCGTGGGAGGCGTTCTCGGCGACCCTGCCCCAGGAGGAGCGCGACACGCGCTGGGCGTGCGTGGATCCCGAGGGCGTCGGACCTCGCCTGTTCTTCCAGCGGGTTCCGGAACCGAAGCAGGTGAAGAACCGCCTGCACCTCGACGTCCGGGCAGCACCCGGCCTCCAGGGCGACGACCGGATGGCGGCCCTAGAAGCGGAGTGCGAACGCCTGGTCGCGCTCGGCGCCGCGAAGCAGCGCCGAGTCGACCCGGCCCCACCGATGGAATCCGGCTTCATCGTCATGACGGACCCGGAGGGCAACGAGTTCTGCCTGGACTGATCCTCGTCCGCCGCGCCCGGATCCCGGCTCAGCGGGTGAGGCAGAGCTCGTTGCCCTCGGGGTCGGCCAGCACCGTGAAGCCGGGCTCCACCCGAACCTCGCGGCCTCCGAGCCCCAGCAGCCGGTCGACCAGCGGGTCGAGCTCCTCGCCCGGAACTCGCACGTCCAGGTGCACGCGGTTCTTCACCACTTTGGATTCAGGGACTCGCTGGAACCATACGGTCGGCCCCCGCCTACCCGGCACTGGACTCCTGGTCGCCGTTGGCTTGGTCGTACGCCTTGCGGGCCATCGCGATCGTGGCGCGGTGGCGTTCGGCCCAGGCTGTCAGTCCGGCCAGGGACTCGTGCAGTTCCCACGCGACGTCGGTCAGCGTGTATTCGACCTTCGGAGGAACCGTCGGGTAGACGGTGCGGATCAGCAGTCCGTCGCGTTCGAGGTTGCGCAGGGTCAAGGTCAGCATGCGCCGGCTGATCCCCTCGATGGCTCGTTCCAGCTCTGTGAATCGGATAGGACCGGCGGCAGCGGCGACCAGGATGCCGATGCTCCATTTGCCGCTCACGCGGTCAACGACCTCGGTGAGCGCGCAGGCATGGCCGCTGACCTGCTCGGACACATCAGTGTTCCTTTGGGACATAAAACTGCCTCCTTCCGGCCTGACCAAGGATCACAGAACATCTCCTCTGTAACAAATAGTGCACCAAGCAGTTCAGAGGAGCAGGCAGTGTCCACCACGCACCGCGATATTCAGGAAACAACGCCACCGAGTCGAAAGCACCGACCTCGCGCGGTCTTGGCGTTGCTGGCATTGGCGCAGTTGATCGTCGCGGTCGACTTCGACATCGTCTTCGTCGCGCTACCGCAGATCGGGCGCGAACTGGGCTTCAGCGTCCAGTCACTCCAGTGGGTGGTCAGCGCGTACACCGTGACGTTGGGCGGTTGCCTGTTGGTGGGCGGCCGCGCAGCGGATCGGCTGGGCGCGCGCCACGTCTTCGTCGCCGGGACGGTGATCTTCGGGCTGTCGTCGTTGGTCGGCGGCCTGGCCACCCGACCGGAAATGCTCGTGGCCGCCCGCGCCGTCCAAGGCTTGGGTGCCGCGCTGCTGATCCCGTCCACGCTCAAGCTGATCAACACGAGTTTCGAAGAAGGACCGGCACGCACGGGCGCGCTCGCGGTCTGGGGTATCGCTGGAAGCTCCGGTGCAGCGCTCGGTGCTCTCGGTGGTGGTGTGCTCACCGGGTTCCTCGGCTGGGAGTGGGTGTTGTTTGTCAACGTCCCATTCACGCTCGTCGCCCTGGCCGCGGGATTCGCTCTGCTGCCAACGGATCGCGGGCGCGGCAGGCCGAACGTCAGCGGGTTCGACCTCCCGGGGGCGTTGCTGGCCACCGCTGGTTCGACCTTGGTGGTGTTCGGCCTTGTCAGCGGCCCCGAGTCGGGGTGGATGACCTTCCGGGCTACGGGCTGCCTGGTCTTCGGGGTGGCTCTGCTCGCGGTGTTTCTCCTCCTTGAACGGCGCGCGAGCCATGCGCTCGTTCCGCTGCGCATGTTCAGAAACCGCAACCTGGCTGTTGCCACCGCCGTGGCTTTCGTGTTCATGAGCGCGATCGCCACCGAGTACTACGTGTTTACGACCTACATGCAGGAGGTGCTCGGCTACAGCGCGCTGGCGACCGGTCTGGGTTTCCTACCGCTGAGCGTGCTCAGCATGATCGGTTCCGGAGTTGTGTTCCCTCGCCTGTTGAAGCGTTGGGGACTGCGGGTCACGCTGTTCACCGGGATGGCGGGATTCGGCGTGTCCATGGCGATTTTCTCCACAGGCATTTCCAACGGCGGCTCGTACTGGACGGCGTTTCCCGGAGTGATCGCCTGGGCGCTGTTCGCGGGCATCGGGTTTCCGCCGATATTCCTGGCGGCTTCCACCGGCACGGATGCCGATGAACAAGGGGTTGCCGCCGCGCTGGCGTCGACTTCCCAGTACATCGGCGGTGCTGTTGGCCTGGCCGTCTTGGTCGGCATCGCCAATACCGTCGCGGGCACCGCGACTGCCGCCGCAGGAGCATCGGTTTCTCTACACGACGCCCTGGTAGACGGCTTGCGGACCGCTGGTTGGGTCGGCACAGCAGTCATGGTCGCGGGTGCGCTCCTGGCTCTCGCCATCCCGCGCGACACCGCGTCCACATCGAGGTCGTAGATGTCTGGTCCAGTGCTGGTTCGCCCAAGGACACAAATGGCGTGGTCACGGAGACCCGGCCAGCTCCTTGGCCCGCTCCAGCACGCCGCGGAGCATCTTCGGGGTGAGCTTGCCGGTGAAGGTGTTCTGCTGGCTGACGTGGTAGCAGCCGAGGAGGTGGAGCGGGGCGCCTCCGTCGGTGGCGGGGAGTTCCGCGTGGGCGAGGTGGCCGAACTTGGGGCGGGGGCGCGGGACCTGCCAGACCGCGTCGGCCAGCACCGGGAGCAGGGCCTGCCAGCCGAAACCGCCCAGGACGACCACGACGCGCAGGGTGGGGCGCATGAGATCGAGCTCGCGGACGAGCCACGGGCGGCAGGTGTCGCGCTCGGCCGGGGTGGGCTTGTTGGCGGGCGGTGCGCAGCGGACCGGTGCGGTGATCCGGATGTTGCGCAAGGTCAGGCCGTCGTGCATTGACACCGCCTCGGGCTGGGAGGCCAGTCCGACGTCGTGCAACGCCTGGAAGAGCACGTCGCCGGAGCGGTCCCCGGTGAACATCCGCCCGGTGCGGTTCGCGCCGTGGGCCGCGGGTGCGAGGCCAACGATCGCGATCTGCGCGTCGGGCGGCCCGAAACCCGGGATCGGGCGTCCCCAGTACTCCTGGTCGCGGAACGCGGCGCGCTTGACGCGGGCGACCTCCTCCCGCCACTCGACGAGCCGGGGGCAAGCCGCGCATCGGGTGACGAGCTCGTCCAGCTCGGTCAGATCGCCTGCGCCGGGGGCCGCGTCGGCGGGGTCGCCGACCGGATCGGTGATCAACTCCGGGGTGGTGTTCACCCCTCAAAACTGACAGAGAACGCCTCCGGTGGCACGTACTGTGGGCGCCATGGCAGAGGAGAAGACCGACGAGCAGGACACCACCCCCGCCGAACCGGTGGACGACCTGGTCAGCACGCACCACGCGATCACCGCGGACGGGACCGAGCTGTCCTACACCGCGACCACGGGACGCGTCGTGCTGCGCGACGAGGTCTACACCGACGGCAAGTTCGACGGGAACAAGCCCAAGGCCGAGGTGTTCCTGACCTCCTACGTCGTCGACGCCGCACCGGAGCACAACCGCCCGGTCACCTTCGCCTTCAACGGCGGTCCGGGTTCGGCGAGCGTGTGGCTGCACCTGGGCGTTCTCGGGCCGCGCCGGGTACTCTCCGGCGACGCCGGCGACCTCGCACCGCCGCCCTACGAGCTCGCCGACAACCCCGACACGCTGCTCAAGCACAGCGACCTGGTGTTCATCGACCCCGTGTCGACCGGCTACTCGCGGGCCGTCGAGGGCGGGAAACCCGGTGAGTTCCACGGTTTCCAGGGCGACATCGAGTCGATCGCCGAGGTCATCCGGCTGTGGACGACCCGCAACGGCCGGTGGATGTCGCCGAAGTACCTCGCGGGTGAGTCCTACGGGACGCTGCGCGCGGCGGCCGTGGCCGACCACCTGCAGTCGCGGCACGGGCTCTACCCGAACGGACTGCTGCTGATCTCGTCTGTGCTGGACATGGGCACGATCCGGTTCACCGAGGGCAACGACCTGCCGTACTCGCTGTACCTGCCCACCTACGCCGCCATCGCGCACCACCACGGCAAGCACGGCGACCGCCCGCTGCGCGACGTCCTCGACGAGGCCGAGAAGTTCGCCGCCGGGGACTACGCGTGGGCGCTCGCGCGCGGCGCGCGGCTGACCGCCGAGGAGCGGGCCGACGTGGTGCGCAAGGTCGCCGAGCTGTCCGGGCTGTCCGAGGACTACGTGGACCGCGTCAACCTGCGCATCGAGCACCTCCGGTTCTTCACCGAGCTGCTGCGCGACCAGCGCAAGACCGTCGGGCGGATGGACGGCCGCTTCACCGGTTGGGAACCGGACGCGGCGGTGGAGCGCTTCACCGACGACCCGAGCATCTCCGGCATCCGCGGCGCCTACTCCGCGGCCATCAACCACTACGTGCGCGAAGAGCTCGACTACCGCAACGATCTGCCCTACGAGACCCTGACCGGCCGGGTGCAGCCCTGGTCGTACAAGGAGTTCGAAGGCGCGGCGGTGTCCGTCGTGGACCGGCTCGGTTCCGCGATGCAGGCCAACCCGCACCTGCGGGTGCACGTGGGCTGCGGGTACACCGACGGCGCCACGCCGTACTTCGCCGCCGAGCACGTGCTGGCGCGGCTCCCGGTTCCGGAGGAACTGCGGGACAACATCGACGTCCGCTACTACCCGGCGGGCCACATGATGTACGTCCACGAGCCGTCCCGAATCCAGCAGTCCGAAGACCTCGCCACCTTCATCACCCACTCCTGATCCAGCGTGGGCTCCAATTTCTTAAGTATTTGACGTTCACCCGGGTGACGTTCAAATACTTAAGAAATTGGGCCCCTGGGGACGTGGGGTGGGGAATTTTGCGGCGCGGGGGTGGTTGGCTTTGACACCTGGGCCGGTTGGGTGACACTGAGCACGTGGTCAAGACGCTGCACCCGCAGAACTACGCCGACGTCTACTACGTGGGCGACTACTACCGACAGGGCAACGCGGTTCTCATGGACCTCACCGACGTCCGGGGTCCCGAAGCAACCCAGCTCGTCGACTTCGCAGCCGGCCTGGTCGTGGCCCGCGGCGGAGACATGCAGCGGGTCGCCCCGAAGGTCTTCCTCCTCAGCCACCCCGAGCAGCCGGAGCGGCGCTGACCCGACGCAGCGCGCGAAAGGGCGCCCCCACCCGAGTTCGGTGAGGGCGCCCGGTTCTCGTGCGGTGTCAGACCACGACGTGCGGGATTTCCTCGGCGAAGTGGCAGGCCGAGGGGTGCCCGCCGAGGCGGACCTCCAGCTCCGGGGCCTTCTCGGCGCAGATGTCCTGGGCCTTCCAGCAGCGGGTGCGGAAGCGGCAGCCCGACGGCGGGTTGGCCGGGCTGGGGACGTCGCCGGTGAGGCGGATGACCTCGCGCTTGCCGCGCAAGGTCGGGTCCGGCACCGGAACCGCCGACAGCAGCGCCTGGGTGTACGGGTGCTGCGGGTGCTCGTAGATGTCGTCCTCGGTGCCGACTTCGGCGATCTTGCCGAGGTACATCACCGCGACCCGGTCCGACAGGTGCCGGACCACGCCGAGGTCGTGGGCGATGAAGACGTAGGACAGCCCGAACTCGTCCTGCAGATCACCCAGCAGGTTCATCACCTGCGCCTGGATCGACACGTCCAGCGCCGACACCGGTTCGTCGCAGACGATCACCTTCGGCTTGAGCGCCAGCGCGCGGGCGATGCCGATGCGCTGCCGCTGACCGCCCGAGAACTGGTGCGGGTAGCGGTGGATGTGCTCCGGGTTGAGGCCCACGACGTCCAGCAGCTCCTGCACCTTGCGGCGCCGCTCGCCCTTCGGGGCGACCTCGGGGTGGATCTCGAAGGGCTCGCCGACGATGTCGCCGACGGTGCGCCGCGGGTTCAGCGAGGTGTAGGGGTCCTGCAGCACGATCTGCATGTCCCGGCGCAGCTTCCGCAGTTCGGAGCCGCGCATCTTGAAGATGTCGCGGCCCTCGAACAGCGCGGTGCCGCCGGTGGGGTTCTCCAACCGCATCAGCACCTGCGCCAGCGTGGACTTGCCGCAACCGGATTCGCCCACGACACCGAGGGTTTCGCCCTTGTTGAGGTCGAAGGACACGCCGTCGACCGCCCGCACGTGCCCGACGGTGCGCCGCGGGAGCCCCGCGCGCACCGGGAAGTGCTTGACCAGGTCCTGGACCTGGAGGATCGGCTCAGCCACGGCTCATCATCTCCTCCGCGAAGTGGCAGGCGCTGACCCGGCCCAACCCGAGGTTGTGGTCGGCGGGCACCTCCGTGCGGCACTTGTCCTCGGCCCGCGAGCAACGCGGGTGGAACGGGCATCCGGGCGGCACCGCCATCAGGTTCGGCGGCAGGCCCTTGATCGTCTCCAGTTCCTGGCCCTTGAGGTCCAGGCGCGGTATCGACCGCATCAGACCGTCGGTGTAGGGGTGGCCCGGAGTCTTGTACAGCGAGTGCGCGTCGGCCTTCTCGACGATGCGGCCCGCGTACATCACCACGATCCGGTCCGCGACCTCGGCGACCACGCCCAGGTCGTGGGTGATCAGGATCAGGCCCATCCCGCGTTCGCGACGCAGCTCGTCGAGCAGGTCCATGATCTGGGCCTGCACGGTGACGTCCAGCGCCGTCGTCGGCTCGTCGGCGATGAGCAGGTCCGGGTCCAGCGCCAGCGACATCGCGATCATCGCGCGCTGCCGCATGCCGCCGGAGAACTGGTGCGGGAACTCCTTCACGCGCTGCTTGGCGTTCGGGATCTTGACCTGGTCCAGCAGTTCCACGGCCTTGCTCATGGCGTCCTTGCGGGACATGCCACGACGGGTGCGCAACTGCTCGGAGATCTGGAAGCCGACCGTGTAGACCGGGTTCAGGGCCGACAGCGCGTCCTGGAAGATCATCGCCATCGAGTCGCCGCGCAGCTCTCGCCTGCGCTCCTCGGTGGCGGTCAGCAGGTCCTCGCCGCGGTAGCGGATCGAACCTCCCGTGATCGCCCCCGGCGGGATGTCCAGGATGCCCATCACGGTCTGCGCGGTGACGCTCTTGCCGGAGCCGGATTCGCCCAGCACGGCCAGCGTTTCACCCGCATCGACCTGGTAGTTGACGCCGTTGAGGACCTTCGCGACGCCGTCCCGAGTGCGGAACTCGACGTGCAGGTCCTCGACCTCCAGCAGGGGTTCCGCCGAGGTCTTCTGTTCGTTGGCAGACACAGCGGTTTCTCCTACTTCTGCTTCGGGTCGAGCGCGTCGCGGACGGCATCACCGAGCATCACGAACGCCAGGACCGTGATCACCAGGAAACCGGCCGGGAAGAGCAGCAGGTGCGGTGCGGCCTGGATGTAGTTGCGCGAGTCGGAGATCATCACGCCCCAGGAGACCACCGGTTCCCGCAGGCCGATGCCCAGGAAGGACAGCGTCGCCTCGGCGCCGATGAACCCGCCCAGCGCGATGGTCGCGTAGACCAGGACCGGCGCCAGCGTGTTGGGCAGCACGTGCCGCAGGATGATCCGGCTCGAACTGGCGCCGAGCGCGCGGGCGGCCTTGACGTAGTCCTGCTGCTTGGCGGCGATCGCCGCCGACCGCATGATGCGCATCGAGATCGGCCAGGACAGCACCGCGATGGTCAGCACCACCTGGGTGATGATCCGGGTCCCGCTGGGGATCTTGATGTCGGCGTTGAAGGTCGTCAGGATGACGATCGCGCCGAGCACGAACGGCAGTCCCATGAAGATCTCGGAGAACCGGGAGATCAGGGTGTCCACGATGCCGCCAAAGTAGCCGGCGACGATGCCGATGAGACCGCCGAGCAGCACCGTGAGCAGCGTCGCCGCCAGACCCACCAGAATCGACGCGCGGGCACCGATGATCGTCCTGGCGTAGAGGTCGCGGCCGAGGTTGTCGTAGCCGAACCACGCCTCCGCGGACGGGGTGTCGCGCGCCTTGGTCAGGATCTGGAAGTTCGGGTCCGTGTGCGTGAACAACTGCGGGAACGCCGCGATGATCAGCAGCAGGAAGATGAGCGCGGAGGCCACCAGGAACAGGGGACGGCGGCGCAGATCGCGCCACGCGTCGCTCCAGAGTCCGCGGGGCTTCTCGTTCTTGGCCCGCTCGTTCTGGTCGTCCGCCGGTGATACCTCGGACGCCGGGGTGGTGGTTTCGGCGAGCCTCGTGGTGGGGCGTGGGTCAGTCATATCGGATCCTCGGGTCGAGCACCGCGTAGAGAACGTCCACCAGCAGGTTCATCAGCAGGTAGACCAGGACCAGGACGGTGACGATCCCGGTCACCGTCGTGCCTTCTTGGGTGGTGATGCCCTTGTAGACGAGACCACCGATGCCGCGGATGTTGAACACGCCTTCGGTGACGATCGCGCCGCCCATGAGGGCGCCCAGGTCGGTTCCCAAGAAGGTGACCACCGGGATCATGGAGTTGCGCAGCATGTGCACCCCGACGACCCGGCGGGGCGCGAGGCCCTTGGCGACGGCGGTGCGCACGAAGTCCGCGTGCTTGTTCTCCATGATGCTGGTGCGCGTCAGCCTGGAGACGTAGGCCATGGACAACGACCCGAGGACGAAACCGGGAACGATGAGTTCGCCGATCGAGGGGTCGGACGACACCGTGGTCTTGATCAGCCCCAGCTCGGAACCGAGCACGATCTGCAGCACGAAACCGGTGACGAACACCGGCAGCGCGATCAGGAACAGGGTGGACACCAGCACCAGGTTGTCCAGGAAGCCGCGGCCGCGCAGGCCGGTCAGGACACCGGCGAGCAGGCCGATGACGCCCTCGATGACCAGGGCGACGATGGCGAGCCGGATGGTGACCGGGTAGGCCTGTTCGAGCAGCGACGAGATCGCGGTTCCGGAGTAGGTCTCCCCGAAGTCACCGCTGAGCAGCTTCCCCAGGTACTTGAAGTACTGCACGACCAGCGGATCGTTGAGGTTGTACTTCTCGTTCATCTCCGCGATGTAGGACGGCGGGCAGCCGCGGTCACCGCACTTGCCCGCGAACGGATCGCCCGGGATCGCCCACACCAGCAGGTAGATGATGAAAGTCGTCCCGATGAAAACCGGGATCAGTTGCAGCAACCGCCGCAACACGTAGCGACCCATTCGGGCCTCCTTCAGAGGCGCCCGGCCCGCCGGGTCGCGGCGGGCCGGGCACGGACTCGATTGTTACGGGTTCAGCTTGACCGTGGTGAGGTCGAGCCTGCGGTTGGCCAGAACCTCGCCCTCAGCGATCCGCTCCGAGAAGCCGTACTGCACCGGCTGAGTCCAGAGCGGAACGACCGGCAGGTCCTCGCCCAGCAGCTTCTCCGCTTCGGCGTAGGCGTTGGTGGCGTCCTCGATGGTCGGAGCCGCGTTCGCCTTGTCCAGCGCCTTGTCGAAGGCCGGGTTGGAGTACTTGTAGTCGTTCGACGACGCGTCCGTGCGGTACAGCTGCGTCAGGAACGTCTCCAGGTTCGGGTAGTCGGCCTTCCAACCGGTCCGGAACATGCTGGTGAACTGGAACGCGTTGGCCTTCTGGCGGAATTCGCTGAAGGTCGGCACCGGCACGAACTGCGTCGGGACGCCCAGGTTCTGCTGGATGCTCGCGGCCACGGCCTGCACCCACTCGGCGTGCCCGCCGTCGGCGTTGGACTCCAGGGTCAGAGTGCCCTTGAAGCCACCGGCCTGGGCCAGGTACTGCTTGGCCTTCTCCGGGTTGAACTCGCACGCCTCGCCGCACTGGCCCGGGCGATAGCCCTCGACCGCGGCGGTGGCGAAGCCGTCCGCCGGGTCACGACCACCCGAGAAGACCTGCTGAGTGATGGTCTTGCGGTCGATCGACATCGAGATCGCCTTGCGGACCAGCGGGTTCTTGAACCGCTCGTCGTAGATCGGGAAGCCCACGTTCTGGGTGAGCAGACCCGGCTTCTGCTTCGCGCGCTCGCCGAGGTCCTGCTTCCACTTGTCACCGACCAACGCGGAGACCGGAATGGCCTCGAGGAAGTCCAGGTTCCCGGAAACCAGGTCCTGGTAGGCGGTGTCGAGCTCGTTGTAGACCTTGAAGTTGGCGCCCTTGATCTGCGGCTTGTCGGCACCCGCGTACTTGTCGTACGCGGCGACGTTCAGCTCGACGTTCGGGGTCCGGTTCTCGAACTTGAACGGACCGTTGCCGACCGGGTGCTCCTCGAACGCATCAGGGTTCTGGAAGAACGAGTCCGGCATCGGCATGAAGGCCGAGTAACCCAGCATCACGGGGAAGATGGTCAGCGGGGCCTTGAGCTTGACGGTGAACGTGGTGTCGTCGACGACGTTCAGGCCGGAGAGCTTGTCCGCCGCCGGCTTCGGCGCCTGCGCGGGACCGTCCTCGTCGGGGTCCTCGCTCTGCATGGCGTCGTAGCCGTCGATCTGCTCGAAGAAGCTCGCACCCTGAAGACCGTTCGGGCCGTAGGCCGCGTAGTTCCAGGCGTCCACGAAGTTCTTGGCCTTGACCGGAGTTCCGTCGTGGAACGTCCAGCCCGGCTTCAACTTGATGGTGTAGTTCGTGTTGTCGGTAGTCTCGATCGACTGCGCGACCGCGTTCTCCGGCTCCATGTCCGTGGCCCGGTACTTCACCAAGCCGGTGAACAGGGCGTCAACGATGAACCCACCCATCTCTTCGGTGGTGTTCGCCGGGACCAGAGGGTTCTCGGGCTCGCTCCAGTGCAAGGAGACGATGCCGTCCTCTCCCGAGCCGCTGCCGCCGCCACCGCAGCCGGTGGCGAGCATCGCCACCACCAGCGGGGCCGCGACCATTGCGGCCAAACGTCCCTTTCGCATGTAGGTCCTCCCGCTTCCACGCGCGCCCCAGCCTTGGTTTTTTCCGGGGTCATCACGCACGACGGTTCTTCACCGTCGCGTCAGACGTGCGTAAACATAAGTGAGAACCGGGCGGCGGCAATGCAGTGTCACAAAGCCGTCACTTTCTGAATCGATTCTCCGTTGCCGTTCTTTGCAATCGGAACGAAGTGTCCACGATCTGGGAACTAGCTGATCGACAGGGCAATACCGTCGAGGATGTCGTGCTCGCTCGCTGTCATCGACGAGATGCCGCTGCGCTCGGAGAACTCGGCCGCGAGGACCTTGACCACCAGCGCACCACCGCCGATCACGTCCACCCGACCCGGGTGCATCGAACCGATCTTCGCGCGTTCCTCATGGGATTCAGAAAGAAGGCGTTCGGCGATTTGTTCGACGCGATTCTGGGAAATATGGGAAAGGTGGATCGCCTGCGGGTCGTATTCGGGCAAATCCTGGGCGATCGCCGACAGCGTGGTGACCGTTCCGGCCACTCCGACCCAGGTCCGGGCCGCGCTGACGTCGACCCGGACGAAGGCCTCGTCGAGCACCTGCCGCGCGACCTTCTCCGCCTCCAGCACCTCTTCGTCGGTCGGCGGGTCGTTGTGCAGGCAGCGTTCGGTCAGCCGCACGCAGCCGATGTCGGCCGAGTGGGCCGCGATGATGTCGGCGTTCGCACCGTCCCAGTTGCCCACCACGACCTCGGTCGAACCGCCGCCGACGTCGGTCACCACGAACGGGCCGTCCAGCGGATCGAGGTCGCCCACGGCGCCCACGAACGACAGCCGGGCCTCCTCGTCACCGGTGATCACCTCGGCGTCGACGCCCAGCGTCTCGCGCACCATCGAGAAGAAGTCTTCGCGGTTCTCCGCGTCGCGGGTCGCCGAGGTCGCCACCATCCGAACCCGCTCGACTCCCTTGCGCGCGGCCATCGCGGCGTACTCGACCAGTGCTTCCCGGGTGCGCTCGATCGCCTCCGGCGCGAACCGGCCGGTGGCGTCCACGCCCTGGCCGAGTCGCACGATGCGCATCGCGCGGTAGATGTCGCGCAGATCCTTGCGGCCGTCGTCGTGCACCGTGACGTCCGCGACCAGCAGGCGAATCGAGTTCGTCCCGCAGTCGATCGCCGCAACCCGTGCCATCGCACCCTCCTCGCCCAGCTGCGCACCGGCGCTTCCGGCGGCTCCCCCACGCTATCGGGCAGCACGGGGGCCGGGAAAAGCGCCGGGCCGCCCACATTTCGGGTGAAACGTGGGCGGCCCGGTGCTGGGGTCCAGCGGTTACTGCGGCTTGGGGGTGTAGCCGTCCGGGACGGTGCAGGCCTTCGCGACGCCCTCGGCGTCGGTGAAGACCTCGTTGCCCGGCTGCGCGAGCAACGGGGTCGACTCCCCCGGCTCCAGCTCGTCGCCCGGGTGCGGCTCGATGATCGCGAACTCCCCCTGGTCCAGCAGCGACGTCTCGCACTGCTCGGCGAACCCGTCGGCCGGGGTGGACGACGACGGCAGCAGTGGCTGGGACGGCGTCGCTTCGGGAGCCGGCTTCGTCTCCGGGACCGGAGTCGTCATCGGGGACGACGTCGTCGGCAGGGACGGAGTCGTCTCCGGTGCCGGCTTCGTCTCCGGTGCCGGCTTCGTCTCCGGGGTCGGCTGCGCGGACGGCGGCTCCGGCGCGGTCGGCTCCACCGGGGCCACCAGCGGCGTCTGCTCGGGAACCGGCTGCTCGGGAACGGCCTGCGGAGCAGCGGTTTCCGGAGCGGGCTCCGCCAGCGCGAGCGGTTGCGGCGGCGGGTCCTCCGGCAGCGGCACCGGGTCGATCCCCGGGATCGTCAGCGGCTCGGGCTCCGGCATCGACATCGCGTCCAGGTTCTCGGTCGCCCGCGCGCCCGCCAGCACGTCGCTGGTCTCCGGTGCCAGCTCGGCCGGAGTGGGGGTGACACCGCGCCGGTAGGCGTCAGCCCAAACCAGGACCGTGCGGACGTACTCCTCGGAGTGGTTGTAGCGGAACACGGCGGCCGCGAGAGCGCGCTGGTCGCTCAGGTCCTCGCCGCCCCCGCAGAGGTAGGTGCCGGCCGCGGCCGCCGCGTCGGGCAGGTTGTGCGGGCTCTCGACGCCGTCGAGGTTGCCGTCGGTCGCGACCTTCCGCCAGGTCGACGGGATGAACTGCATCGGCCCCACCGCGCGGTCCCACACCCGGTCACCGTCGAGGGCGCCGGCGTCGGTGTCCGGGATCGCCGCGACGCCCGGACCGCCCGACAGCTGCGGGCCGAGGATCGCGTGGGCCGTCGTGCCGTGGACGTCGATGTCCCCGTTGCGGGCGTGCCCCGACTCGATGCGCCCGATCGACGCCAGCACCGACCAGTGCAGTCCGCACGCCTGCGTCTGCTCCACCTCGCGGGCGGCCTGCATGTACGCGGCCAGCACGGGCTCCGGGATGCCGAGCTCACCGGTCGGCAGCTCCACCCTGGGCGCGGCCTGCGGCACCGCGCCGAGCTCCGCCGGAGCGGCGGCCTCGTCCAGCAGGCCCGGGTTGAGCTCGCGGGCCTGCGGCAGGTTCCCGCTCGCGCCCAGTTCCCGCAGCTCCGGGGAGTGCGCCCCCGTTCCCGCGGGGAGCGCCGACGCGCTCAGCAGAGCGGCCGGAAGCGCGAGGATCGGCGCCATCGCGGTGGCCGCCAGCCACTTCCTCCCCCGCACCGGAGCGCCCGCCCGGTAGTAGTTCCGCCGGGCCTTGTCGCGCTTCCTGCGGTCCCCCACTCGTCAAACCCCCACGCCTGAGTCGAGCACATCCGCCAATAGCCGAATCCCTGGATACACCACCCCTGGCGGGCTCGCCGCCCGACTTCACCCGACCGAGCCGCTCCAGCGGAGGCGCCGCCCCAGCGAAACCGTCACCCCCGCGGAATGGAGCCGCAATCGCGCGAGGCATTCAACTCGCCGCCGTTTGTGCCTACGCTCCGGGCATGACGCTCATCGACGAGCCGCGCGTGGGAGCGACCCACCAGGTGACGAACCAGGCGACGCCGCTGTCCGGTTTCGACCCGCTCGCCTGCGACCCGGCGCTGGGATCGGCGCTCACCCGGTACGCGGTCGGCGACCTGACCCCGCTCGCGCTGGAGGCCGGTTCGGCCGAAACCCGCGAGCACGGCAGGCTCGCCGACGAGAACCGCCCCCAGCTGCGGACCCACGACCGCTACGGCAACCGCATCGACGAGGTCGAGTTCCACCCCTCCTGGCACTGGTTGATGGAACGCGCGATCTCGCACGGCCTGCACGCGGCGCCGTGGGGTCAGGGACCGGGCGCGCACCTGCGCCGGGCCGCCGGGTTCTACCTGTGGTCCCAGGCCGAGGCCGGGCACGGGTGCCCGATCTCGATGACCTACGCCGCGGTCCCCGCGCTGCGCTGGTCGCCGGAGCTCGCCGCCGAGTACGAGCCGAAGCTGACCGCCAACCGCTACGAGTTCGGGCTGCGACCACCGCAGGAGAAGCGGGCGCTGCTGGCCGGCATGTCGATGACCGAGAAGCAGGGCGGCTCCGACGTCCGCGCCAACACGACCACCGCCGAGCCGCTGGCCGACGGCACCTACCGGCTCGTCGGGCACAAGTGGTTCACCTCGGCACCGATGAACGACCTGTTCCTGACGCTCGCCCAGACCGCGAACGGGCTCAGCTGCTTCCTGGTGCCGAGGGTCCTGCCCGACGGCACCCGCAACGAGATCCGGCTGCAGCGGCTGAAGGACAAGCTGGGCAACAAGTCCAACGCCTCGTCCGAGATCGAGTACTCCGGAGCGATCGGGCACCTCATCGGCGAGGAGGGGCGCGGGGTCCGCTGCATCATCGAGATGGTGTCGATGACCAGGCTGGACTGCGTGCTCGGCGCATCGGCGAACATCCGGATCGCGCTGTCGGAGGCCGCCCACCACGTGCAGCTGCGCAGCGCGTTCGGCGCGCGGCTGGCCGACCAGCCGCTGATGCAGCAGGTGGTCGCCGACCTGGCGCTGGAGTCCGAGGCCGCGACGACGCTGGCGATGCGGCTCTCGGCCGCCGTCGAGCAGGAGGAGCACGACCTGCTGCGGCTGGCACTGCCCGCGACCAAGTTCTACGTCTGCAAGCGCGCTCCGTACGTCGTGGCGGAGGCCCTGGAGTGCCTGGGCGGCAACGGCTACGTGGAGGAGTCGGGGATGCCCCGGCTCTACCGCGAGGCGCCGCTGATGTCGATCTGGGAGGGATCCGGGAACGTCACCTCGCTCGACCTGCTGCGCGCGCTGGCCAAGCAGCCGCCGAGCCGGGACGCGCTGCTCGCCGAGCTCGACGCCGCCGCGGGCGAGAACGCCGCCTACGACGACGCGCTGCGCCGCGTCCGCGCGGAGCTGGCCGACCCCCGCCCGGAGCGGGCACGAGCGCTGGCGGAGTCCGTGGCGCTGACGCTCCAGGCATCGCTGCTGCAGCGCTACGCCCCGGCCTCGGTCTCGGACGCCTTCATCAAGACGCGCCTGGCCGAACCGGGCCGCACCTTCGGCGCAACCCCGATCGCCAACCCGAAGTACCTCCTCGACCGCATCGCCCCAGGTCAGTGAGGACCGCTCCCAGTTTTAGTCATAGCTGAGCCGACATTTCGGACATGATCATGGCTCGGTTTGGACTAAAACTGGGACCGGGTGACCACCGACATGCGCGAAGGTCGGGGAACAGCGTCAGGGCTTGACGAGGTAGCGGTGTTCTGGCCAGCGTTCGGCGATGAGGTTGACGGCCTCGTCGCCGAACGGGTTCACGCCGGGTCCCTTCGCCAGCGAATGGGCGATGTGGACGTGCAGGCACTTCACGCGGTCCGGCATCCCGCCCGCGCTGACGTCGGTGCCCAGCGACTCCAGCGCGTCGCGCTCGGCCAGGTAGGACTCGTGGGCCCGCCGGTAGACCTCGGCCAGCTCGGCGTCGGTCGCCAAGCGGTCCTGCATCTCCTTCATCAAGCCCTCGGCCTCGAACGTCGAGGCGTGGGCCGTGAGGTCCGGAGCCGTCAAGTAGTAGAGCGTCGGGAACGGCGTGCCGTCCTCCAGCCGCGGCCAGGTCTGCACGACGGTCGGATCACCGGAGGCGTCCCGCGCAGCGATCGCGCGCAGGCCCCTGGGCGGACGTCCGAGCTGACGCCGGACGCACTCCCGGTCCGCCTCGCTGACCTGCGACGTATCCACCGTCACGATTCCTTCCCCAACACCGAGTTCCACATCTCCTCGTACCACGGCACCCCGTCGTCACCGGGTGCCCGCGGAGGCGGCGGTGCCGGAGCCTGCGGGACCTCCACGATGTAGGGCGTCTCGCCCGGCCGGACGTAGCCGAGCCGCGCCCGCGCCTCCGCCTCGACCTGCGCCGGGTCGGAGAGCTCCTGCTTGCGCTGCTCCAGCTGGCGGACCTGGATCTCCAGCTCCGCCCGCTGCGTCTCCTGCGCCGCGAGCTCGTCGCGCTGGCTGAGGTAGGTGCGCAGCGGCACCGCGACGCTCAGCGCCATCACGCACACCAGCAGCGCCAGCACGGCCGCGCGACGCGTCGAGGAGAGCTTGAACGCTCCCCCTGTGCTGGACTTCGCGCGGTTCGCCGGGCGGCGCTTCGGGTGCTGGTTGTTGCTCCTGGGCGAGTTGCCGGCCGGACGCCCCTTCGCCGGGGCGCGGCGGGCGCGCACCCGTCGACGCGACGGCGGAACGTTCCGCTCGCCGCGCCCGTGCGGATCGGATGCGCGCCCGGCCGGCATGGCTCAGCCCTCCGCGTTGAACCGCGGGAACGCCAGCTCACCCGCGTAGCGAGCGGCGTCGCCGAGGCCCTCTTCGATGCGCAGCAGCTGGTTGTACTTGGCAACCCGCTCGCTCCGCGCCGGAGCACCGGTCTTGATCTGGCCGCAGCCGGTGGCCACCGCCAGGTCGGCGATCGTGGTGTCCTCGGTCTCGCCGGAGCGGTGGCTCATCATGCTCTTGTAGCCGCACGAGGTGGCCAGGTTGACCGCGTCCAGGGTTTCCGAGAGCGTGCCGATCTGGTTGACCTTGACCAGCAGCGCGTTCGCGGCGCCCTTGTTGATGCCGTCTTCCAGGCGCTCCGGGTTGGTGACGAACAGGTCGTCGCCGACCAGCTGCACCTTGTCGCCGACCTGCTTGGTCAGCTTGGTCCAGCCGTCCCAGTCGTCCTCGCCCAGCGGGTCCTCGATGGACACCAGCGGGTAGGCCGACACGAGTTCCTGGTAGTACTCCGCCATCTGGTCGGCGGTGCGCTTGGAGCCCTCGAAGTTGTAGGTGCCCTCGGTGAAAAACTCCGTGGCGGCCACGTCGAGCGCGAGCACGATGTCGCGACCCAGCTTGTAGCCGGCCTTCTCGATCGCCGAGGCGATCAGGTCCAGCGCCTCGCGGTTGTTGGGCAGGTCGGGGGCGAATCCGCCCTCGTCGCCCAGACCGGTCGCCAGGCCCTTGGACTTCAGGACCGACTTCAGCGCGTGGTAGGTCTCCGCACCCCAGCGCAGCGCGTCGGCGAAGGTGTCCGCACCGATCGGCGCGATCATGAACTCCTGGATGTCCACACCGGTGTCGGCGTGCGCGCCACCGTTGAGGATGTTCATCATCGGCACCGGCAGGACGTGCGCGTTCGGGCCACCGACGTAGCGGAACAGCTCCAGCTCCGAGGCCTCCGCGGCGGCCTTGGCCACCGCCAGCGAGGCGCCGAGGATCGCGTTGGCGCCCAGCCGGGACTTGTCCGGCGTGCCGTCGAGGTCCACCAGCTTCTGGTCGACCACGCGCTGCTCAGTGGCGTCCAGGCCGGTCAGTTCGGGGCCGATCTCGTCCAGCACGGCCGAGACGGCGTTCTCCACGCCCTTGCCGCCGTAGCGGCCGGCGTCACCGTCGCGCAGCTCGACGGCCTCGTGTTCGCCGGTCGAGGCGCCCGAGGGGACCGCGGCGCGACTGAGCGTGCCGTCCTCCAATGCCACTTCGACCTCGACGGTGGGGTTACCGCGCGAATCGAGGATCTCGCGGGCGCCGACCTGTTCGATGATCGCCACGTGTGCTCCTAACCAGCTTGGATTCATAGGACGTGAGCAACCGACACGACGTTCCCGCACGCCGCGAACCGGCTGTCCGCCCCGACAACCGACTACGAGCCTAACCGGGCCCGCGCGGCGCTCGCCGCAGACTCGCGATGCCGTGATCTGCGCCGCTCGATCTCCGCACCCGGTGTTCGCCGTCCGTTCGCCTTCGCGGAGGTCACGGCACCTCGGCGTCGGCCCGGCGACGCGCGCCCGACACCTCTGCGTCACCACAAGACCATCCGGTCGGACGTCTCGGAACAGTGGATCGCGAATTAACGTTGTCCGCGCCATGACGACAGAAGGCACCGTCGAAGCGTTCCGGCGAGCGGAGCGACTGGTCACGCAGCGCCGCCCGCTGGAAGCCCTCCGCGTCCTCGAACCCGTTGTCGACGTCGCCCGCGACGAGCCCAGCGTGCAGCTGCTGCTGGGGCGGGCGTACTTCTTCTCCGCGCAGCTGCGCAAGGCCGAGCGAGCCTTCTTGCGCTTGCTGGAATTCGACCCGTCGGACCACTACGCGCGCCTGGTGCTCGGCCGCACCCTGCAACGTCAGGGCCGGTTGGACGAGGCCAGGGCCCAGCTCCGCCTCGCCGCCACCATGTACCCGGATCCCGCGTACCAGGAAGCCCTCGGCGAGATCAACGCTCACATCGCCGTCCGCTCGTCCTGACGCCGATCCCGGGCGGTCAGCGGCGGATGTTGCCCGCGGCCGCGTAGTTCTCGGCGAGGCCGAAGACCTTCTGGGCGTACTCGACGGAGTTGTTGTACGACATCACGCCCTGCCACCAGCCCGAGCCGGTGGACATGTCGCGCCCGCTGGCACACAGGTAGCGGCCCGCGGCGATGGCCGCGTCGTCGAGGTTCTGCGGGTCGCCTCGGCCGTCGCCGCTGCCGTCGGTCGCCCACTTGCGCCAGGTCGAGGGGATGAACTGCATCGGCCCCACCGCGCGGTCGTGCTCGACGTCGCCGTCGAGGGCTCCCCCGTCGCTGTCCGGGATGAGCCGCACGTTGGGGCCGCCGTCGAGCTTGATGCCGATGATCGGCACGGACGGGCGGGCGTCCTCGCGCAGCTGCCGGTTGCCGAAGCGGCCGTGGTTGGACTCGATGCGGCCGATGCCCGCCAGCGTGGTCCAGGAGATCTGGCAGCTGGGCTGGTGCTGCCGCATCGCGAGGTCCGCGTTGACGTAGGACACGACGGCGCGGGCCGGGATGTCGACGGACGCCGAGACCTGGTTCGCCCACTCCCGCACCGGATCGACCCCGGGTTCGGGCTGCGGCTGGACCTCGGTCACCTGCGGCGCCTCGACCGGTGGCGCGATGGAGCCGGGCGCGACCTGCGCGGGCTCGGGGTCCTCCGGTCGCGGTGGTGCCGCCACCTGCGCCTTCGGCGGAGCCCCGAGAACGTTGATCAGGGCGACGCCGACGACCAGCGCAGCCAGCAGCGATACGGCGAGCGCGAGGCGTCCGAGGGCCGCGAGCACCGTTGGCGAGATCCTGATCACCCGGACAGGCTACTTGCAGGTAGCTCAGGGTTCCAGCACTTCAGGACACCGACCACCCTCCGGAATCATCCTTCTGCCGGCAGTGACCGGCTGGTCCTCCCGTAGTGATCGGCGTGGTCGAGGACTTCCTGGCCGTAGCTGCGGGACTGGTTGTAGTCCAGCAGCGCGGACCAGAAGCGGTCCTCGTCGCGCAGGTCGTGGCCGACCGCGCACAGGTAGCGCCCGGCCGTCAGCGCCGCGTCGTCGACGTCCTGCGGGTCGGCGACGCCGTCACCGTCGGCGTCGGCCTGGTACTCGCGCCAGGTGGACGGGATGAACTGCAGCGGCCCAACCGCCCTGTCCCACACCGGATCCCCGTCGAGAACCCCGTCGTCGGTGTCGTGGATCTGCTTGACCCCGGCGCTGCCGTCGAGCGGCAGACCGATGATCCGGGGTTCGGGCCTGCCCGTCCCGTCGAGCCGGGAACCGCCGTGCCTGCCGTGGCTCGACTCCACGGCGCCGATGCCCGCCAGCACCGTCCAGGTCAGCCCGCAGCCGGGCGCGGAGGCGTTCATCATCTGCTGCGCGTAGCCGTAGGCCTGGAGCGCGGCGCGCGGGACGTTGAGCTCGTCGGACATCCGCTCGGACCAGTCGGTCAGCTGCGCCTGCGGACGTTCGGGCGACGACTCGCCCGCCGCGAGCAGCCGGACGGGTGGCGGGTTGACGCCCGGGTCGGGCGGAGCGGACGCCGAGGGCAGCTCGAAGGTGGTCGGAGGCGGCGGAGAGCAGGCGGCGAGGGCGAGCACCAGCGGTAACGCCAGCACCCAGCGCTCACGCATCGGATCCCGCAGAGGAGCCGAGCAGCGCGCACCAGTCGTCGGCGGTGAGCGCGGTGCTTCCCGATTCCCGGGCGCTGCGCTCGGCTTCGCGGACGCGCGCGGCGAAGGACAGGGCCACTCCGCGCAGCGCGTCCTCCGGGTCGATGCCGTCCAGCTTGGCCGCTGCGGCGAGCGCGAACAGCGCGGAACCGGTGTCCTGCCCGGAAGGCATCGCGGCCAGCGGGATTCCCGCGCGGTTCGCCCGCTGGGTGAGCTTGGCGGCCAGGGCGACCGCGGGCTGCCCGAGCGCGACTCCGTCCACGATGGACTCCCGCTGCTTCTCCTGCTGCTTGAGCTCTTCCCAGCGCGCGTGCTGCGACTCGGTGTCGAGCACCGTCGCGTCGTCGGCGAAGACGTGCGGGTGCCTGCTGACGAGCTTGCTGACCAAACCCGCGGCCACGGCGTCGATGTCGAACGGGTCGCGGGAGTCCTCGGCGGCGACCCTGGCGTGGAAGAGCACCTGCAGCAGCACGTCGCCGAGTTCTTCGCGCAGGGCTTCGCGGTCCTTCTCGGCGATCGCGTCGAGCAGCTCGTAGGTCTCCTCGACGAGGTACTGGCGCAGCGAGTCGTGGTCCTGCTCGGCGTCCCAGGGGCAGCCGCCGGGCGAGCGCAACCGGTCCATCACGTTGACGGCGTCCAGCAGCTCCACCCCGGCGGGCGCGGGTGCTCCGACGACCTGCGCACCGGCCGCGCGCAGCGCCTCGGCGGTGGCGTCGATCTCGCCGGTGATCAGCACGACCGACGTGGACGCCGCCCGCTCGACGACGTCCTCCGGGACGACCGGAACGCCCAGGGCGGACCGGGTCGAGGCCGACAGGCCGCTGTCGGCGTAGACGGCGCCGGCCTCGCGGACCAGCGGCAACGCGGCCGTCGGCAACGCCTCGCCGAGCCGGTCGTCGACCAGGACGATCGCCGTGCCTTCGGCCACCCGGAGCTCGCTCATGCCTCGATTGTCCCAACCGGCAACACCCGAGGGTCAGCGACGTGCCTCACATCCCGCCGATGGCGGGATCGCGGCGACGAGCGGTCAGCTGTCCTGCGCCTGGTAGTCGGGCTCGATGCGGAAACCGGTGGTCTCGTCCTCGTTCGGCGCCGCCTGGAGGCCGATCGGGTCCCACACGCCGTAGCGGGGGCTGAGGGTGACGCCGACGCGATCGGCGGTGTCGCCCAGCAGGAACGTGCCGACGCCCTGCAAGGTCTGGTCGTCCACACCGCCCGCGGGGTTCGGCGTGGGCGCGGCTTCGCGGTGGCGGATGAGCGCGACCAGCCACTGACCCGAGTTGGGTTCGGGCTCGAACGCCAGAACCGTTCCCGGTTCGGCGCCGAAGAGCGGGGTGGAGGCCGCGAGCTTCGGGCTGTCCACCGCGCGCAGGTGCTGGCCGGCTGCGGCCGGTACGCCCGCCTTGGCGTCGGCGGCGATGAGGTCGCGGACCGCGGCGTCGCCGCGCGCCATCTGGTGGGCCTTGCGGTCGGCCTCGGAGCGGGTGGTGGCCTGGGTGAAGTCGAAGGTGACCGCGAGACCGTCGAAGTGACGCCTGCCGAGCTCCGTCACCAGCGCTTCGGTGCGCGCCATCTCGCGCAGGTTCTGCGGCGTGAAGATCTTGCCCTCGGTCGCCTGCGGACCGCCCCACTGGTTGATCATGTCGTCGACCTGCTGCTCGGACACGGTGAGGCCGTCCTCCCGCGCCGCCTGCGCGACGAGCTCCTGGCGCACGAGCTGCGCGGCGAGGCTCCGGCCGAGCTCGTCGAACTGACCCTGCTGCCGCAGCTGCGGTTTCAGCTCCGGCTCCTTGGCCAGCACCTCGGAGAACCAGGACTGCACGTCGGACACCGGAATCCGCTGATCACCCACGATCGCGGCGGCCCCGGCCTGACCGGGCCCGGACCCACAACCCGACAGCAGCACACCGGCGACGGCGAGGGAGGCGAACAGGCGGCCACGGCGCAGCGAGATCGTCACGCGGGCACCTTCTCACGAAGTAACCCTCAGATGAAGACGAAACACTGTCCGAAGTCAACATCTCGCCAACCAACGAGAGGCGCGACCAACAGCCGAGCTCCGTCAGGCAAGCACCGAAGGTGCTTTCTCAGGCTCCTGCTGGGGGCGAGACCGAAGTTTTCATGAAAACTTCCCCACGACCCACGTCAGGCAACCGGCGAAGCCGGCTTCTCAGTCAAGCAGCAAGACCACAGAGCTTTAAGCCGGAACAGGGTCAGCCGTAAGCGTTTCCAGGAACTGAGCGCACCACTCGAGCAGCGCTTCATCTCGCAGCTGCGGCGCTCCCATCCGGCCCCCGGCCGCACCTTCGGTAGGACGCGGCAACGAGATCGTGCGCAGCGCCGGCTTGTAGACCGCCTTCGGGTAGAGGCGCTTGAGCCGGACCTGCTTGGAGTCGGGCAGCTCCAGCGGGGCGAACCGCAACGACGTGCCCTGCAACGTCACCTCGCGGACTCCGTGCTCGCGGCACACCTGGCGGAAGCGGGCCACCTTGAGCAGCCGTTCCACCGGCTCGGGCAGAGGACCGTAGCGGTCGGTGAGCTCGGCGCGCACGACCTCCAGGTCGTCGGGGTTCGCGGCTGCGGCCAGCTTCCGGTAGGCCTCCAGGCGCAGTCGCTCGCCGGGCACGTAGTCGTGCGGGATGTGCGCGTCGATCGGCAGATCGACCCGCACGTCGGTGAGCTCTTCCTCGCCTTCGGCGGGTTCGGCGCCCGCGTGCTTGCGGAAGGCGTCCACGGCCTCCCCCACCAGCCGCACGTAGAGGTCGAAGCCGACGCCGGCGATGTGCCCGGACTGCTCGGCGCCGAGGATGTTGCCCGCGCCGCGGATCTCCAGGTCCTTCATCGCCACGGCCATGCCTGCGCCGAGCTCGGAGTTCTGCGCGATCGTGGCCAGCCGGTCGTGCGCGGTGTCGGTGAGCGGTTTCTCCGGCGGGTACAGGAAGTACGCGTACCCGCGTTCGCGCGCCCGGCCGACGCGCCCGCGCAGCTGGTGCAGCTGGGCGAGGCCGAGCATGTCCGAGCGGTCCACGATGAGCGTGTTGGCGTTGGAGATGTCCAGGCCGGTCTCGATGATCGTGGTGCACACCAGCACGTCGTGCTCGCGCTCCCAGAAGCCCTGGATGATCTTCTCCAGCCGCTCCTCGTTCATCTGGCCGTGCGCGGTGACGATCCGCGCCTCCGGGACGAGCTCGCGCAGCTGGCGGGCCGCCTTCTCGATGTCGCTGACCCTGTTGTGCACGAAGAACACCTGGCCGTCGCGCAGCAGCTCGCGGCGGATCGCCGCGCCCACCTGCTTCGGGTCGTAGGCGCCGACGTAGGTCAGCACCGGGTGCCGCTCCTCGGGTGGGGTCAGGATGGTCGACATCTCGCGGATGCCGGCCATGCTCATCTCCAGCGTGCGCGGGATCGGCGTCGCCGACATCGTCAGCACGTCGACGTGGGTCCGCAGCGCCTTGATGTGCTCCTTGTGCTCGACGCCGAAGCGCTGCTCCTCGTCGACGATCACCAGGCCGAGGTCCTTGTAGCGCACGCCGGTCTGCAGCAGGCGGTGCGTGCCGATGACGATGTCGACCTCGCCGTCGGCGAGCCCCTTCACCGTCTGCTCGGACTCGGCCGGGTCGGTGAAGCGGGACAGTCCCTTGACGGTCACCGGGAACGAGCGCATCCGGTCGGCGAAGGTGTTGAGGTGCTGCTGCGCGAGCAGCGTCGTCGGCACCAGCACCGCGACCTGCTTGCCGTCCTGGACGGCCTTGAACGCCGCGCGCACCGCGATCTCGGTCTTGCCGTAGCCGACGTCGCCGCAGATCACCCGGTCCATCGGGACGGAGCGCTGCATGTCGCCCTTCACCTCGTCGATCGCGGCGAGCTGGTCGCCGGTCTCGGTGTACGGGAAGGCGTCCTCCAGCTCGCGCTGCCACGGGGTGTCGGCGCCGAAGGGGTGGCCCGGCGAGGACTGCCGCGCGGCGTAGAGCTGCACGAGCTCGGCGGCGATCTCCTTGACGGCCTTGCGCGCCTTGGCCTTGGTGTTCTTCCAGTCCGAGCCGCCGAGCCGGTTCAGCGTCGGGGTTTCGCCGCCCACGTAGCGGGTGACCTCGTCGAGCTGATCGGTGGGCACGAAGAGCCGGTCACCGGGCTGGCCCCGCTTGCTGGAGGCGTACTCCAGCACCAGGTACTCGCGGGTCGCGCCACCGACGGTGCGCTGCACCATCTCGACGTACTTGCCGATGCCGTGCTGGTCGTGCACCACGTAGTCACCGGTCTTGAGCGCCAGCGGGTCGACGGCGTTGCGGCGCCGCGAGGGCATCCGGCGCATGTCCTTGGTGGAGGTGCCGTGCCTGCCGCCGGTCAGGTCGGCTTCGGTGAGCACCACCAGCGCGATCTCGGGTGCGGCGAAACCGTCTTCGAGCCCGCCGCGCACCACTGTGACCACGCCGGAGGCGGGTTCTTCGGCGAGCCCGTCCTCGGCGAGCGAGGCGGGCAGCTCCGCTTCGCGCAGCTGCTGCGCGGCGCGCTGGGCGGTGCCGGCACCGGCCACGACCACGACCGCCGCGCCGCCCGAGGCGATGTGCGCGCGCAGGTCGGTGAAGGCGCGCTCGATCTCGCCGCGGTAGGCGTCGGGCTGCTTGAGGGTCAGCCGGATGACCTCGTCGTCCTCGCCTTCCTCGCTGGTCAGCTGGGTCAGCGGCCACCAGGGCAGGCCGAGCTCGCGGGTGTGCTCGGCGACCTCGGCGAGGCCCCGGTAGGCCGATGCGCCCAGGTCGATGGGGGCTTTGCCGCCGTCGGCGGCGACCATCCAGGACGCTTCGAGGAACTCCTGCCCGGTGCGCACCAGGTCGGCGGCGCGCGCGTGGATCTTCTCCGGGTCGGCGGGGATGACGTGGGTACCGGCCGGGACGAGGTCGCTGAGCAGCTGCATCTCGCCCTCGCACAGCGCCGGGATGAGGGCTTCCATGCCCTCCACGGGGGCACCGCCGGCGATCTTGCCGAGCATCTCCGAGAGGTGCGGGTCGGCCTGGTGCTGCTCGGCGAGCTTGGCCGCGCGCTCGGAGACCTGCTCGGTGATCAGCAGCTCGCGGCAGGCGGGCGCGGTGAGGTCGGTGTCGGTGGACTCGGGCAGGGAGCGCTGGTCGGCGACCGAGAACGGGCGGATCTCGGTGACCTCGTCACCCCAGAACTCGACTCGCAGCGGGTGTTCCTCGGTGGGCGGGAAGACGTCGACGATCCCGCCGCGGACCGCGAACTCGCCGCGCTTCTCGACCATGTCGACGCGGTCGTAGGCCAGCGCTGACAGGTGCTCGACGGTCTCCTGGAAGTCGACCTCGACGCCGACCGACAGCCGGACCGGGCGCAGCTCGCCGAGACCGGGCGCGATCGGCTGGATGAGGCTGCGAACCGTGGTGACCAGCACCCGGATCTGCCCGCAGGGGTGCTCCTCGGGGTGGGCCAGCCTGCGCAGCACCGAGAGCCTGCGGCCGACGGTGTCGGCGCGCGGCGACAGGCGTTCGTGCGGCAGCGTCTCCCAGGACGGGAAGACCTCCACGCCGTCCGCGCCGAGCAGGTCGGCGGTCGCGGCTGCGGCCTCCTCCGCCTCCCTGCCGGTGGCGGTGACCAGCAGCACCGGCCGGTCGGCCCCGGCGGCGAGCGCGGCGGCGGTCAGCGGGCGCGCGGCGGCGGGCCCTTCCACGACCAGGCGCGGGCTGTCTGCGGCATCCACCAGACGCCGCAGAGCGGGATCGCGCAGCACGTTGTCGAGCAGTCCGCGCAGGGGACCGGCCTGGCTCATGGAGCAACCTCGCAGCGGAGAAAAGCGAATGCGGACACACCTCTGCCCGGGAAAGATGGGCCGAGGCGGCTGCCACCCTGGAGTGGGAACACCAGCCTACGACGCAGGTATGACGGAAACACGACGACCCGTTGGCGGAGACGTGAGCGCTGCAACACTGATCTACATGTCAGGAATCAGAACCGCAGCACTGGTCCTGTCCCTGGTGGCCGCCGGTTGTGCGACGGCTCCCCCGAACCCCGCTGACGCCTCGGCGCCGCAGCTGAAGGTCGAGACGGTCGCCTCCGGCCTCGAACACGCGTGGGACGTCGGCTTCCTGCCCGACGGCAGCTCCCTGATCAGCCAGCGCCCCGGGAAGTTCGCGCTCGTCAGCGGCGGCGACACCCGCGAGGTGCAGGCCGATCTCGCCTCCGTGCAGGACGAAGGCGAGGGCGGGCTGATGGGCCTGCTCGTGCACCCCGACTTCGCCAACAACCGCACCTTCATCACCTGCCAGACCCACCAGGAGGGCGGCAACCCGGTCGACATCCGCCTGGTCAACTGGCGCCTCGCCGAGGACGGTTCCCGCGCGGACCGCGTCTCGGACCTGCTCACGGGCCTGCCGCTCAGCGCCTCCGGCAGGCACTCGGGCTGCCGTCCCGAGCTCGGCGCCGACGGATCGCTGCTGGTCAGCACCGGAGACACCGCTCAAGCTCCGCTCTCGCAGGACCGCACCTCGCTCGGCGGGAAGGTCCTGCGGATGAACCTCGACACCGGGGAGCCGATGCCGGACAACCCGTTCGCCGGTTCCGCCGACCCGCACGAGCGGCTCGTCTACAGCTACGGCCACCGCAACCCGCAGGGCGTGGCGCTGCACCCCGACGGCCGGGTGTTCCTCGCCGAGCACGGGCCCGACGTCGACGACGAGGTCAACGTCCTGCGGCCCGGCGGCAACTACGGCTGGGACCCGTCGCGGGGAGGCACCACCGACGAGTACGACGAGTCGGTTCCGATGACCGACCTGCAGCGCTTCCCGGACGCCGTGCCCGCGGTGTGGTCCTCCGGCTCTCCGACCGAAGCGGTCTGCGCCGCCGAGTTCCTCACCGGCCCCCAGTGGGGCGAGCTGGACGGAGCCCTGGCGGTCCCGGCGCTGAAGGGCAGCAAGCTCCTGATCTTCCGCCCGGGCCCGGACGGCGCGCTGTCCCCGCCGGAGATCCCCGCCGAACTCGACAACACCCACGGCAGGCTCCGCGCGGCCCGGCAGGCACCGGACGGCAGCCTCTACGTAACGACCTCGAACGGCACCGACGACGAACTCCTAAGAGTCACCCTGCCGTAGTGGCCCTTCCCAATTTCCCAGGTATTTGCACGTCACCCGGGTGAACGTCAAATACTTAAGAAATTGGGGACCACCTGGCGCACGGGGTCAGCGGATCGTTGGTTTGGGCTTGTGCTCCAGGTGGGAGAGGCCGTTCCACGCCAGGTTCACCAGGTGTGCGGCGACCTCTTCCTTCTTGGGCTTGCGCGCCTCCAGCCACCACTGGCCGGTCAGGGCGACCATGCCCACGAGCGCCTGGCTGTAGAGCGGCGCGAGCTTGGCGTCGTAGCCGCGGGCGCTGAACTGCAGGCCGAGGATGTGCTCGACCTGGCTGGCGATGTCGTTGAGCAGGCTGGAGAAGGTCCCGCTGCTGCTGGCGACGGGCGAGTCGCGCACCAGGACGCGGAAGCCGTCGGTGTTCTCGTCGATGTAGTCGACCAGGGCGTGGGCGGCCTGCTCCAGCAGCACGCGCGGGTGACCGGCGTCGAGCGCCGAGACGATCAGGTCGAGCAGGTCGCGCATCTCGCGGTCGACGACGACCGCGTAGACGCCTTCCTTGCCGCCGAAGTGCTCGTAGACCACCGGCTTGGACACCGAGGCGCGGTGGGCGATCTCCTCGATGGAGGTGCCGTCGAAGCCCTTCTCCGCGAACAGCGCGCGAGCCACGTCCAGCAGCTGCTGCCGTCGTTCCTTGCCCGTCATCCGGGCGCGCGCACGGGCCGGAGCCCGCGTCTGCGCTGCCGGTTCGGGCGCGTTCCGCCCGCGTCTCCGTCCTGCCACTCGACCCACCCTAGGCGAGGGACCGGCACGCGAGGCGCAGGCCCGGGACATGGAGGTGCCCGCGCGGTCGCACCGCACGGGCACCTCTCGATCGTGAGCGGTCAGCCCTTGTGGTCGGTGACCGCGATGCGCGCGAGGCGCTTCTCGTTGGGCCAGCGGACCTTCCAGGCCCAGCCGAGCTTCTCGAAGAACCAGATCGTGCGCGCCGAGATGTCCAGCTGACCGCGCAGCACCCCGTGCCGCGCGCAGGTCGGGTCGGCGTGGTGCGAGTTGTGCCAGGACTCGCCGAAGGACAGGATCGCCAGCGGCCAGAAGTTGGCGGCCTTGTCGCGGCTCTTGAACGGGCGCTCACCGATCATGTGGCAGATCGAGTTCACCGACCACGTGATGTGGTGCAGGAACGACACGCGCACGAGACCGGCCCAGAAGAACGCGGTGAACGCGCCCCACAGCGACCAGGTGAACAGCCCGCCGAGCAGCGCGGGCAGCAGGAGGCTGGCGGCCGTCCACACCGGGAAGAGCTTGTTTGCCCAGACGATGTCGCGGTCCTTGAGCAGGTCCGGCGCGAAGCGGTCCTCGTTGGTCAGCTCGCGGTGGAACATCCAGCCCATGTGGGAGTGCCAGAAGCCCTTGGTCAGTGCCAGGGCCGAGGTGCCGAACAGCCACGGCGAGTGAGGGTCGCCCTCGCGGTCGGAGAAGGCGTGGTGCCGCCGGTGGTCGGCGACCCAGGTGATCACCGGCCCCTGGACCGACATCATCCCGGCGATCGCCAGGGCGATCTTGACGCCGCGGTTGGCCTTGAAGGCGCCGTGCGTGAAGTACCGGTGGAACCCGACGGTCACGCCCAGGCCGCTGATGCCCCAGAACGCGACGGCCAGGGCGATGTCGACGGGCCCGATTCCCCAGCCCCACACGAACGGGATGGAGGCGACCAGCGCGGCCATGGGAATCAGGAGGAACGCGTACACCAGGGACGACCGTCCGACGGACTGAGGCCCACTGGTCAGCGGCTTCGGCCCGGACTCGGCGTTCGGGGGAGCAACGTCCTCAGTTGCTGCGGTCATGCTCAATACCTCGAATGGCTTGAGGAGGTGGGAAAACTTCGGTTCCACGACCGAGATCACGGCCTC
Organism: Saccharopolyspora tripterygii; assembly: GCF_054778355.1. Classification (NCBI taxonomy): domain Bacteria; kingdom Bacillati; phylum Actinomycetota; class Actinomycetes; order Pseudonocardiales; family Pseudonocardiaceae; genus Saccharopolyspora; species Saccharopolyspora tripterygii. The sequence goes on along the minus strand of NZ_BAAGZP010000001.1, from coordinate 68,311 downwards.
GCAACACCTCCACCCTACGGGACCGTAACCTACGCTAGCGTAAGTTGTTCGATGCGAAATCGTCACCCCCCGGAGGAAAAATGCGGCGTGTCGATGCTTTTCGGGCGTGTCAGGGCCGTGTTCGTTCACCCGATCGTCTGTCGATCCCCGTGCAACCGGGCTCCGCCGCGTTCCGTCTCCACGGTGTGCCTGCCCAGAACCAGCCGTGCGGGCTTCCGAGCCTCAGCCCCCGACTCCCCGCGACTCCCCGACCGCAACGACGGCAGCCCCTCGCGCCGCCCTGCCGCCCGGCGCCGCGACCACGTCCACCCCAGAACCCGGGCCGGCATTCGGATTCGGCCGGCCACGTGACGATCTCGGCAGGGTGCCACCGGGCGTTGTCATCGACCGGTAAGCTCACGCTGCGGCGCCGGTGCACAACGCCCGGTTCCGGGGGCCCAACGCGCCCAATCCGCCGTGGTGTAAAGGCAGCACCTCGGATTTTGGTTCCGATGGTTCAGGTTCGAATCCTGGCGGCGGAGCGAGCAGCCCTCCCGGGCCCGACGCGGTGCGCGGCGACGCGCACCGCCCGGGACGCCCGGGAGACAAGGTGAACAGGGGGTGTGCGCCGCTGCGCGACGACACTGCCGCCGTGCGCGAAGAACCGGTGACCACGCTGGGTGAGGTTTCCGACGCGTGGTTGGTGGGTCGTGCCCGCGAACTCAACGCAGTCGGCCAGCACAGCGACCCGGCCGGCCAGTCGAGCACGATTCGCGAAGCCGACAACCTGCTGGCCGAGGCCCAGCGCCGGGGAGAACCGCGCATCGTCGCCCAACTCCTCCGGCACTGCGCCGCCATGCGCCTGACCACCTCTGAACTGGTGGGCAGCGCCGACCTGCTGCTGGACGAGCTGCTCACCCACACCAAGCGCCACGGCCTCGAGGTGCTGCAGGCCGACGCGCACGCGCTGCGCGGTCGCCGCGCCCTGCTCCTGGGCGCCGAGGACACCGCGCTGTCCGAGGTCGCGCACGGGCTGGCGATGCTCGACGAGGAGCTGGCCCCGGACCGCACGCTCGGCAGGCGCTCCTGGGAGAGGCTGCTGGCGACCTCGCTGATCGACATCGGTCTCGTGCTGACCCAGCTGGGCGTCTACGAGATGGCCGACGAGGTGATGGCCCGCGCCCACCAGCGCATCCGCGAGAGCGGCGGGCCGCACGAGATCGCCGTGCACATGATCAACCGCTGCCGCATGCAGCTGGGCTGGGGTTTGCGACTGGAGCGCGTCGGGCTGCAGGACGAGGCCGCGAGCCAGTTCTCCACCGCCTCCGCCCTCGCCGTCGCGGTGGAGGGCCCGTGGCGGGAATCGCTGTTCCCGCGCGTGTCGAACCGGACCGCCGCCGAGCAGATGCCCGTGCTGGGCGCCGCGCACGCGCTCGCCGCCCCGTCCGCCGACCACATCACGCGGTTGGAGGAGATGCGCCACCTCGACCGCTCGATGCACCCGCGCGAGCAGATCATCATGGCGATCGCGCTCTCCCGCTGCCTGGTGCGCGGCGATCACCGCGACGACGCGGTGCGGGTGCTGTCGGAGACGCTGACCAGCCTCAGCCACGACACCTCCGAACCGACCCTGCGGATCTCGCTCGCCCGGGAGTTCGCGCTGCTCACCGAGCTCGCGCCGGACCGTCCCAGGGACGCGCTGCGCGACTACGCGCTGGAGCTGGAGACCGAGCTGTGGGCGATGCGCGAGACGCGGGTGTCCACGCTGGCCACCCGGCTGGAGAACTCGCGGCTGAGCCACAAGCACGACGCGATCACCCGGCAGGCCCGCGAGGACCCGCTCACCGGGCTGTCCAACCGGCGGGCGCTCGACGACCGGCTGGAAACGCTGCTCAGCGCCCCGGACGTGCAGCCGCTGGCGGTCGCGCTGGTCGACCTGGACGGTTTCAAGGGCGTCAACGACCGCTGCTCGCACGCGGAAGGCGACGACGTGCTGCGCACCGTCGCGGGCAACCTGCGCGACACGCTGCGCACCGACGACTTCGTCGCCCGGTACGGCGGTGACGAGTTCGTGGTCCTGCTGCCGGGAGCGACGCTGGCCGCGGCCGAGGCCGCGCTGAACCGCACCGTCGAGGCCGTCGACCGGCTGGCGCCGGAGCTGTCCCGAGGGGTGACGCTGTCGATCGGCGTGGTCGCGATGCGGCCGCAGGAGTCCGCGGCGCAGGTCCTCGCCCGCGCGGACGCCGCGATGTACCAGGCGAAGCGCAACGGCGGGAACCGCGTGACAGCACTCTCCGGAGTCAGCAACACCGCCCAGCCTCCCCCGGTCGAGCAACCTTCCGAGATCGATCAAGCGGTCTGGATCCCTCCGGACGCACGCTGAAGCGCGCTGTCAACCGGAGGGCGAAAGATCACATTGGCCCAGCTAGAGAGGCCTGTTTCCCGGGACCGTCCGACCGAACGGCGGTACCATCGCTGCTGCTGCCGGAAGGGCAGGGGCACCGGAGGTGGAGGACGACCCGTGCGGTTACCCTTCACCCGCTTGGACGCAACAGGCACGTCGGTCGGCGCCGGGTCCGCACACTGCGGGATCCGAGTCTCGGCAGACCGCTTCTAGAGATCAAGGGAGAGCGCTGATGCTCCAGGGCGACAACGCCCAGCCCTCCTCTCAGCGCGCTGCTGCGCACCCGGAACCGGTCAGCACGGTCGTGCTGGCTGCCGGGGAGGGCACCAGGATGCGATCGGCGACACCGAAGGTGCTGCACCGGATCGGCGGTCGACCCCTCGTCGAACACGCCGTCCGCGCCGCCGCCGGAGTCGATCCCGATCAGCTGGTCGTCGTGCTGGGACACGGCCGCGACGCCGTCGCCGAGCACCTGAACTCGGTTTCGGACGCCATCGACCGCCCGATCACCACCGCCGTCCAAGAGGAGCAGCTGGGCACCGGTCACGCCGTGTCCTGCGGCCTGTCCGAGCTGCCCGACGGCCTCGCCGGGACGGTTCTGGTCAGCTACGGCGACGTGCCGCTGCTCGACGCCGACACGCTGCGCGCGATGCTCGACGAGCACGCCGGATCGGGCAACGCCGTCACGGTGCTGACCTCGGTCGTCGACGACCCGACCGGCTACGGCCGGATCACCCGGGACGCCGACGGACAGGTCACCGGCATCGTGGAGCAGAAGGACGCCACCGCCGAGCAGGCTGCGATCACGGAGATCAACTCCGGGGTCTACGCCTTCGACGCCGAGGTGCTCACCGGCGCGCTCAAGCGGCTGTCCACCGACAACGCCCAGGGCGAGCTCTACCTCACCGACGTGCTCTCGATCGCCCGCGGGGACGGTCGTTCCGTCGGCACCCTGATCTGCTCGGACACGTGGCTGGTCGAAGGCGTCAACGACCGGGTCCAGCTGTCCCGGCTCGGCGTGGAGCTCAACCGACGGCTGGTGACCCGCTGGATGCGCGAAGGCGTCACCGTCGTCGACCCGGCCACGGTGTGGCTGGACTGCGACGTGACGCTGGCCCGCGACGTGACGCTCGAACCCAACGTTCAGCTGCGGGCGGGCACCACCGTCGGCGAAGGCGCCGCGGTCGGCCCCGACACGACGCTCACCGCGTGCACGATCCACCCCGGCGCCAAGGTGGTGCGCACCCACGGCGACAGCGCGGAGATCGGCCCCGGCGCCAGCGTCGGACCGTTCTCCTACCTGCGACCGGGCACCTCGCTGGGCACCGGCGGCAAGATCGGCACCTTCGTCGAGACCAAGAACGCGAACATCGGCGACGGCACCAAGGTGCCGCACCTGAGCTACGTGGGCGACGCGACGATCGGCGAGAAGTCCAACATCGGCGCCGCCACCGTCTTCGTCAACTACGACGGTGTGAACAAGCATCACACCAAAATCGGATCACACTCCCGGACCGGTGCCGACAACATGTTCGTCGCACCGGTGGAGATCGGCGACGGCGCCTACACCGCCGCCGGTTCGGTGATCACCCAGGATGTCCCCCCGGGCGCGATGGCGGTCGCCCGCGGGAGGCAACGAAACATCGATGGCTGGGTGGCCAAGCGCCGCCCGGGCACCGCCGCCGACCAGGCCGCACAGCGGGCTTTGGGCAATGAACCGACCGATGACGCAGAGACGTCGAACGGGGAGGGACGATGACCGTGAGTGCCATGTCTGCGACTCCGAAGAAGAGCCTCAAGCTCTTCTCCGGCCGCAGCCACCCGGAACTTGCCGAGGAGGTGGCCAAGCAGCTCGACGTGACGGTCACGCCCCAGGCCGCGTACCAGTTCGCCAACGGCGAGATCTTCGTGCGGTACGACGAGTCCGTTCGTGGCTGCGATGCCTTCGTGATCCAGTCGCACTGCACGCCGCTCAATGACGCGATCATGGAGCAGCTGATCATGGTGGACGCGCTCAAGCGCGCCAGCGCCAAGCGCATCACCGTGGTCATCCCGTTCTACGGCTACGCCCGTCAGGACAAGAAGCACAAGGGCCGCGAGCCGATCTCGGCTCGGCTGATGGCAGACCTGTTCAAGACCGCCGGCGCTGACCGGATCATGGTCGTGGACCTGCACACCGACCAGATCCAGGGCTTCTTCGACGGTCCGGTGGACCACCTGATGGCGCAGAAGCTGCTCGCGAACTACATCAGCGAGACCTACACCGACAAGAACATCACCGTCGTGTCCCCGGACTCCGGTCGTGTGCGCGTCGCTGAGAAGTGGGCCGACGACCTGGGTGGCACGCCGCTGGCGTTCATCCACAAGACCCGCGACCCCAGCAAGCCCAACCAGGTGGTCGCCAACCGCGTCGTCGGTGACGTCGAAGGCCGGCTGTGCGTGCTGGTCGATGACATGATCGACACCGGCGGCACGATCACCAAGGCCACCGAGCAGCTGCTCGCGGCCGGTGCCAGCGACGTCATCATCGCCTCCACCCACGCCGTGCTGTCCGGCCCGGCCGTGGAGCGGCTCTCCAACTGCGGAGCCAAGGAGGTCGTGCTGACCAACACGCTGCCGATCCCCGACGAGCGCCGGTTCCAGAACCTGACGGTCCTCTCGATCGCCCCGCTGGTCGCGGAAGCGATCCACCAGGTCTTCGAGGACGGCTCGGTCACCAGCCTCTTCGACGGCCGCGCCTGACGGCGTCCCGCACCAGCGCGGAAGGCCCCGGTCCGAGCGGACCGGGGCCTTCCGCCGTCCGTGGGGAAGTTTTCATGTAAACCTCCCCCTCTCGTCACGGGGAAGTTTTCATGAAAACCTCCCCGCCCTCGTCACAGGGGGTTCCACGAGATCTGTCCCCGGAGGACACCTGAGGTCACCACGTGGGGAGGTCCTCAGGTGAACCTCCCATCACACGTCAGAGGGTGGTGACGACCTCGTCGTAGTCGAGGCGCGGAAGGCGTTCCATCCAGGCGTTCTCGCCGGGCTTGCCGATGTTGGCGACCACGAGGGTCTGCTGCCGGCCGTCGGGGAAGAACTCGGCGTTGATGCCGCCCGCGTCCAGCCCGGTCATCGGGCCGACCGCGAGACCCGCGGCGCGCACGCCGAGGATGAAGTACGCGGTCTGCAGGGTCGCGTTCAGCTTCGCGTTCTGCTCGCGGAAACCGGGGTCGGCGAAGATGTCCTTGGCCCCGGGGCTGTGCGGGAAGACCCGCGGGAGGTTCTCGTGGAACTCCGTGTCGGCCGCCAGGATCGCAACGAGCGGAGCCTTCTCCGTCTTGGCCCGGTTGCCCTCCATCAGGTGCGGCAGCAGGCGCTGCTTGGCCTCCTCGGACCGCAGCAGCACGATCCGCAGCGGCTGCTGGTTCATCGAGGTCGGCGCCCACTTGACCAGGTCGTAGATCGCCTGGACCTGCTCGTCGGTGACCGGCTCGTCGCTGAAGGTGTTGGCCGTGCGAGCGTCGCGGAACAGCAGGTCCTGCGCCTCCGCGTCGAGGACGAGGTCGGTCTGGGACACGGTCATGGGCTCACTCCTGGGCGATCGGGAATGTCTCTTCCGACAGGCGATGGGGTTCCTGCCACCCCTCTCCAGCGCTGTCGAACCCGCGCGGATTCCCGGCCGGGGGACGTGTAAGAGGAGTCACCGCCGCCGCACGTTCGGGCGTGGTGTCCACCCGTGCGAAAACGACCATCCAAGCACCGTTTAGACTGTTCGGGTTGCCTCGGCGAGGTCGGGACGTACGCCCGGCGTGATCGGCGCGGTGGCACGGTGACGGTCGGTCGATTCCTCCTCCGGCGCACTGATGTCGCGCACTCTCCCGGCGCCTGTTCTCATCGGCGCCCGTCGATCGCTCCCAGCGCGCCCCACCGCCGCAGGCAAACTCACGTTCCGCCCGACGTCATCAAGGAGTGCAGCACCGTGTCCGAGGTAACCATCGCAGTCGAGCAGCGCAACGAGTTCGGCAAGGGAGCGGCCCGCCGCACCCGCCGCGCCGGCAAGATCCCCGCGGTCCTCTACGGCCACGGCTCCGACCCGAAGCACCTGTCGCTGCCCAGCGTCGAGTTCGCCCGCGCCGTCCGCGAGAACGGCCACAACGCGGTGCTGACGCTGGACGTCGCGGGTTCCGGCAAGGAGCTCGCGCTGACCAAGACCATCACCGCCCACCCGATCAAGGGCTACATCGAGCACGTCGACCTGCTGCTGGTCAAGCGCGGCGAGAAGGTCGTCGTCAACGTCCCGGTCGTGGTCAACGGTGACGCCGTCTCCGGCTCCCTGGTCAGCCAGGAGCTCACCGAGGTCGAGGTCGAGGCCGAGGCCCTGCACATCCCGGAGCAGGTCGAGCTGTCGATCGAGGGCGCCGAGATCGGCACCCGCTTCTTCGCCAGCGAGCTCAAGCTGCCCCGCGGCGTGACCCTGCAGTCCGACCCGGAGACCCTGGTCGTCAACATCTCCGAGGCCTCGGCCTCCATGGAGGAGGACACCGCTTCCGAGGAGGAAGAGGCCACCGCCGAGGGCGAAGCGGCCTCCGAAGAGGCCTGAGCCTGAAGACGTCGGGCGCTCCCGCGCCGTTCCCCACCGGGGGGCGGCGCGGGGCACGCCTCGACCAGAGGGAGACTTACTTCCGTGACCACTGCGGACGCGGTTTCTGTGATCGTCGGGCTGGGAAACCCCGGCCCCCGCTACGAGGGCAACCGGCACAACATCGGTTTCCTCGTCGCCGACGAGCTGGCAGCGCGCATCGGCGGCAAGTTCAAGTCGCACAAGTCGGGTGCGGACGCCGTCGAAGGACGGCTGGCCGGGTCCCGGTCCGTGCTGATCAAGCCGCGTTCGTTCATGAACCTCTCCGGCGGCCCGGTCGCGGGAGCGGTGAAGTTCTTCAAGACCCCGCCCGAGTCGCTGATCGTCATCCACGACGAGCTGGACCTGCCCTACGGGACGATCCGGCTCAAGCAGGGCGGTGGCGAGAACGGCCACAACGGGCTGCGGTCCATCTCCAAGTCGCTGGGCACTCGCGACTACGTGCGGGTCAGGTTCGGCGTCGGGCGTCCGCCCGGCCGGATGGATCCCGCCGACTACGTGCTCAAGGACTTCTCCGGGACCGAGCGCAAGGAACTCGCGTACTTCGTCGATCTCTGCGCCGACGCGGTGGAAGCCCTGGTCACCAAGGGCCTGGAAGCAGCCCAGAACGAGTTCCACTAACCCTGCGCTGCCGGGTCACCTCTCACTCCTCCCGGGCCGGTCCCAGTTTTAGTCATAACTGAGCATGATCAATGCCCGAAATGTCGGCTCAGTTTGGACTAAAACCGGGAGCTAGTGCCGCGGGACCAGGTCCGCTGTCGCTGCTCGGCGGAGCTTTCCCGACGGGGTCTTCGGGAGCGTTCCCGGCGCCAGGACCACGACCTCGGCCGGGCGGACGCCGACGGCGTCGACGATGCGGGCCACGACCTCCTTGCGCAGCGCCTTCTCCGCGTCCTCCGAACCCGCCCGCTGAGACTCCAGGACCACCGCGAACCGCTCGCGCCTGCTGCCCGCCTCCAGGCGGACGGCCGCCGCGTTGCCCGCGCGCACGCCATCGACCTCGCACGCGGCTCGCTCGATGTCGACCGGGTAGATGTTGCGGCCGCCCATGATGATCACGTCCTTGCGGCGTCCGCAGATCACCACCTGACCGTCGGTCAGGTAGCCCTCGTCGCCGGTGTCCAGCCAGCCGTTCTCGTCCTGGACCTCCTGCGGACCGTCCACCGTGAGGTAGCCGGGCGTGACCGCTTCGCCGCGGATGCGCAGCCGCCCGACCTGCCGGTCGGCGAGTTCGTCGCCCTCGTCGTCGACGACCTCGACCTCCAGGCCAGGCAGCGAGCGCCCCAGCAGCGCGAACCGCCGCGCGTGCGGAGCATCGGGGTCGACCGGCTCGGCGACGCGCCGCTTCTCCAGGCCCTCGGGATCGACCGCGTCTGTCTCCAGGCCGCGCCCCAGCGGTGCGAACGAGACCGCCAGGGTCGCCTCGGCCATCCCGAAGGCGCACACCATCGAGTCCGGTGGGAGCCCGAAGCGCGCCCCGGCGTCGGTGAACGCCTGAACCGCGGCCGGGTCGATCGGTTCGGCGCCGTTGAGCGTGAAGCGCAGGCTCGACAGGTCGAATTCGGCGTCCTCGGCGCGCGCCATCCGGCGACCGACGACGGCGTAGGCGAAGTTCGGGGCGGCGGTGACCGTGGCGCGGTACTTGCTGATCAGCTGCGGCCACAGCAGCGGCCCGGCGAGGAAGTCGGACGGGGTGACCTTGACCGTCGACATGCCGATGGCCATCGGCACGGTCAGGCACCCGACCATCCCCATGTCGTGGAACAGCGGCAGCCAGGACACCGCGACGTCGCGCTCCGGGTCGAGCTCCCCGGCGGTGACCATCGCGTGGAGGTTGGCGTGCAGGTTGCGGTGGGTGATCCGGACGGCCTTCGGATCAGCGGTGGAACCGCTGGTCAGCTGCAGCAGCGCGGTCTCGTCCTCGCCGACCTCGACCGGCTCCGCCAGCGGCTCGGCTTCGGTGGCGGCGAGCCCGGCGAGGTCGCGGTAGGCGATACCGTTGTCCTCCAGCACCCCGGCGAGCTGCTCGAACGGCGGGCCGAGCAGCACCAGGCGCGCGCCGATCATCTTCAGCACTGCGAGCGTGTCCTCGGCCCAGTGCGCGAGGTCGGTGCGCGCCGTGGGCTGGTGCAGCATCGTCACGCTGCCGCCGCCGAGCCACACCGCCTGCACAGCCGGTCCGATCAACCTGGGATCGGCGGCCAGGATCGCCACCGCCGCGCCCGGCCGGAGCTGCTCGGTGAGCCCGCCGGCCATCCGCAGGGCTTCGGCGTGCACCTGCGCCCAGCTGCGGAACCGGGGCTGGGCGGGTTCTCCGGTGAACAGCCCGCGGGCTCCTTCGCCGGAGTTCCGCCGGGCGGACGCCACCAGGGTCTCCACGAACCGACTCATGTGACGCAGCTTACGATCCGGGCCTCGACTGGGCACCTCTCGACGCTCGACCGGTTCGTCGGGGGAAGTTCACATGAAAACTTCCCCCGCACGACGAGCCGAATCGGACGACCACGACAGGGTCTACCCGAGCTGGTCGGCCAGCTCCATCCACCGCGTTTCGAGGTCGTCCTTCTCCTGGTGGAGGGACTGGAGCTCGGCGTTGAGCTTCGCCAGCCGGTCGGGCTCGGTAGCGGCCTCGGCGAGCTTCTCGTGCAGCTCGGACTCGCGCTTGGCCAGCTTGTCCAGCTGCCGCTCGTAGCGGGCGAGCTCCTTGCGGGCCGCGTGCTCCTCGGCCCCCGACAGGCCGCTCGACTGGGCGGCGTCCGCGGCCTGCTTGCCGACGCTGTTCTCCGCCGCCAGCAGCGAGTGCCGCCGGGCCAGGTACTCGTCGATCCCACCCGGCAGGTGGGTCAGGCTCCCGTCGCCGAACAGCGCGTGGACGCTGTCGCAGACGCGCTCGACCAGGTACCGGTCGTGCGAGACCACGATCATCGTGCCCGGCCAGGAGTCGAGCAGGTCTTCCAGCTGCTGCAGGGTGTCGATGTCCAGGTCGTTCGTCGGCTCGTCGAGGATCAGCACGTTCGGCTCGGCCATCAGCAGCCGTGCCAGCTGCAACCGGCGGCGCTCCCCGCCGGAGAGGTCGCCGACCGGCGTCCACTGCCTGCCCTTGCCGAAGCCGAACCGCTCCCCCAGCTGCGACGCCGACAGCTCGTACTTGCCGAGGGTGACCGTCTTGGCGACGTTCTCGATCGCTTCCAGCACGCGCCAGTTGCCCGGCAGGTCGTGCAGCTCCTGCGTCAGGTGCGCCATCCGCACCGTCTTGCCCTCGACGCGCTTGCCCGCGTCCGGCTCGCGCTCCCCCGCCAGCAGCTTGAGCAGCGTCGTCTTGCCCGAACCGTTGACGCCGACCAGACCGATCCGGTCGCCCGGCCCGATCCGCCAGGTCACGTTCTCCAGCAGGGCCCGGTCGCCGATGCGGAGATCGACGTCCTCCAGCTCCAGCACGGTCTTGCCCAGCCGGCGCTTGGCGAAGGCCAGCAGTTCGACGGAGTCGCGCGGCTCCGGGACGTCGGAGATCAGCGCTTCGGCGGCCTCCACCCGGTAGCGGGGCTTGGAGGTGCGGGCCTTGGCGCCGCGCTGCAGCCAGGCCAGCTCCTTGCGGGCCAGGTTCTGCCTGCGGTCCTCGGTCGCCTGGGCGATCCGGGCGCGCTCGGCTCGGGCGTAGATCCAGTCGGCGTAGCCGCCCTCGTACTGCTCGACCTTGCCGTCCACGACCTCCCAGGTCCGGTTGCAGACGGTGTCGAGGAACCAGCGGTCGTGGGTGACGATCACCAGGGCGCACTTGCGCTCCAGCAGGTGGTCGGCCAGCCAGCGCACGCCTTCGACGTCGAGGTGGTTGGTCGGCTCGTCGAGCACCAGCAGGTCGAGGTCGCGCACCAGGGCGGCGGCCAGCGCCACGCGGCGCCGCTCACCGCCGGAGAAGTTCTTGACCGGCGTGTCCAGGCCGAGGCGCGTCATGCCCAGCCCGCTGAGCACCGACCGGACCCGCGGGTCGGCGGCCCACTCGTGCTCGGCGGTGTAGCCGTGCGGGTCGAGGACGGCGTTGCGGACGGTGGCGTCCTCGACGAGCTCGGTGCGCTGGGTGACCACGGCCATCCGCAGGTCGCGGGACTGCGAGACCCGGCCGTCGTCGGGCTCGGCGTTGCCGGCGAGGACTTCCAGCAGCGTCGTCTTGCCGCCGCCGTTGAGGCCGACGACCCCGATCCGCTCGCCTTCCGACACCCCCAGGGAGACGCCGTCGAGCAGCGGGCGCACGCCGTAGGACTTGCTGACCGTTTCCAGGTTGACCAGGTTGACCATCGAGACTTCGACTACTCCATCACTGCGGGTGCGTCACGCGTGGACTTGGGGCGGGGTGGGGCGGTTGGCCGGCTCCTCGGAGACGACCTTGGCGCCCGGCACCGGGCCGTGGGCGACGCGGACGGTCCGGCACACGCCGGCGCCGGAGAGCTCGGCCGCGACCCGGACGGCCTCGTCGGCGTCGGTGCAGAGGAACGCGCAGGTCGGACCGGAGCCCGAGACGATGCCTGCCAGCGCTCCCGCCTGGACTCCCGCGCGCAGCGTGCGGCGCAGGCCGGGCCGCAGCGAGACCGCCGCCGCCTGCAGGTCGTTGCCCAGCAGCAGCGCGAGCTGCCGGGGATCGCCGGAGGCCAGGGCCTCCAGCAGGGGTTCCACCTCGCCGATCCGGCCGTTGCCGTTCTCCTCGCGGAGCCGGTCCAGCTCGCCGTAGGCGGCGGGGGTGCTCAGACCCTCGCGGTCGAGCGCGATGACCCAGTGGAAGGTGTGCCTGGCCAGGACCGGGACGAGCCGCTCACCGCGTCCGGTGCCCAGCGCGGTCCCGCCCTGCAGCGAGAACGGCACGTCGCTGCCGATCTTCCCGGCGATCTCGCTGAGCTCGTCGCGTCCGAGCTCCAACCGCCAGAGCTGGTTGACCGCCAGCAGCGCGGCCGCGGCGTTCGCGCTGCCGCCGGCCATGCCGCCGGCGACGGGGATGCCCTTGTTGATCGAGATGTGCAGGCCGGGGTTCTCCGGGTCGCGCCCGCAGTGCTCGGCCAGCAGCCGAACGGCCTTCCACACGAGGTTGTCCGGGCCGGTGGGGACCTCGTCGGCGCCCTCTCCCCTGACCTCCAGACCAGGTTCGTCGGCCGCCATCACCGTGACGTCGTCGGTCAGCGACAACGCCTGGAAGACGGTGACCAGCTCGTGGTAACCGTCCGGACGCGCGTCACCAACCGAGAGGTGGAGGTTGACCTTCGCCGGAACTCGGACGGTGATCGGTGTAGGAACCACGGAGAGCACACCAAGAGCCTACGTGGCCGGAGAACCTCAGCGCCCACTTCCCTGCGCACAGCGGGTCCTCAACGCAAGAACCGCGGTGTTCGCGCGCACGAACACCGCGGTTCTCCCCGGTTCGATCGGTCCCGGAGCGGGTCAGGACGCGGGGACCACCGCGACGCCGCCCCACTTCTGGTTGATGAAGTCCTTGACCTGCTGGCTGCGCAGCAACTCGGCGAGCTTGAGCACGCGCGGGTCCTTGGCCAGCGCCGGGCTGGTCACCAGGCCGTTGGCGTAGGGGTTGCCCTGCGGGCTCTCCACCACGATCGGGTTCGACAGCTTCGCCTTGATCGCGTAGTTGCCGTTGACCACCGCGGCGGCCGCGTCGTCGACCGAACGCGGCAGCTGGTCCGGGGACAGGTCCTTGAGCTGGATGTTCTTCGGGTTCTCCGCGATGGCGGCGTCCACCCTGGTGCCCACGGCCGCCTCCGGCTTGAGCTTGATCAGACCGCCCTGCTCCAGCAGCTTGAGGCCGCGGAACTGGTTGGCCGGGTCGTTGGACAGCGTGACCGTCGCGCCCTGCGGGAGCTCCGCCAGCGACTTGGCCTGCTTGGAGTAGACGGCCAGCGGTTCCAGGTGCACCGGCTCGACCCAGGCGAACTCGCCGCCGCGCTCCTTGCGGTACTCCTCCAGGTAGGGCACGTGCTGGAAGTAGTTGGCGTCCAGCTCGCCGTTGGCGACGGCCTCGTTGGGCCGGTTGTAGTCGTCGAACTTCTCGATCTCGATGTCGATCCCGGCCTGCTCGGCCAGGTTGTCGTCGACGTACTGCAGGATCTCGCCGTGCGGGGTCGGGCTGACCCCGATCTTCAGCGGCGCGTTGGGGTCCTCCGCGGCGGATCCACCACCGCAGGCGGCCAGCAGCACCCCGGCCGAAGCGAGCAGTGCGGCGAAGCGCAAACGCATGTCGTGCGTCCTTTCAACGAGCCTGTTCTCAGGCAGGCAGGGGTAGCGCACCGTCCTCGTGGGACGAGGCGCGTGAGGGAATTCGTTCGTGCTCGGGGCCTCAGCCGACGGCGGTGCGCCGGCGGTCGACGAGCTTGGCGGTGCGATCGGTGATCAGCTGCATCGCGAAGGCCAGCGCACCCAGGACGACGACGGACCCGTAGAGGATCCGGTCGTCGTAGCCCTGGTAGCCGTCCTGGATCGCGGTCGTGCCGAGCCCGCCGCCGCCGATGGCACCTGCCATCGCGGCGTAGCCGATCAGCGCCACCGCGGTGACGCCGACGGCTCCGACCAGCGCCGCCCGGGACTCCCCGAGCAGCACCGTCCACACGATCCGCAGCCTGCTGGAGCCGGTCGTGATCGCGGCCTCGACCACGGTGAACCCGACCTCGCGCAACGCGTTCTGCGTCAGCCGCGCGAAGAACGGGATCGCTCCGATGGTCAGCGGCACGATCACCGCGCTGCTGCCGATCGAGGTGCCGATCAGCAGCCTGGTGAAGGACGCGAGCACCACCAGCAGCACCACGAAGGGCACCGAGCGCACCACGTCCACGACCACGCCGAGAACCTTGTTCAGCACTGGCTTGGGGTTGAGCCCGACCGGTGAGGTCAGGTGCAGCAGCACGCCCAGCGGCAACCCGCCGACCACGGCCAGCACGGTCGCCACCAGCACCATGTAAAGCGTTTCGAGCGTTGCCTCGCCCAGCAGTTCGCCGACCTCCGACCAGGGGGTCACATCAGTCACGCAGCAGCAACTCCGTCAACGCTCACCGGGGCGCGACGGACGTGCGCGTCCCGCTCGACCATCCACTTCAGCGCCGCCTCGGAGCGCTCACCGGTCAAGCCGATCTTGAACTTGGCGACCGGGGTGTCGCCGAGGCGGGTCAGGCCACCGCCCAGGATCGCCAAGTCGACGGCGAACCGGTTGGAGGCCTCGGGGAGCAGCGCTCCCACGGCGGCGAAACCGACGAGCACGACCTCGGCGACCACGTCGTGGCGGCCCGAGGTCGGGCGCAGCGACTCGGCCTGGTCGGTCTCGGGCAGCAAGGTGCCGCTGATCTTGCTGCCGGGCTCGGCGACGAGGTCCAGGACCTTGCCGTGCTCGACGACCTGGCCGTCCTCCAGCACCGCGACGTCGTCGGCGATCTTGCGGACCACGGCCATGTCGTGGGTGACCACCAGGACGGTGACGCCGAGCTCGGCCCGCGCGCGGTCGAGCACGGTCAGCACCGAATCGGTGGTGGACGGGTCCAGCGCGGAAGTCGGCTCGTCGGCCAGCAGCACCGAGGGCTTGGCGGCCAGCGCGCGGGCGACCGCGATCCGCTGGCGCTGACCACCGGAGAGCTGGTCCGGGTAGGCGGCGGCCTTGTCGGTGAGGCCGACCAGGTCGAGCAGCTCGCCGACGCGGTTGCGCCGCTGCGGACCGCCGATGCCTGCCGCCTCCAGCGGCAGCGCGACGTTGCCCGCCGCGGTGCGCTGCCGCAGCAGCGAATCACCCTGCGGGACAACGCCGATCTGCCTGCGGGCGGCGCGCAGCGCCTTGCCGTCCAGCGACACGAGGTCGGTGCCGTCGACCCGGATGGCACCGGCGTCGGGCTTCTCCAGCAGCGCGATGCACCGGGCCAGAGTCGACTTCCCCGCCCCGCTCGGTCCGACCACGCCGCACACCGAGCCCGCGTTGACCTCCATCGACACACCGTCGAGGGCGCGGACGGAACTGCCGTTCTGCTGGAACGACTTGGTCAGGTTCTCAACTGAGATCACGATCTGCTCCACATCAGCTCGCAACGGCCGCGCCCGCGCAGGGCAGCAGCCATGGGGAACTTCTCAGGGAAAGGAAGGGAAGAAGGGCCAGGTCACATCTCGCGACGACATGCGCAGGTCGTGCGCAAGCCGTTGTCGATGACCCGCCTCTGCGTGAGCAGTTCCCTGATGTGGCGTACCTCGGACCGGGCATCGCCGGTGGCAGGCAGGTTCGCTAACCGCACGTTGGAATCCACAGTCACTCCATCGGTCCTGGCGTTAGCACCTGCCCGCGATGGGTGGTTGCTGCGGCGTCAACAAGCCAGGTCTCTCAGCCGCTCGGGATGGATTTCCCGAATAGTAGAACCCATCGACAGGTCGCGACGCAAGCTGATAGCCGTCACTGACCGAAATCGTTTGCCACATCACATACCGAGTGGAGCGGGAATTATTCCGCTCGCAGTGGTGTTTTCGTGACCCTCAGTGACGTCGCGGTGGGTGTGCGCAAGCCACCGGACGAGTGGTTCAGCTGGTCGTCCCGGATGACGCGACCTCCGCGATCCGGGCGAAATCGGCGATCCGCAGCTGCTCCCCGCGCGTCGCGGGATCGACGCCCGCCGCGCGCAGCAGCTCCTCCGCCCGGGCCGCCGAACCGGCCCAGCCCGACAGCGCGCCGCGCAAGGTCTTGCGCCGCTGCGCGAACGCGGCGTCCACCACGCGGAACACGTCCTGCCGCGCAGCGCTGGACGGCGGGTCGACGCGCTCGAAGGCGACCAGGCCCGAGTCCACGTTGGGCACCGGCCAGAACACCTTGCGCGGCACCGGCCCCGCGCGCCGGACGTCGGCGAACCAGGCGGCCTTCGCGCTCGGCACCCCGTAGACGCGGCTCCCGGGCTCCGCGGCCATCCGGTCGGCGACCTCGGACTGGACCATGACCAGTCCCTTGCGCAAGCTCGGCAGCTCGGCCAGCAGGTGCAGCACGACGGGGACCGCGACGTTGTAGGGCAGGTTGGCGACCAGCGCGGTCGGGGGCTTCGCGAAGTCGGCGGCCCGGACTCGCAGGGCGTCGGCGGGCAGCACGGTGAGCCGGTCGGCCAGCTGGGGCGCGAACTCCTGGGCCGTGCGCGGCAGCCGCTCGGCGAGCACCGGGTCGATCTCCACCGCGGTGACGGCGCCGGCCTCCGGCAGCAGCGCGAGCGTGAGCGAGCCCAGGCCCGGGCCGACCTCCAGCACGACGTCATCCGCACCGACCTCGGCCGCGGAAACGATGCGGCGCACGGTGTTCGGGTCGTGCACGAAGTTCTGGCCGAGCTTCTTGGTCGGTTTGATCCCCAGCTCGTCGGCCAGTCGGCGCACGTCGGCCGGGCCCAACAACGCCGCCCCCTGCTCATCCACGCAGAAGAACCTACCCGTGCCGGTTTCACGAGGTCAGCGCGGGTGATGCAAAAAGGAGGCACCCGTCGCGACGACGGGTGCCTCCTCGGTGGAGCGTGACGCTCAGTCGAGGCCGAGCTTGCCGGAGCAGGAGGGCCATGCGCCGTAGCTGCCGCCACGGGCTGCGCGCACCTTCTCGGCGACCGAGATCTGCTGCTCGCGGCTGGCCTGGTGCGGGTACGGGGCGTACTGATCGCCGCCGTAGGCGTCCCAGGTGGACTTGTCGAACTGCAGCCCGCCGTAGTAGCCGTTGCCGCTGTTCATGGCCCAGTTGCCGGTGGCTTCGCACTGGACGAGCTTGTCCCAGACGCCGCTGTTCGGCGCGGGCTTGCCGCCGACGCGGACGACCTTCTCGACCGGGGCCTTGGTGACCTTCTCGTCGATCACATCGCGCTCGGACTCCTCGCCGTTGCGCGTGGTGACCCGGGTGAACTGGATCTTCTCCCCGGCCTCGCCGGGGGACTCGACCCGCTCCTCGCCCTTGAACATCGAGTTGTCGACGATCTCGCGGACCGGCGGCGGAACCGGCACGGTCACGCTGATCACCGAGCTCTGCAGCCGGTCGATGCGCACCTCGGCGCCGGTGACCAGCTTGGCGTCGGCGCCGGGGGTGACCTTGTCGTCCGGGCCGAGCTGGAGCTTCTGCTCCTTGACGAGCTCGTCGATGTTGGCGGCGGTGGTGGTCAGCTGCTTCGGCGCACCGCTGCCGTCGAAGAGGGTGATGTCCTTCTGGGTGCGGACCGACAGCTCCATGCCCTGCTCGGGCACGGGCATGTTGCGGTCTGCGTTGAGGACGGCGCCTTCGGCGTTGACGCCGAGCTGGCGCAGGGCCTGCTCGACGGTGACCGAGCGGACCCATTCCTCGCGGACCTCGCCGTCGACGTTGAGCTTGATCAGCCGCCCGCGGTCGAGGGTGATGGTCTCGCCGTGGCCGACCTCGGCCTGCGGCGAGGGGCTCAGCGCGTCGTGCGGGCCGACGCGGATGCCCTGGTCCTCCAGGACCTCGCCGACGGTGTTGTCGTAGGTGTTGACGGAGCGCTCTTGGCCGTCGACCTCGACGGTGACCGACTTGTCCATCGCGGCGGCGGCACCACCGCTGCCGGTCAGGGTCAGCAGCACGCCGGCGACCGCACCCTTGAGGAAGCGGCGCTTCCACGCGGTGATCGCCTCGGTCTGCTGCTGCGGAAGAACGCCCGCCTGGCCCTCGGGCATCGCCTCGAGGAAGTCCATCGGGGGCAGGACGGTCGTCTCGGCGTTGATCAGCCGGATGACCTCGTCGACGTCGATCTCGGCTGTCGCGAGCATGTCCTCGGCGTCGGGGCCGAGAACGTCGTAGACGTCCTGCGGGGTGATCTCGAAGCCGGTGGCCGGGAAGCTCGGGTGCTCGTCGGACCACTGGGGGTCCGGACGATCGAGCAGGCCTACCGCGGTGTGCTGCTCCGTCGGCTGGACCGGGGTGAACCAGTCCGTTGCCGCGTCGAAGGAATCGGCCCAGTAGCCACCGCTCCGCGAATTCGCGAAACGCGCATGGCCGGGCTCGCCACGTCCGTTCACAGGGTCGTTACCTCCCGAAGGCGCAAAGTCGCGACCGCGATTTGACGAACGTGAGATGCGTTGGGCGAGTTCATGTTTCTCGCGCAACCCCTCTCGTTCCTCGCGTGCGCACAACCTTCGTGCTTCGTGTCTGTATCCGACTCCCGCAAGCCAATTGCCGCCTAGTCGCAGCGAGCTCCATGCGCTCACCGCAGACTTCCCCGACGTACACCGGCGAGACTAACGGGCGTTCCCCATGACTGGTTGTCATCGGTTACGGGGCCGAGACTCTACCGTGATCATGCGAGGCCGCCAAGGACCTGATTCGGACATGTGACCCCGGTTACACTTAATTGCCACGCAACTCAACACGATCTGTAGTCAAGATCGGCAAAAATTAGTCCATTCGGGGGGCACCGACAGGATTCGTTAGCCGCCTCCCCAGCCGCTTCCGTGACATATAACACGGGCCGTCCCAGCCTGAAATCCATGATCAACCCACGCCCGGGCCAGCGGAAACAGCCCGGCGCAAGGGTCCGGCCCGAGCTCTCTCGGGCGCTCGGGCCGGACCTCCCCTCCCCACGCACGAGGGAAACCAGCTCCCTCGCGACGATCATTCGCGTTATTGCGGCGATTTCACGTCATCGCGGCAATCCCAGCTTCCGCGAGCACGCCGGCCAGGCGCCGTAACCGCCGCGGGCGTCGCGCAACTGCTCCGCGATCGCGATCTGCTGGTCCCGCGACGCGCGGTGCGGGTAGCGGGTGAACCGCTCGCCCCCGTTCGCCGCCCAGGTGCTGCGGCTGAACTGCAAGCCGCCGTAGTAACCGTTTCCGGTGTTGGCGGACCAGTTGCCGCCGGATTCGCACCTCGCGAGCGAGTCCCACACCGCCGCTCGATCGTCGTTCGGGGTCGCCGCGGCGTTCGGGGTCACCGCGACCAGGGCACTACCGCTGACGGCGACAGCCGCTGCAACGGTCCACTTCGTGAATCCATGCAATTTCACTGCACATCCTCACAACCGATGGTTCCGGCTGAGGAGGACCTCCGCGGGAAGCTCCCGCGGAGTTCGGGGTGTCCCCCGTACCGGCTTCCACAGTGGACGGTAGGAGTCGGCGTGCGGACCGCAAGCGGACGCGGGCGGAACCCGCCTACCAGAAATCGCAGCGTGAGGAACTACAGGGCTGTGATTACCCCTGATCGAGGCCGAAGACTCGCTCTGCCGTGGCGGTGGTGGCCACTGCGAGCTCATCCGGGGTCATTCCACGGAGTTCAGCCAGGTCACGAAGGGTGTAATTGACGCAGTACGGCTGGTTGGGCCGTCCGCGGAACGGGTGCGGGGTCAGGAACGGCGCGTCGGTCTCCACGAGCATCTGCTCCAGCGGGACCGATTCTGCCGCCTCACGAAGGCTTTTCGCGTTGCGGAACGTCGCCGTGCCGGCGAACGAGAGGACGTATCCCTTGGCAACGCAGGACTTCGCGAATTCGGCGTCCCCGGAGAAGCAGTGGAAGACCACCTTCTCCGGAGCGCCCTCCTCGTCGAGGATGCGCAGGATGTCGTCGTGGGCCTCGCGGTCGTGGATCATCAGCGGCTTGCCGGTCCGCTTCGCGAGGTCGATGTGCCAGCGGAACGCCTCCTGCTGCGGCTCCGGCGGCGAGTAGTCCCAGTAGTAGTCCAGCCCCGTCTCGCCGACCGCCACCACGCGCGGGTGCGCGGCCAGCTCCTCCAGCGCGGCGCGGTCGCCGGCGCTGAAGTCCTTGGTGCGGGTCGGGTGCAGCGCGACCGCGGCGAACACCCGCTCGTCCCAGGTCGCGGCCTCGACGGCCCAGCGAGCGGAGTCGAGGTCGTCGGCGACGGTGACCACCCGTCCGACACCGGCGCTCTGCGCGCGGTCGACGATCGCGCGGACGTCCTCGGCCGTCTTGGCGCCGCACGCGTCCAGGTGGGTGTGCGAATCGACAGCTGCCGCCGCCAGCGCCTCGGGCACCGGCGGCAGCTCCTGCCTCTTGTCCTTCTTGCCCATCAGGACGGCTGGATCGGGGCCCACTCCGGGCCGGTCTCGCCGAGTTCGGCGTCGAGCTTGGCGAACAGCGGCTTCGGCTTGTCCAGCGGGCGGCCCACCTCGATCTCGGTGGACTCCCACTTGGCCTGCTCGGCGGCGTACTCGCCCATCAGCACCGGGTAGGACAGCGACGGCTCGTCGAGGTCGTCGACCTCGCGGATCTCCGGCTGCGCGGCCCAGACCCCGGAACCGCCCATCAGCTCGTGCACCTTCTGCGCGGAGTGCGGGAGGAACGGCGTGAGCAGCGTGTTGGCGTCCGAGACGACCTGCAGCGCGGTGTGCAGCACCGCGTCGCGGCGGTCCGGGTCCTCCTTGAGCTTCCACGGCTCCTGGTCGGACAGGTACTTGTTGGCCGCCGAGACCACCCGCATCGCCTCCTGCGAGGCGAGCTTGAACCGCGAGCTGCGCAGGTGCGTGCCGACGGTGTCGAACGCGGCGCGGGCCTGCGCCTTGAGCTCCTCGTCGGCGGGCGCCGGAGCGGTCGGCGCGGGGACCGCGCCGTTGTTCTTGGCCGCCATCGAGATGGACCGGTTGACCAGGTTGCCCCACTCGTTGGCCAGCTCGAAGTTGGTGCGGCGGACGAACTCGTCCCAGGTGAAGTCGGTGTCCTGGTTCTCGGGGCCGGCCACCGAGATGAAGTAGCGCAGGGTGTCCGGGCCGAACTCGCGCAGGAAGTCCCGCACGTAGATCACGGTGCCGCGCGAGGTGGAGAACTTCGACCCGCTCATGGTCAGGAACTCGCTGGAGACGACCTCGTCGGGCAGGTTCAGCTCGCCGAACGGGCCCACCTCGCCGCCCTTGTCGCCGTGGCCGTTGTGGCCCATCAGCAGCGTCGGCCAGATCTGGGCGTGGAAGGTGATGTTGTCCTTGCCCATGAAATAGTAGCCCTGGGCCGCCGGGTCGGTCCACCACTTCTTCCAGGCGTCCGGGTCGCCGGTGCGGCGGGCCCACTCGACGCTGGCCGACAGGTAGCCGATGACGGCGTCGAACCACACGTAGAAGCGCTTCATGGGCTGGTCGCGCCAGCCGTCCAACGGGATCGGCACGCCCCAGTCGAGGTCGCGGCTGATCGCGCGCGGGCGCATGTCGTCGACGAGGTTCTGCGCGAACTTGAGCACGTTGGGCCGCCAGCCGTCCCGGGTGGACAGCCACGTGCCCAGCGACTCGGTGAACGACGGCAGGTCCAGGAACAGGTGCTCGGTCTCGACGAACTCCGGCTTCTCGCCGTTGATCCGGGAGACCGGGTTGCGCAGCTCGGCCGGGTCTAGCTGGTTGCCGCAGTTGTCGCACTGGTCGCCGCGCGCGCCGTCGTAACCGCAGATCGGGCAGGTGCCCTCGATGTAGCGGTCGGGCAGCGTGCGGCCGGTCGACGGGCTGATCGCGCCGGTCGTGGTCTTCGGCAGCACGTAGCCGTTGCGGTGCAGCGCGAGGAAGAGGTCCTGCACCACCTTGTAGTGGTTCCCGGTGGTGGTGCGGGTGAACAGGTCGTAGGACAGGCCGAGGCCCTGCAGGTCCTCGGTGATCACCCGGTTGTACTTGTCGGCGAGCTGGCGGGTGGTCAGGCCCTCGTTCTCCGCCTGGACGGAGATCGGGGTCCCGTGCTCGTCCGTGCCGGAGACCATGAGCACCTGGTT
This sequence comes from Saccharopolyspora tripterygii, assembly GCF_054778355.1. Lineage (NCBI taxonomy): Bacteria > Bacillati > Actinomycetota > Actinomycetes > Pseudonocardiales > Pseudonocardiaceae > Saccharopolyspora > Saccharopolyspora tripterygii. The sequence continues at coordinate 46,632 of NZ_BAAGZP010000001.1, read as the reverse complement.
GCCGGCCATTCGCTGGTACCGGGAGAAGACGTCCGAAGGCACACCGAATCCGGAAACATGACCGATGTGCCGGGGACCGTTGGCATACGGCCAGGCCACAGCGGTCAACACAGAGGCGCTCATGGTCTTCAAGGGTAGTCGGCCGCGCATCGTCGTTTCCGGTGCGGGGGCGAGGGGCGGTTTTGGTCCGAACCGTCCATGATCAAAGTCCCTTTTGCCCGGTCAATTCGGACCAAAACTGCCGACGGGCGACACGCACTCCCGCTCGGGGTCACTTCCGCGAGGCAAGGACCGCGTCGTAGAGCTCCTTCTTGCGGACTCCCGCGAGCTCGGCGACCTCGGCCACCGCGTCCTTGAGGCGGATTCCCTCGGCGGCTCGCTGCTCCACGCGCCCCACCAGCTCCGCGGGGTCGGCGGGGGCATCCTGCTCGGCACCGCCGAGGACCACCGTGATCTCGCCCCGGACGCCGTCGGCAGCCCATTCGGCGAGCTCGCCGAGGCTGCCGCGCTTGATCTCCTCGTAGGTCTTGGTGAGCTCGCGGCAGACCGCCGCCGGGCGCTGCTCCCCGAGCACCGAGACCGCGTCGGCGAGGGCGTCGGCCAGCCGGTGCGGCGCCTCGAAGAACACGCTCGTCCGCTCCTCGGCGACCAGCCTGGCGAAGAACTTCCGGCGCTCACCGCTCTTGCGGGGCGGGAAGCCCTCGAAGCAGAACCGGTCGGAGGGCAGGCCGGACACCGCGAGCGCGGTGGTCACCGCCGACGGTCCTGGCAGGCACGTCACCGGCAGCCCTTCGGCAACGCACGCCGACACAAGCCGGTAGCCGGGGTCGGACACGCTCGGCATCCCGGCGTCGGTCACCAGCAGCACCGTCGTGCCCTCGCGCAGCGCGTCGAGCAGCATCGGGGCGCGCGCCGACTCCACGGCCTCGTAGTAGCTGACGACCTTGCCCGCCGGGTGAACGCCCAGCGCGCTGGCGAGGTTGCGGACCCGCCGGGTGTCCTCGGCGGCCACCACCTCGGCCGAGCCGAGGGCCTCGATCAGCCGCGCGGACGCGTCGCGGGCGTCGCCGAGCGGGGTGGCGGCGAGCAGCAGGGTGCCGGAGTCCATGACGACACAGCGTAGGCCGGGTCGGGAAATCGAACCCCGACGGTGCGACCGGGCAGGGCGCGCCCGCCCCTTACGATCGACGATGTGAGCGCCCCAGTCCGCAGGTTCGGCGGTGCCGACGAACTCGTCCAGGTCGGCCGCGCACCGTCAGCTCGCCGTCCCGGGGAGTCCGACCCGCTTCCGTTGCTGGACACCGCGATGCCCACCGACCGCCGACGCGGCTGGGTGGTGACGCTGGTGATCACCCTGGTCGCCGGTCTGGTCCGCTTCTGGGACCTGGGCCGGGCCACCGACGAGGGCACTCCGGTCTTCGACGAGAAGCACTACGTCCCGCAGGCGTGGCAGATGCTGCGCAACGGCGGCTACGAGGACAACCCCGGTTACGAGCTGGTGGCGCACCCACCGGTCGGCAAGCAGCTGATCGCGATCGGCGAGTGGCTGCTGGGCTACACGCCGTGGGGCTGGCGGATCATCGCTGCCCTGTTCGGCACCCTGATGGTGCTGCTGATCGTGCGGATCGCCCGCCGGATGACCCGCTCGACGCTGCTCGGCGCGCTGGCCGGCGTGCTGCTGATCTGCGACGGGCTCAGCCACGTGCAGGCCAGGGTCGGGATGCTCGACATCTTCCAGGCGCTGTTCCTGCTCGCCGCTTTCTCCTGCCTGCTGGTGGATCGCGATCAGGTGCGCGAGCGGCTGTGGCAGGTCTGCTCCGACGGCAGGCTGGACCCGTCGACCTGGGGACCGCGGCTGGGTTTCCGCTGGTGGCGCTTCGGCGCGGGTCTGATGCTCGGACTGGCCTGCGGGGTCAAGTGGAACGGCATCTACTACATCATGGCGTTCGGCCTGCTCAGCGTGATCTGGGACGCGCTGGCCCGGCGGACAGCCGGGGTGCGCAGGCCGTGGCGCGCGGCGCTCGTGCGCGACACCGCACCGGCGCTGTGGGCGCTGGTGGGCATCCCGCTGCTGGTGTACTTCGCGACCTGGTCGGGGTGGTTCGCCAGCGAGACCGCGACCGACCGGCACGCGGTGCTGCTCAACGACCACGTGGGCATGGGCGGACTGCCGGACGCGCTGCGGTCGCTGCTGTACTACCAGCTCAACGTGCTGGACTTCCACACCCACCTGACCACGCCGGACACCCCGCACCCGTGGGAGTCGAAGCCGTGGGCGTGGCCGATGGGCCTTCGCCCGATGCTCTACTACTACGAGTCCGGGATGCCGGGCTGCGGGCGGAACAGCTGCGTGCAGGCCACGATGCTGATCGGCACCCCGGCGATGTGGTGGCTGGCGCTGCCGGTCGCGGCGTGGTCGGTGTGGCGCGCGGTGTTCCGGCTGGACTGGCGCTACGCGGCGGTCCTGGTCGGCTACGGCGCCGGCTACCTGCCGTGGTTCACCAACCTGTCGCGGCAGATGTACTACTTCTACGCCACGCCGCTGGTGCCGTTCCTCGTGCTGGGCATCGTGCTGGTGCTCGGCCACGTCCTGGGCACCGCCCAGGACCACTACGAGCGGCGCAAGACCGGGCTGCTCGCGGTGTCGCTCTACATCGGACTCGTGGTCGCCAACTTCGTGTGGCTGTGGCCGGTGCTCAACGGGGATTCGATCTCCTACGAGCACTGGCAGGCCGAGCTGTGGCTGCCGTCCTGGCGATGATCAGCGCGGTTCCCACCGGAACCAGGCCTTGGCCAGCAGCACGAGCAGCAGGGTCCAGGCCAGCAGCGAACCGATCGCCGGCAGCAGCGGGCCGCTGCCGGTCATCGCGATGTGGACCAGGGTCGCCAGTCCGACGCCCGGCAGCAGCAACGCGAGCGGGCTCGCGGCACCGAGCACCGACGAACCGAGCAGGACGAGGAACAGCGGCAGCGTGGTGAACTGGGCCTGCTCGGAGGAGGAGGTGCGTCCGCTGGTCGCGATCCCCGCCGCGACGCAGAGCGCGGTGCACAGGACCAGTCCGAGCACGATCAGCAGCGGGTTCACCGGCATCGGCGCGCCCATGATCGCCGAGATGCCCAGCATCAGCGCCGATTGCAGCAGGGCGAGCACGACGCCCGGGGTGAGCAGGCCGGCGAGGATCACGGCGTCGGACGCCTCGCCGCTGCGCAGCCGCTTGAGGTAGCGGTCCTCGCGGCGCGCGGCCAGCGCGGCCGTGACCGCGAAGTAGACGGTGAGGCCGAGGACCATCAGCAGCTGCGCCGAGATCACCACCGACCACACCCCCGGGCCGGCATCGGAGGACGGGTTGAGGGAGACGAACACGCCGACCATGATCGGCATCAGCAGCGCGCTGGTCGCCACGGTCTTGTTGCGCAGCAGCAGTTTCAGCTCGGTTCGGGCGAGCGCCAGGACCATCATCACGCCGGAGCCTCCTCGCGGACGGACTGGAAGATCTCTTCGAGGGAGGCCGGTTGAGCGCGCAGACCGGTCAGGTCCAGGTGCCCGTCGGCCCAGTTCAGCAGGGTGCGCAGGTCTCGCTGCAGTTCCGGTGTGCGGACGTCGACGCGGTTGCCCACCCAGGTCGCGGTGCCGACCAGCGGCGGCAGCTCGACGTCCTGCGGAGCCGCGAAGGTGATGCGCGCGTGGTGCTCGGCGAGGACGTCGACGAGCCGTCCGGCGACCTCGATGCGGCCTTCGTGCATGATCGCCAGGCGGTGCGCGAGGCGTTCGGCTTCTTCGAGGTAGTGGGTCGTCAGCAGGACCGTCGTGCCCCTGCCGAGCAGGCCCCGGACGAGATCCCAGGTGGTCCGGCGGGATTCGGGGTCCATGCCGACGGTCGGTTCGTCGAGGAACAGCAGTTCCGGCTCGCCCAGCAGCGCGAGCGCGAGGTCGAGACGTCGCCGCTCACCGCCGGAGAGGTGCTTGACCCGGACGTTGCGGCGGGCGGCGAGTCCGAGCGCTTCGAGCGTTCCGTCGGCGTCGGAGGGCGCGCTGCGCAGCTCGGCACCGAGCCGCGCGGTCTCGGCGACGGTCAGGTCGCCCGCGAAACCGCCGTCCTGCAACATGATCCCGGTCCGGCGGCGGATGCTGCGATCGCGCAGCGGGTCGGCGCCGAAGACCCGGACGTGCCCGTGCGCGGCGGCGCGGTGCCCCTCGACGGTCTCCAGCACGGTCGTCTTCCCGGCCCCGTTGGTCCCCAGCAGCGCGAACAGCTCGCCCTGCTGGATCTCGAAGTCGATGCCGCGCACCGCCTCGAACGCGCCGTAGCGGCAGCGCAGGCCGCGGGCTTCGATCACTGGTGTCATGCCGTCGAGCCTGCTCCTGCGCGGTCCGGCCGGGTAGAGCGTTCCGTCAGCGCTGCGCGGGTGCGGTGTCAGCGGATCCGATGACTGATGTCATGAGCTCGGCGATCCGGTGCCACCGCAGTGGCCGGATGCACGATGCTGGGGACGTGAACGAGGACCCGACCGAGTTCGACCCCCGCCGGCTCGCGCGGCTGCGCCGGTACACGTGGTGGTCGATCGTGCCGATGATGCCGATCTACGCGCTGTTCCCGGCCATCAACCTCGCCACCGGTCCCTACAGCGCCGCCGAGATCGTGGTGCTCGCTCTGGTCGCGCTGCTGGTCGCGGTGGACGGGACGGTGCTGTCGACGCTGCTGATGCGCGGTTTCGGTCGCGGTCCCCGCTACCCGGTGGCTCGCGGGCTGGTGCTCGCCGCCGCGCTGGCCGCCGCGGGCTACGCGATGTCGAAGGACCCGGTCGGGATCCTCTGGATGCTCCCGGTCAGCGGCCTGGTGAGCGTGCACGTGGCACTGGCGGCGCCCCGGATGCGCTGGCCGATCCAGATCGTCGCGACGGTGATCGTCGCCGCGGTCGCGTGGGTGGGCAGCGCATTCGGCGGCCCGCACCCGATGATCGGGATGTTCTTCGCCTTCTACACCGTCGTCATCGTGTCGCTGATCTCGGCTCTGACGGTGGGCGTGGTGTGGTTCTGGGACATGGTGCTGACGCTGGACCGGGCCCGGTCGGTCAGCGGCGAGCTGGCGATCGCTCGCGAAAGGCTGCGCTTCGCCGCGGACCTGCACGACGTGCAGGGCCACCACCTGCAGGCGATCGCGCTGAAGGCGGAGCTCGCCGAGAGGTTGGTCGGCAAGGACGACGACGCGGCCCGCGCGCAGGCCGCGGAGGTCGCCGAGCTGGCCCGCACCGCGCTGCGCGACACCCGCGCGGTCGTGCAGGGCTACCGGCACAGCACCCTGACCGGCGAACTCGCCAACGCACGGGAGATCCTGGAGGCTGCGGGCGTGCGCACCGAGGTGCGCGGCGACGCGACCGAGGTGCCGCCGCCGCTGCAACCGCTGTTCGGCGCGCTGGTGCGCGAGGGGACGACGAACGTCCTGCGGCACTCGCGGGCTCGCCACTGCACGCTGGACATCGTGGTGGAAGGATCGAGCACCCGCGTCGTCCTGCGCAACGACGCGGCGAATCCGCCTGGTGGAGAAGGAGGTTCGGGCATCGACGGGCTCAAGAGCCGGTTCGCCACGTTGAGCGGCCACGTCGAGGCCCGCCACGACGGCGAGCACTTCGAGCTCACCGGCGCCGCCGAGGAACCGGGGAACCGCTGATGAGCACGGGCAACGCTGTGATCCGGATCGTGCTGGCCGATGACGAGGACCTGATCAGGGGCGCGCTGGCCGCGCTGCTGGCGCTGGAACCGGACCTGGACGTGGTGGCCCAGTGCAGCAACGGCGCCGAAGGGCTGGAGGCGGTTCGCCGGCTCGCACCCGACATCGCCGTCTTCGACCTGGAGATGCCCGAGCTCGACGGGGTGGAGGCCGCCCGTCAGCTCGCCGGGGAGCTCCCGATCGTGCTGGTCACCAGGCACGCGCGACCCGGAGTGCTGAAACGCGCGCTGGAGGCGGGGATTCGCGGTTTCGTGCCGAAGACGACTCCGGCGACGAAGCTCGCGGCCATCCTCCGCGACGTGCACTCCGGCGGCCGCTACATCGACCCGGAGATCGCGGCCGCCGCCCTGACCGGCGGTTCCTGCCCGCTGACGGATCGCGAGCTCGAACTCCTCCGCCACACCCTCAAGGGCGGCACGATCGCGGGCGTCGCCGCCGAGGTCCACCTCGCTCAGGGCACGGTCCGCAACTACCTGTCCGCCGCGATGACCAAGCTCAACGTCGCCACCCGCCACGAAGCCGCCCGCAAGGCCTGGCAAGAGGGTTGGATCTAGTTCGTGACTCAGGGTGGGGGAAGTTTTCATGAAAACTTCCCCCACCCCGGAACCCCGGAGGTGGACGTCGAGTTCTCCGGTCAGCCGAGCGAGGTCAGGGTCTTGCGGAGGGCTGAGACCGCGTCGAGGATCTCCTCCGGGCGGGCCGAGAGCGGCGGCCGGGCTCGCAGCGAGTCCGGGCCGGACGGCAGGAAGAGGGTCCGGTGGTCCTCCCTGGCGATCTCCAGGGCGCGGGCCCGGTTCGCGGGGTCGTGGAAGGTGATGGCGCACATCAGCCCTCGGCCGCGCGGCGAGTGGATCAGGGCCGGGAACTCCGCCGCGAGGTCGCGCAGCTCGGCCAGCATGAGCTCACCCATTGCCCGGCTGTGCGGGAACAGGCCCTCGGCCTCGATGACCTCCAGGATCCGGGTCGCGCGGACCATGTCGGTGAGCGAACCGCCCCAGGTGGAGCTGATCCTGCTGGGCTCGCGGAAGGCGTTGTCGGCGACGTCGAGAACCCGCCGGCCGCCCATGACACCGCAGACCTGCAGCCGCTTGCCGAAGGCGACGAGGTCGGGTTCCAGGCCCAGAGCCTGGTGCGCCCACGCCTGACCGGTCAGCGCGCCGGTCTGCACCTCGTCGGCGACGGTGAGCACGTCGTGCTCGACGCACATCCGCTGCACGGCCTGCAGGAACTGCGGCCGGAGGTGCCGGTCGCCGCCCTCGCCCTGGACGGGTTCGTAGACGAAGCAGGCGATCTCGGCCCCGTAGCGGCGGAGCGCGGCCTCGGCGGCGCTGAGCGCGTGGACCTCTTCGGGCAGCAGCGCGTCGGAATCCCACCGCTCACCGGGTTCGATGGCGGGGCTCGGGATGCGCGGCCAGTCGAACATCGGGTAGTCGCGGATCTTCGACGGGTCGGTGTTGGTCAGCGACAGCGTGTACCCGCTGCGCCCGTGGAAGGCCTTCTCCAGGTGCATCACGCGGCTGCCGCGCACGGCGACCCCGCGCCGGGCGTTGACCTTGGTCTTCCAGTCGAAGGCGACCTTGAGCGCGTTCTCCACGGCGAGGGTCCCGCCGTCGATGAAGAACAGCAGCGGGAGTTCGGGGATCCCGACGACGCGCTGGAAGGTCTCGGCGAACCGGGCCTGCTCCTCGGTGGCGAAGTCGGGGTTGGAGGGCTTGACCCGCCCGACGCGCACCAGCTCGGCTTCGAACTCCGGCGTGCGCAGGCCGGGGTGTCCGTGCCCGAGCGGTGCGGAGCTGAAGAACATCGTGAGGTCCAGGTACTCGGCACCGTCGCGCGCATCGCGGAGCCGGCAGCCGTTGCCAGCGTCGAGATCCACGACGATGTCCATCAGATCGCCCGTGACCTGCGCTTTCAGCGCGGCAACGGGGTCGGTCCCGGCCCGCTGGGCGGGGACTGCGGTCGAAGCGGTCTCGTGCTGAGCGGTCATGATTCGGCCTCCCGGCTGCGTGTGCGCGGGTCTCACGCACACAACAAGAATTACACAGAAGGCCGTGGTATAGGCAAGATACTTCAGCTGATCGTCCGCATCGACGAAAGATATTCTTCTGCTCTGGGCACACCGCACCCCTTGAGCAGAAGAATCCGCGGAATCAGCCGACGCGGCCGACGCCTCCGAAGAGGTAGACCGGCTCCGGCGTCTCACCCGGGACGTCCGGGCGCCACTGCGAGCAGCTGATCACTCCCGGTTCCAGCAGTTCGGTACCGGCGAACAGTCCTTCGATCTCAGCGGCCGTGCGCGCCCGGATCGGCGTGCCGCCGCGCTCGGTGGTCTCCCGCATCGCGCGCAGCATCCGCTCGCCGTGCACCTCGGCCGTGGAGTGCGTGAGCACCAGGAAGCTGCCCGGGGGCAGCGCGTCGACCAGCTCCCGCACCACCGAGTACGCCTCGTCGTCGTCCATCAGGTGGTTGACCACGCCGAGCAGCATCAGCCCGACGGGCCGGCCGAAGTCCAGCGTGCGCTTGGCCGCGGCGAGGATGTCCTGCGGCTGCCGCAGATCGGCGTCGAGGTAGTCGGTCCGGCCCTCGCTCGTGCTGGTCAGCAGTGCGCGGGCGTGCGCGAGGACGATCGGGTCGTTGTCGACGTAGACGATGCGGCTCTCGGGAGCGAGGCGCTGGGCGACCTCGTGGGTGTTGTTGGCGGTCGGCAGCCCGGTTCCGACGTCGAGGAACTGGCGCACGCCCTCCCCCACCACGTGGCGAACCGCTCGCACCAGGAACGCGCGCTCGGCCCGCGCTCCCTCGGGGATGTCCGGGATCTGGGCGATCACGGCGTCGCCCGCTTCCCGGTCGGCCGCGTAGTGGTCCTTGCCGCCGAGCCAGTAGTTCCAGATCCGCGCCGACTGCGGCGTGCTGCTGTCGATCTCCAACGCTCCCCGCTCCCTCCGCTCGAGTTCCGCAGATCCTACGCGGGAGCAGGCCTCGCGAGATCCCCTGCGGATATCCTCTTGCGCATGGCCAGGAGGTCGGGACTCCAGACGCGCGAGGCGATTCGCGACGCCGCGACCCGGCTGTTCACCGAACGCGGCTACGCCGACACCTCGGTCCGCGACATCGGCTCGCTGGCCTCGGCGGACCCGGCGCTGGTGATCCGGCACTTCGGCAGCAAGGAGCTGCTGTTCCTGGACACCATGCACCTGAGCATCGACGACGAACCGCTGCTGAACGTGCCGCTGGAACGGCTCGGCGCGCGATTCGTGGAGGTGCTGCTCGACTCCGACACCCGAAGCCGCGCGATCTACCTGGCGATGGTGCAGGGCAGCGGCAATCCGCAGATCGCCGCGCGGCTGCGCGAGACGCACGAGACGTCGTTCGTGCAGCCGCTGCGGGTGCGGATGCGCGGACCGGACGCCGAGGACCGCGCCCGCTCGGCCGCCGCGCTGGTCGGCGGGCTGCTCTACGCGCTGTGGGTGGTCGGCGACCAGCAGCTGGCCGCCGACCGCAGCGGCCTGGTCGAGCGCTACGGAGCGCTGCTGCAGCAGCTGCTCACGCCGTGATCACTGCACCGACCAACCGCCGTCGGAGGGCAGGATCGCGCCGTTGAGGTTCACCCCGTCGTCGCTGAGCAGGAACGTGATCGAGGCGGCGAGCTGGGCGGCGGTGGCCACCGGGGGCATCAGCCCGATGAACCCGCCCGTGCGCTCGCGCCCGAACTCCGACATCCCCTCGACCGACGAGGAGATGTTGGTGAGCACCCCGCCGGGCGCGACCGCGTTGACCCGGATCCCCGAGGTCCCGTACATGAAGGCGGTGTTGCGGGTGATGCCGACGACGGCGTGCTTGGACGCGGTGTAGGCGACGCCTGCGGCGTTGCCGCGCAGCGATGCCTCGGAGGCGACGTTGACGACGGACCCGCTGCGCGCCGCCAGCATCGACGGCAGCACGGCGCGGGTCAGCCGCATCAGCCCGTCGACGTTGACCCGGAAGGCGCGCTCCCAGACGGCGTCGTCGAGCTCGTGCAGCGGGCTGAAGTCGTCCATCACGCCGGCGACGTTGGCGAGCCCGTCGACGCGCTCTCCGGCCGCGGCGACGATCCGCTCCACGTCCTCGGCCCGCGCGATGTCCCCGGCGACGGTGACCGCGCCGGGGAGCTCGGTGCCGAGTCCGGCGAGCGCTGCGGCGTTGACGTCGGCGGCGACGACGCGTCCGCCTTCCCGGGCGATCCGGGAAGCGGTCGCGCGGCCGATGCCGGAGGCCGCGCCGGTGACGATGACGGTCTTGCCGTCGAACCGGCCGGGCACGATCCGCTCCTGCCAGCCGGACGCGGCCGCGTCGGCCTCGGGCATGACCCCGCCGTTGGCCCGCAGCACCAGGTCGTCGACGGCTTCCCGGCTGAACGCGCCCTGGCTGAGCTCGACGAGCTGCTCCAGCGGCAGGCCGCTCACCGGCGCCAGGTCGGCGGGCTCGCGGCCGGACGCCGCCAGCAGCTCCTCGATCAGCGGGCGTCCCGCGGGGTGCTCCAGCCACTCCCCGATCGAGCTCCTGCCGCTCAGCACACCGCTCACGCCCACCTCCGCAGATCAAGTCAACACCGTTGACTTGACTCTACCCGCGGGTCTGCCGGTGCCGCCGCTGGCGCGCGAGGCCCGGCGCTGGGGCGCGCTTTTGACCGAGGGCGACCGTGGTCAATGTCGTGAACTGCGGAAACGCCGGAAATTGGCTCGAAGTGCAGCGTCGCCCATTCATCCGTGGATCTCGGGGCGCCGGGATGAGTAGCGTGAGCACCGACCCGAGCGGGACTCCTCGACCTGCAGGGGGTGCCGGGGAGTCCCGCGGGTCAGGAGCGGATCTGGATGTCGAAGAACACGGGGCGGAGGTCTTCCGGGAAGTACTGCCTGCCGTCCTCGTCGACCATCTTCCACGCGATCTTGCACCGGCCCGGCTGCTGCCCGGTGAAGACCGGAACGGCCAGCACGACCGTCTCGCCCGGAGCCACCTCGCCGACCGAGACCCGCTGCGGGGCGGTGCACCCGCCGTCGCCTTCGCGGAAGACCTGCGCCAGGTACCGGCCGCTCCAGGGCTCCCGCCCGACGTTGCGGACCTCCCAGGTCTTGACGAAGTTCTGCCCGCGGGCGAACTCGGTGTCGTCCGGCACGGTTTCGCTGAGCATCACCGACGCGTCGCCGGGGATCGGGCGCTCCTCGGGCCACCACCACCAGACCGCCCCGGCCACGACGAGCAGCGCGACGACCCCCGCCACCAGCGACTTCGGCCGTCGCGCCTGCGCGGGCGCAGGGGTTTCGGGCTCGGGCTCCAGCGGGGTCCGCGCCGACTCCCACCGGCTCGACCACTCGCGCCGCGCGGCGGTCTCGTCCTGGCCGAGCACCCCGACCGCGAGGCTGCGCACGAACTCCCACGTCGTCTCCCACGACGGCAGGTCCTTGCCGCGCGCCGCCGCCGACAGCGCCGACTTCGACGCCATCGCGCCGAACTCGGCCCGCATCCGGTCGTAGGACGGATCGCCCGCGGCCGCCTTCAGCTCGCACAGCTGCCAGGCGAACTCCGCGACCGGGCTCTCCTGGGGATCCGGCCGCTGCTGCTTGCGACCCCGCTTGCGCATCGCGTCATCCCTGATCGCAGAACCGTCCACGCCGGTCATTCTTCCGCACGCGACAGCGGTGGCCGACCCACGTCGTGGATCGGCCACCGCCGCACTCGTTCTCAGCGGGCAGCGGCTCACCGCCCGGCCCGCGTCCTGCTCGTCAGCGCAGGGCGTTGAGGGTCAGGGTGAACACCTCGGGGTCGCCCGCGTTGACCTTGCCGCTGTGGTCCTCACCGGCGTTGGAGCTCACGTCGTCGTAGGCGAACGCGTAACCCTTGCCGTCGGGCAGGTTCTCGTGCACCACGCGCGCGTAGTGGTTGGTGATCTCGTTCTGGTAGAACGTCGCCGGGTCTTCCTCGTGCGGCTGGTTGGGGTTGATCAGCAGCGTCGTGCGGTTGAACGCCGCCGCCAGCCGCGGCACGATCGCCAGGCGCTCCTGCGAGTCGCTCTCCGGGTTGTTGGCGAACGGACCGCTGTTGCAGCCCCAGATGTCCACCGAGGACGGCTTGGCGAAGCGCTCACCGCCGAAGACCAGCTCCTCGCCCTCGACCTTGCCCTCGATGATGCCGAGGTCCTCGCGCTGCGTGTCGACGAACAGCGACTCGCCCGCGTACTTGGCGTAGACCTCGTCGACGTAGGGCTCCAGGTAGCCCTCGAAGTCGCCGGCGCGGTGGTTCGGGTTGAGCACCCGCACGACCTTGCCGTCGGCCTCCTGGACCAGCGTGGCCCAGTTGCCGCCCATGCCCTTGAGGCTCTCGGCGACCTTGTCCATGCCGCCGGTGGGCATGCCGGGAACTTCCTGCTCACCGCTGCCGGTCGTGGTCAGGTGCAGCCCGATCGGCGCGGCGACGAAGTCGACGTAGCTGATGTTGGCGTAGATCTGCTCCGCGTTGAGGGTGAACTCCGCGAAGGTCCAGTCCTTGCCGTAGTTCGGGTCCTCGCTGGAGACGAAGTTGGGGTGCACGACCGAGGTCGTGCCGTCGGCGCCCTGGACGACCTGGAACTCCAGGGTGTCGTTGAGCGAGTAGTACACGCGGGCGCCGTACATGCGCGGCACGGTGACCTCGACGGTGCCGTCGACCGGGATCGCGACGTCGTCACCGATCGGCGCGGGCTCGGGACCGCCGGCCTCGGGGAAGTACGGGGTGCCGTCCGCCTTGATGAAAACGGCCTTCTTCTCGGCGTCCGAGAAACCGGCGATGTACGCGTTCGCCGGTCCACCGGAGTTGTTCTGCAGCACGAACTTCATGCTTTCCGGCGCCGCCGAGGCGAACGGAGCGCTGATCGCCTGGGCCCAGAGCGGTGCCGACAGGGCCGCAGCGGAATATCCGAGAAACCGCCGACGAGAAACCATGTGGATACCTCCAGAGACAACGGGACAGCCGCGCTGGGCAGCCGATCCTCTCTCGTGATCGATCCCGAAGTCTGCCTTTCTGGACTCGTCTTTTCATACCCCCAAAAGGAGCGAAATCATCACACCTGAACATTATTGAACGCAAACGCACATTCACCGATCCGCGCGCAAGACTAGGGCGACATTCCGACAGATAATTGTGAACGCGCTCGAATGGCCAAGTCGAAATCCGTGATTTTCGCGAGTGAACCAAAACCTACCGCGATCCGTTCCACTCGTACAGGGATGCTCGCTCCGACTTTCCCTTCAGAACCCGATCCGAGCCCACACCGCGAAGCACCCGATGCGGTTCACAGGTCGTTGCCCGCGTAGGACAGGTTGAAGCTCTTGTTGGTCAGCGGGAAGTCCGGAACGATCGTGTCGGTCAGCGCGACGGGCAGCGCGGGCCAGTTGAAGAAGCTCGGATCGACGATCTTGACCCGGCTCGCGGCGCCGTCGGCACCGAGTTCGACCCGGTGCACGATCGTCCCGCGCCAGCCCTCCACGATGCCGACTCCGGAACCCGCTGCGCCCGAGCCGGGCTCGGCGCGCCCCCCGGATTCCGTCCGGCCGTCCAGCGCCTCGACCAGCCGCGCGATCAGCCGGGTGGAGTGGGCGATCTCGTCGGCCCGGACGGTGAAGCGGGCCAGGACGTCACCCCCGGCCTCGCCGTGACAGGCGCGCTCCCCGGGCTCGTCGAGGACCGGGTGGTCGTGGCGGGCGTCCACGGCGAGACCGCTGGCGCGGGCGACGTAGCCCAGGGCGCCGAGATCGGCCGCCTGCTGGGAGGTCAGGACCGCGGTGCCGGAGAAGCGATCCCGGACCACGCTGTGCCCGAGCGCGAGGTCGGCCAGCTCGGCGACGTCCTCACCGATGCGGGCCAGCCGGCCGGGGTCGGGCAGGTTCCGGAGGGACGCGCCGCCGACGTGGACGCACCCGCGCAGGAGCCGGTGCCCGGCGACGTCGTCGTTGAGGCGCAGCAGCTGCTCGCGGATCCGCCCGGCGTGGGCGTTGAGGATGCTGTGGCCGACGTCGTTGCAGAGCGCGCCGAGGTCGGTGACGTGGTTGTAGAGCCGTTCGAGCTCCAGCAGGACCGCGCGGAGCCGCCGGGTTTCGGCCGGGACGTGCATCGACCGCGCGTCCTCGACTGCCTGGCAGAACGCGAGCGCGTGCCCCACCGACGTGTCACCGCTGATGCGCTCGGCGAGTTCGAGGCCGTCCTCGGGGCGACGACCCTGGAACAGCTTCTCCAGTCCTTTGTGGACGAACCAGAGCCGGGCCTTGAGGTTGAGGATCGTCTCGCCGACGACCGAGAAGCGGAAGTGGCCGGGTTCGATCATGCCCGCGTGCACGGGCCCCACCGGGATCTCGTACACCCCGGGCCCTTCGACGGCGCGGAACGAGTAGGGCCCGTCGACGTCGCCGAACTCCGGTGGTGCGCCCGCGTCGAGCAGCATCGGGTACCAGCCCCGGGGCCAGTGGAAGTGCCGGACGAGGCGGTGCGGCAGCGGGTGGTCGTCGGGCACGATGCCGAACAGGTCGCGCATCTCCCGTTCGAAACGGCCTGCGGGGAAGGACAACCCCGCCACGCTGGGCAGGTGCGGGTGGTCCCGGTCGAGCGGCACGTGCAGCTCGACGCGCCGATCGGTGTCCGCCTGCGTGAAGAGGTAAACGGCGCGCAGGGCGTCCCCGTCGTCGTGCCCGGCGATCAGCGCGGTCCGGAACCCCGCTTCCAGCAGCTCCGCCACCTGCCCCGGGATCTCCTCGGGGCTGATCGTGCGCGCGGTGCGGCGGTAGCCGACCGATGCGCCGTGAGCGTGCTCTTCCGGTGTGTTCATGGTGTTCCCGCGAGGATGTCGGCGGCCGAGGACAGCAAGGGGTGCAGCGGACCGGCGGTGACGCCGATGGCGGCGCAGGCCAGCAGCCCGACGACCAGCGCTGCTGCGGCGGCCGGGTGGGTTCGGCCCGGTGCGCTCGCCGCGCCCGGCCCTTCGGGCGCGGCCCCCAGCACCATGCGGCTGGTGTGGGCGACCAGGGCTGCGGCGATCACGAGGACCAGGACCAGAGCGGCGGCCGTCGCCCAGCCGAGTCCTGCGGCGAAACCGGCTCGTGCGATGCCGAGTTCGCTGGCGAACAGGCTGAACGGCGGCAACCCGATGAGCGCGAGGACGCCGAACCCGAAGCACCCGGCCAGCACCGGCTGCCGGGCGGCCAGACCGCGGACCCGGTCGATGCTGCTGGTCCCGGTGATCTGCAGCATCCGCCCGGCACCGAGGAACAGGACGCTCTTGGCCAGCCCGTGGCCGAGGACGTGCAGCAGGACGGCGGCGATCGCGAGCCGTCCGCCGATCGCCGCACCCAAGCCCAGCAGGCCCATGTGCTCGATGCTGGAGTACGCCAGCATGCGCTTGTAATCGCGCTGGGCCAGCAACAGCGACGCCGACAGCGCCAGCGACGCCAGGGCGATCACCACCAGCAGCGTCCGGGCGAATCCGACGCCCAGAGCGGCGTCGGCGATCACCTTCACCCGCAGGATCGCGTAGAGCGCCACCGACAGCAGAACGCCCGACATCAGCGCCGACACCGGCGCAGGCGCCTGGCTGTGCGCGTCGGGCAGCCACGCGTGCATCGGCGCCAGACCCGCCTTGGTGCCGAACCCGACGATCAGCAGCACCACGGCGATCCGGGTGACGTCCGGGTCGAGGGAGTGCGCGAGGGCGGTCAGCTCGACCCAGTCGAGCCCGGCCCCGGCAGCCGCGTGCTGCGCGGCGTAGTTGAGCAGCAGCGTTCCCAGCAGCGCCAGCGCGATGCCCGCCGAGCAGATCACCACGTACTTCCACGCGGCCTCGACCGCCGACCGGGTTCGGCGCTGTCCCACGAGGAACGCGGTGACGATGGTGGTGGCTTCGACGGCGACCCACAGCACCCCGAGGCTCGCCGACAGCACCGCCATCGACATGGCCGCCAGGAACAGCTGGACCAGCACGCTGTGCCGGGACGCGGTGCGCGCGCTCGCCCGCCCGGCGTCGATCTCGGTGCGCAGGTGGCCGGGTGTCCCCGCGGTGGCCAGGAGCCCGACGGCGCCGATCACGACGAGCATGAACGCGCTCAGCGCATCGGCCCGCACCGATCCGGCCAGGGCGGCGAGCGGTCCGCCGGCGACGACGGCCGCGGCGACCGCGATCGCGGCGGCGAGCACGACGCCCGCGCTCGTGGCGCTGAGCCACGCGGTGATCCGGTTCCACCCCACCAGCGCGTAGATGCCGGCCGCGAGGACGGGGACTCCGACGGGGACGAGGAGCAGGAGGGTGGTCATCAGTCGCGCAGCTCCCTCAGTTCGTCGAGATCGGTGTCTCCGAAGGTGTCCCGCATCCGCGTGGTCAGGATCTGCAGGACGAGGACGGCCAGCAGCACGTCCAGGGACACCCCCAGCTCCACGACGAGCCCCACCCCGGAGGTGGTGAGGAACCCGACCGCGGTGATCCCGTTGTCCATCAGCAGGAACCCGACCAGCTGGGACAGCGCGCGTCGCCGGGTGACCAGCACGAAGAACCCGATCAGCACGACGGTCATGCCCACCGCGACGGCCTGCGTCGCCGGCGACGGGGCCAGGGCCACCAGCGGCTGGGACACCGCGTAGCCCAGCAGCGTCAGTCCGGCGGCGGCGAGCAGCGAGGAGGCGACGTTGACCAGCGGCCGGGTCTCCCGGCGCTCCTCCCCCGCCGCCGCCAGAGCGCGTCGCAGCAGCGCGGGGAGGATTCCCGCCCGCAGCACGAGGATCCCGGCCGCGACGACTCCCAGCTCGATCGAGCCCTCGTGCGCGGCCAGCACCGCGACGAGCGCCGCCAGCGCCAGACCTTGCACCGCGAAAACGCGGATGATGACGGCCAGTTCCCGGCGCCACAGCACCAGCACGGCGGTGAGCAGCAGGACGCCGCAGGCCAGATCCAGCAGGTGGACGTAGAGATCGGGACTCATGGGGCCACTTCTCGCTCGGTCGTCATGATCGTTCCCATCAGTGGGGCTGGGCGAGGAAGAAGGACGCGGCCACGGCCAGCAGCGAGAGCAGGAACGACCCCGCCAGCAGCTCGGGAACCCGGAACAGCCGCAGCTTGGCCAGGAACACCTCGCCCGCTGCGAGCAGCAGCCCGAGCAGCGCCACCTTGATCGCGAAGGCCGCGACACCGCCGAGCAGGACGAGGGGCGCGGCGCTCGTCGCGATGCCCCACGGGACGAACAGGGTGGCCAGCAGTCCCAGGAACACGGTCAGCCGCATCGCCGACGCCCACTCGATCAGGGCGAGGTCCCGTCCGGAGTACTCCAGGATCATCGCCTCGTGCACCATCGTCAGCTCCAGGTGCGTGGAGGGGTTGTCCACCGGCAGCCGCCCGGTCTCGGCGATGATCACCACGGAGAGGGCGACCGCCGCCAGCAGGCTGACCGGGGAGATCACCCGCGCCGGGTCGTGCAGGGTCGAGGTCACGATCGCGCCCAGGTTGGTGGAGCCGACGCGCACCGACAGCGCGAAGATCGACACCAGCAGCGTGGGTTCGACGAGCGCGATGATGGTCATCTCCCGGCTCGCGCCCATGCCGCCGAACGCGGTTCCGGTGTCCAGCCCCGCCAGCGCCAGCACGACGGTGCCCAGCGCGAGCAGGGCGACCACCGCGAACAGGTCCGCGACGGGGTCCACCGCGGAGGCGGTCGTCACGAACGGGACCACGATCGCGACGACCGCGGTCGTGGACACCAGCAGCACCGGCGCGACGCGGAACACCTCGCTGGTGCCGCGCGGCGAGATCGACTCCTTGCGCAGCAGCTTGCGCAGATCCCGCCACGGCTGACCGATTCCCGCGCCTGCCCGGCCTTCCAGGCGGGCCCGGACCTGGCGCATCACGCCGACCAGGAAGGGCGATCCGGCGACGACGAGCGCGCACTGCAACGCTCCGCCGATGATTCCCAGCGCGTTCATCGGATCACCACCAGCAGGATCAGCAGGCCGCACACGGTGTAGAAGCCGTAGCCGAGGTAGCGGTGCACGCTGCCGGTCGCCAACCGCCGGGCCGCACCGCCCCACGCGGTGAGCAGCCGCAGAACCGGTTCGTAGAGCCGCTTCTCGAGGCGATCGGGCACGCGCTGGCGGTATTCCACGGCTTGCACGAGGTAGCTCGACTCCTGGTGGTGGGTGACGTCGATGTCGCGCTCGGGCTGCACCACGTCGTCGAAGACCCGTTGCAGCGGCTCGGCGAACGACGTCGCCGTGTACTCCGTGCGGGCGGACATCGGTCCCGCGCCGCAGTCCCACAGCCGCGCGGCTCGCCGGGCGCGCCGGGCCGCGACCGCGCGCACCGCACCCACGACGGCGACGCTCGCCACGAGCAGGGCGACGGCGAGCAGCGAGGGCGAGAGCGCCCCCGCGATCCCGTTCAACCGCAGTTCCACCAGCCCGCTCACAGCCGGACGACCGGTCCCCAGCACCGTGGTGCTCGCGGCACCGACCGCGGGCAGGACGACGCTCGGCACCAGCGCGAGGACGACGCAGGCGGCCGCGGCGAAGCCCATCCCGGCGAGCATGCCGACCGGGCTCTCGGTCGCGTTCGACGCGGCCTCGCTGCGCGGCCGGGCCAGGAAGCCGACGCCGAAGGCCTTGACGAAGGTCGCCACGGCCAGCCCGGCGGTCAGCGCCACCGCCGCGACCGCCAACGGCATCACGATCGCCGTCGCCGCGTCGGAGGCGGGCAGACCGTGGATCAGGGCCTGCAGCAGCAGCCATTCGCTGACGAAGGCGGTGCCCGGCGGCAACGCCGAAGCCGCCAGCGCTCCGATGCCGAAACCCAGCGTGGTGACCGGCATTCCCGCTCGGAGCCCGCCCAGGGTGTCGAGATCGCGGCTGCCGGTCGCGTGCAGCACCGAACCGGCGGCCAGGAACAGCAGGGACTTGAACGCGGCGTGGTTGATCACGTGCAGCAGCGCGGCCGACAACGCGACCCCTGCCAGCACGTCCTGGCCCGCGCTCGCGAACAGACCGGCCGCACCGACCCCGACCAGCACGAGCCCCATGTTCTCGGTCGTCGAATTGCCCAGCAGCCGCTTCAGGTCGCTGCTCATCGCGGCCTGCAGGATCCCGTAGACCGCCGAGAGCGCTCCGAGCACCAGGACCAGCAGCCACCACCACCGGGGACCGCCGCCGAGCAGGTCGAAACCGACCCTGGCGATGCCGTAGACGCCGAGGTTGACCATCGCCGCGGACATCAGAGCCGAAACGTGGCTCGGCGCCTCGGGATGCGCCCGCGGCAACCACGCGTGCAGCGGCACGATCCCCGCCTTGGAGGCGAATCCCACCAGCACCAGCGCGAAGACGGTGCCGGACACCGGCGGCGGCAGGGTCGCGGCGGCCGCGCGCAGGGCGGGGAACGAATCATCGGCGGAATGCGCCACCAGCACGAGCAATCCGATCAGGATCGCCACCACGCCCAGGTGCGTCATCACCGCGTACCAGCGCCCGGCGGCGGCCACGGATTCGCGGCGCTGATGTTCGGAGAGCACCAGCACCAACGAGGTCAGCGCCATCAGCTCCCAGCACACCAGGAACGTGCCCGCGCTCGCGGCGACCGGGACCAGGAGCATGGCCAGCACGAACAGCGGCACCATCAGCTGTACGACCCGGCCGTCGAGCCCGTGGCGGGCGTAGCCGATCCCGTACACCGCGACCGCGATCGCGACACCCCCGGTGACCACGAGGAACAGCCCGCTCAGCGCGTCGACGGCGAACGACGTGCCGAACAGCGGGAGCAGCGCGGGGATCTCGATCGAGTAGGTCTGCCCGGCCAGGGCTCCCACCCCGGCCAGCGCACCGCCGGTCCCGACGACGGCCGTGCCCGCGCCGACCAGGAGCGGACGCGGTCCGCGCGGAGTGATCAGGGCCAGGATCGCGCTCAGCGCACCTGCGGCAGCGGCGGCACCGAGACCTGCTGAGACGAGGTTCATCGGCCGGTCAACTTCCGCAGTCCGTCGACGATCTCCTCCGGCCGGGGCGGGCACCCCTCGATCTCCACGTCGACCGGCACGACGTCGCGCACGGCGCCGGCGACGCCGTAGGCCTCGGCGAACACCCCGCAGTTGCGCGCGCAGTCACCCACGGCCACCACGAACTTCGGCTCAGGCAAGGCCTCGTAGGTCCGCCGCAACGGCTCCGCCATGTTGCGGGTCACCGGGCCGGTCACCAGCAGCGCGTCCGCATGACGAGGTGACGCGACCAGGCGGGCGCCGTAGCGCTCGGCGTCGTGCACGGGCCCGAACGCGGAGGCGATCTCGACCTCGCAGCCGTTGCACGACCCGGCGTCCACGTGCCGGATCTGCACCGAGCCACCGAGTTCCGGCGCCAGGGCGGGCTCGTCGCCGCGCGGCGGCGCGGGTTCGGCGACCCGTCCCGTCCGGCGGATCTTGCGCCACAGGTTCAACACAGGGTGCTCCCACTTCCTCGTCCGAGGGGAGCGATCACCCCGCCGCGCCGCAGGACCCCGGTGCGACGGGATGACCGCAGCTCACGCGCTCGTCGACTCGCCAGGACTGCGCAGGTCGTTGAGCAGCTCGGCCTGACCGCTGAGCACTCTGGTCAGGATCGTCCGCGCAACGGACATCAGCTCGGCCACGTGCGGGCTGGTCAGCGAGTAGTAGACGGCGGAACCTTCCTTGCGCGTGGTCACCAGCCCGGCTCGGCGCAGCACCGCCAGCTGCTGCGAGAGGTTCGCCGATTCGATCCCGACCTCGGGGAGCATTTCGGAGACGGCGTGCTCGCGTTCGCACAGCAGCTCCAGGACCCGGATCCGGGCAGGATGTCCCAGCGTTTTGAAGAACTCCGCTTTCAGCTGGTACAGCGGCGTGCTCATCCGGCTCCCCCTCGATGCGGTTGCGATCGCGTGCCGGACCGATCCGCCACGCCGCACACCTGAACACAACAGGTCAGCAATTGCAAACATTAGCAACTGCTCAAATCACAAATCCAGCGGCCCGTCGAGCTCCTCGTGACCTCTACGCCCGCACGGCGTAGAGGGACACCGGTTCGGACTTGCCCTTCAGCTCCTGGTCCGGCCGCTCGCCGAGCTCGATCGCGAGGTCGGCGACGAGCTCGCGGGTGCGCTGGGAGATCAGGATCGTGTCGCCGGTCCGCCGGGTCGCGGCCTCGATCCGCGCGGCCACGTTCACCGGATCACCGATGACGGAGAACTCGAAACGCCCCGCACCGCCGACGTTGCCCGCCACGACGGTCCCGGTGTTGACCCCGATCCCGACCGACAGGCCACCGCCGAACTCCTCGCGCACGGCCTCCGCGATCGCCAGCGCCGCCAGCACCGCCCGCCTCGGGTGGTCGGCGACGCGCCGGGGAGCGCCGAACACCGCCAGCAGTCCGTCGCCGACGAACTTGTCGACGTGACCGCCGTGCTCCCGGATCACCGGCACGGCTCGCTCGAAGAGCCGGTTGATCGTGCCGACGATCTCGGTCGCGGAGATGGTCTCGGAGAGCCCGGTGAAGTCGCGGATGTCGATGAACATGATCGACACCTCCACCTCCTCACCGGAGAGATCGGTGCCCTCCCGGAGGATGTGGTCGGCGATGGCCGGATCGACGTAGGTGCCGAACGCCGACCGGATCTGCTCCCGCTCGGCCAATCCCTCGACCATCTCGTTGAAGCCCGATTGCAGCCGCCCGATCTCGGTGCCGTCGTACACGGGGATCCGGAGGTCGAACCGTCCCCGCCGCACCTCGGCCAGGGCGTCGGCGACACCGTTGATCGGATCGGCGGTCGCCCGAGCGGCCAGGTACGCGGTGCACAGCCCCACCACCAGAGCCGTCCCGGCCAGCGCCACCATCGCCACCGAGAGCTGGGTGTCGGTGACCTGCGAGGGAGCCAGCGTGCGCAGGCCGAGGACGAACAACCCCGCCATCGGCACGCAGCTGCCCAGCGCCCAGGCCAGGACGCTGCGCACCGCGACACCGCGCCCGACCCGCAGGTCGTTCGGGTCGACCCCGGTGAGCAGCCGCGCGGCGGCCGGGCGCAGCAGCCGCTCGGTCAGCAGGTAGGCGCACGCGGCCGTGGTCACGCCGGTGAGCACCACGATGACGCCGACCCACACGCCGCGTTCCACGTCACGGCCCGCTTCGAAGGTGGCGAACACGACGGCACCGCCGATCCACAGCACGACCTGCAGCCAGAACACCCGCAGCGGCAGCCCGAGGACCGCCGCCGGCAGCCGGGCCGTGCGCGGACCACCGTCGACGAGCCACCGGTGGAGGCTCCGCTGGCCGCGGATCCCCGCGACGACGCCGATCAGCGCCGCGAGCAGCAGGTACGCGGCCGCGGCCAGGATGTAGAAACCGTTGGGCAGCTTGCCGTTCGGCGGCAGCGGGATGACCACGAGGTTGAGCGCGAGGACCACGACGGTCCCGATCAGGTTCGCCACGACCACCACCGCGGCGACGACGACCCGCGTCAGGTCCCCGAGGACCCTCCCCTCCACGTCCTCCAGCCGGACGTCGGCCCTCAAGAACGCAGGAAGATGACGCACCAGGACGCGAGCAGGAGTCACGCCGACACGGTAGTGGACCGCGCCCGCGCAATGTCGAGTTCAGGCCGCGCAGCGGGCGCCGAACCGACCGCGGTTCGGCGCCCGCTGCGCGGACCGGCCTTTCAGAAGAGGTCCGGGACCTTCCAGCCGTCGAGGTCGTACTCGTCGAGGAACTCCTCGGCGAGGCCCTTCATCTGGTCGACGCCGCCGCGGTTCTGCGCGGCGAACAGGAGCTCGGCCTTCGCGTTCTCGTGGTTGCCGGAGTAGTTGCGCTCGTAGAGCTCGTGCCTCCCGCCGAACTCGGATCCGATCGCGTCCCACAGCGCCTTCATCACCTTGACCCGGTCGACCGCCGTGATGCCGTGGGAACCGCGGACGTACTTGTCGAGGTACGGCCGCACGTCGGGGCTCTGGAAGTCCGCCGCGCCGGAGGGCAGGTAGATCAGGCCCGAGGCGACGTCCTGCTCGATGATCTCCTTGATCCGCGGGTAGCCGTGGATCATGAACATCCGGTAGGTCAGCCTGTACTCCAGCTTGGGGATCACGGCGTCGCCCACCCACGGCTCGGGATCGCGCGCCATCGATTCGGTGAGCGACCAGAACAGGTTTCGCCACCCGATGACCTCACCGACCCGCGTCTGCACCCCGCGGAAGCCGCCGGAACCGGTCGCGTCGAGCGCCTTCATCAGCAGACCGGCGATGAAGTCGAGCTTGACCGCCAGCCGGGTGCAGCCCTGGAAGGTGAACCGGGGCAGGAATCCCGACTGCGGGAAGAACGAGTTGACCCGGTCCACGTCGCCGTACATGAAGACGTTCTCCCAGGGCACCAGCACGTTGTCGAAGACGAAGATCGTGTCGTTCTCGTCCATGCGGCTCGACAGCGGGTAGTCGAACGGCGTGCCGTTGCGGGCGGCCTGCTCGGTGTAGGAGGGACGGCAGATCAGCTTGATGCCCGGAGCGTCCATCGGCACGGTGCAGATCAGCGCGAACTGCTTCTTGCGGATCGGCAGGCCGTAGTGGGCGATGAAGTTGTAGTTGGTGATCGCCGACCCGGTCGCGACCACCTTGGCGCCCGAGACCACCAGCCCGGCGTCGGTCTCCTTCTCCACCTTCATGTAGACGTCGCCCACCTCGTCCGGCGAGCTGCCGGTCCACCGGCGGGTTGATGATCGCGTGGTTCCAGTAGAGGACCTTCTCCTGCGACTCCCGGTACCACCGCTCGGCGTTGGCCTGGAACGGCGCGTAGAGCTCCTTGTTGGCGTGCAGGGTGCCCAGGAAGCTCGCCTTGCAGTCGGGGCTGCGGCCCATCCAGCCCCAGGTCAGGCGCGCCCACTGGGCGATCGCGTCCCGCTCCTTGATCAGGTCGGCCGACGACGTCGGCGTCTTGAAGAACGGCATCGTCATGCCGCCGTTGCCGGTGTCGGTCGGCACGGTCAGGGTGTCGACGTGCGGCCCCGTGTGCATCGCGTCGTAGAGGCGCGCGGTCATGCGCACGGGATTCCGGAAGGCGGGGTGCTCGGTGACGTCCTTGACCCGCTCGCCGTGGAGGTAGATCTCCCGGCCGTCACGCAGGCTCTCGATGTACTCGTCACCCGTCATCGGCCGCGAAGCGAAGTTCTTCTGCTGGTTGGCAGGGGCGTCCGCCGCCGGGTTGGTCGTGGGAGCACTCGTCGCGGACTCGTCGTTCGCGGAGGACAGGGCGTCGGTCATCTGCTTCTCCTTCGATCTCAGTGGGGGCGTTCTCAGCGGCTCGGCGCGGGCTCGAACCGGGCGGTCTCGTCGAACCAGCCGGCGTGCGGGTCGTCCTGGCAGCCGAGCCAGACGGTGTCGGACGTGCGTCGGCCGAGGTGGTGGAAAGCGCTGTCGTGGAACAGCAGCGGAGTTCGCTCGCTCGTCCGGACCTCGACGCACTCGCCGAGGAACAGCACGTGGTCGCCTCCGTCATCGGCGCGCCACGGATCGCAGACGAGGGTCGCGGCGGTGCCCGCCAGCGCGGGAACGCCCCCGCTGTCGAGCCACGGGAGCGGGTCGGGTCCCGGACGTCCCGCGAAGTGCATGGCCGCGTCGACCTGGTCGGCGGCCAGCACGTTGACCGCGAACGCCGCCCCTTCCAGGTGCCCGGTGGCCTTGGCCTTGCGCGTCAGCGCGACCTGCACCAGCGGCGGATCGAGCGAGATCGGGGTGAAGGCCGTGACCGTCGCGCCGTGGTACCGCCCGTCCCGCGTGCGGCAGGTGATGACGGTGACCCCGGTCGCGAAGCGGCCGAAGGTCGATCGCAGGGTGCGCTGATCCATGTGCTGCTCCTTTGCAGAGTCAAGACCTGCGGTGATGCGGTGTCCGGTGACAGTAGGAGCGCACGAAGGGCCTGGCGATCCACTCGGCGAAGGCGCCATCCGGATTGCGAACCGGAGCGGATTTCGGCGTCACGTGGGACACGTCTGACCGCGTACGATCGGCCAATCACGAAGGAGTGGTATGGGACCTGCTGGCGCGCTGATGGCCTCGGGCGAGGAGCTGGACGGCTTCTCCGCCTCGGTGGCGCGCGCCTACTTCCCGCACGCGCTGGCGGTCAAGACCCGGTCGTCCGGCCCTGCTGAGCTGCGGGCCGTCGACCTCGGGCCGCTCCGGCTGGCGCGCATCGGCTGGGGCTCGGAGGTCGCGGTCGAATCGGACCACCCCGGTGCCTGGGCGGTGAACGTGCCGCGCAGCGGGATCCTCGAAGCGCAGGTCGGCGGCAGGCACGTCCTCTCGCTCGACGGGCAGGCGACGGTGTGCCCACCGGACCAGCCGACCCGGATGACGCGCTGGTCGGCGGACTGCTCCATCGTCGGGATGCGCGTCGACCGCGACTACCTCGCCGAGGAGGTCGCGTCCCTGGTCGGCTCGCGCGTCGAGCGCATGCCCGCCCAGCTGGACCTGCGCTCGGGCGGGGGCCGGACCTGGATGGCGCTGCTGACCTCGATCGGGACCGAAGCGCTGGTCAACCCGGACCTGGCGAGCGATGCGCGCGTGTGCCGCAGGCTGGCGGGCACGCTGTCCGCCGCGTTCGTCACCGCCTGCTTCCCGGAGGAGACGGCGCACGGCGAGATGCGGCCGCGGATCGTGTCCCGGGTGGTCGAGGCGATGGAGGCCGATCCCGCGCACGAGTGGACGGCTTCGGAGCTGGCGCGCACGGCAGGCGTCGGCATTCGACGGCTCCAGCAGGGCTTCCGCCGCTACCTGGGCCGCACCCCGACGCAGGAGCTCACCGCGATCCGGCTGCGCCGGGTGCACGCGGACCTGCTCAGCGGACAGGTCGACACCGTCGCCGACGCGGCCCACAGCTGGGGCTTCACCCACCTCGGCCGCTTCGCAGCCGAATACCGCCGCACCTACGGCACACCCCCTCCCACACCCTCCGCTGCTCCTAGAGCCCTCCACGGCAGGTCCCAGTTTTAGTCCAAACTGAGCGGACATTTCGGACATGATCATGGCTCGGTTTGGACTAAAACTGGGATGCTCCAGCACTGATCGCGCCGGGCTGCTCCAGCAGGTGGGCGATTGGTGGTGGCTGAACGCAAAACGGGCGGTGCTGTTCGCTGATTCGCGAACAGCACCGCCCGATCGTGCTGTGGAGCTGAGGGGAATCGAACCCCTGACCTTCTCGATGCGAACGAGACGCGCTACCAACTGCGCTACAGCCCCTCACCGGAGTTTCAAGCCCTCCGGCTTTGTTGTGTCGAAAGCTTAGCAAGCCCCGGATCGAGGTCCTGCGACACCCCCCTCTTCGAGAGGATCACTCACCCGCCGCCCTGCGGTAGGGCTCCCAGGTGCGCTCGTCGAGCTCGTCGAACATGGGGTCCTCGTCGTCGATCTCAACCCGGACGCCGGGCACGACGGGACGGATGTCGGCGGCGCGGTCCTCGGCGGAGACGGGCTGGGGCCGGCGGTCGGCCTCCGTCCTGCGGTCGGCCTCGACCTCCTCCTCGTAGTCCTCGACGAACTCGCCGAGCTCGTCGAACTCCGGGTCACCGACGTAGTCGTAGTCCTCGTCGAGATCGTCGTGGCGGTAGTCGTCGCGCTCGTCGAAGTCGGCCTCGTCCTCCTCGGCCTCCACCAGCTCGCGCTCGCCGTTGATGCGGGCGAGACGGCGGGCCCGGATGTCCTCCTCGATCCGGACCTGGCGGCGCAGGTAGGTGAGGTATCCGACCAGCGACAGGTCGACGGCGGCGTGCGCCCACCACAGGACCGTCCAGGCGATGCCGGCGAGCAGCCCGGTGGTCAGCGCGAGCAGCAGCATCGTGAGGACGATGCGCTGCCTGCGGGCGTACTTGGCGCGCGCGACGAGCGCAGCGGCCTCGGGGTCGTAGCCACCCCGGCCCGGACGGTAGCGACGACCGGCCCGGACGTCCTCGCCGTTGACGGGCTGCCAGTCCTCGTCGTACTCCTCGAAGGTCTCGTCCACGTCCTGCTCGTCCACGTCCAGCCCGGGTTCAGGCATCCCGACCTCCACCCTGTCGGTTGTCGCGGCTCCGGACCTCGCCGGTCGCCGATCACTGCCGCGTCGCACGACTCGAGCGGCGAGCGCGGAATCGGTGGTCTTGGACACTTCCTGCCGGCGGCGGGCGAACATCGGCACCAGCACGACCAACCAGGCCGCCGCCAGCGCAGCGAAGATCAACGAACTGGGCATTCCTCGCCACCTCCCCCTGGCCACCGGCAGTTACAAATCTGCGATCGCCACGCTAGTCACATCAGTCCCTCGTGTCCCGCAGCCACGCCGCGCAACAGTTGCGCCATCGACTACAGAACCGCACGAACAGAGCAGTCGCGAGCAACATCGACACCGGCGTGTCGCCTTCCGCACCGCTGAATGCCCTCATTCGGGCGACCATTCGGACCAAGTCGCGCAACTCGACCGCAGGTCAGCCGTGACGGTGTGCGATCGATCTCAACGAGGGAAGCGGGTGGCGCCGCCGGAGCGGATCAGGCGGGTCACCGCGCCGTCCGGGACTTCCTCGGTGGTCATGGCGTAGACGTAGTGATCCCGCCACGCGCCCGCGACGTCGAGGTAGCGGTGGAACAGCCCTTCGCGGCGGAAGCCCGACTTCTCCAGCACGCGGATGCTGCGCTCGTTCTCCGGGCGGACCGTGGCCTCCAGCCGGTGCAGCCCCACCTGGCCGAAGCAGTGGTCGACGGCCAGCGCCACGGCGGCCGGCGCCACTCCCCCGCCCGCCAGCCTGCTCGCGACCCAGTACCCGACCCAGGCCGAGCGCAGCGCGCCGCGAACGACGTTGCCGACGGTCAGCTGCCCGGCGAAATCGCCGTCCACGGTGATCGCGAAGGGCAGGGCCTGACCCCGGCGCGCCATGCCCCGTAGGGCCGCCCACTGAGCGGGCCACGCGGCCGGGGCGTTGCGCTCCCGCCAGCCGCCGAGCGCGGTCGGCTCCCACTTCTGCAGGTACTCGCGGTCCTGCAGGCGGGTGCGGCTCCAGATCCCGGCATCGCGCAGGCGCGGCGGGCGCAGCGCGATCGTGCCGCGCGAGGTCTGCAACGGTCCGAGGCGCGCCGGCCAGCCGGGGTGGCGACCGATCGGGAACCCATCAGCGTCGGTGGGCTGCATCCGCGCTCACGAACGCTGCGAGAGGAACCGCACCTGCACGTCCTCGCCCGCCGCGACCTCCGTGACGTCCTCTTCCACGACGATCAGGCAGTTCGCCTCGGCCAGCGAGGCGAGTAGGTGCGAACCGGAGGTGCCCAGCGGCTGCACCAGGTAGGAGCCGTTCTTCGGGTCCCGCAGCAACTGCCCGCGCAGGTATCCGCGCCGCCCCTTGGTGGCGGTGATCGGCGAGAGCAGTTCGGCGGACACGCTGCGGCGGTGCGGGTTCTCCTTGCCCAGCGCCGACCGGATCAGCGGGCGGACGAACACCTCGAAGACCACCAGCGCGCTGACCGGGTTGCCCGGCACGACGAAGGTCGGGATCTCGTCCGGGCCGAGCCGGCCGAAGCTCTGCACCGAACCCGGCTGCATCGCGACCCGGTCGTCGTCGAGCGCACCGAGGTCGGCCAGCGCCGAGCGCACGTCGCCACCGGCGCTGCCGCCGACGTCACCGGCGATCACCACGATCTCGGAGAGCAGCAAGCGCCCTTCGACCACCTCGCGCAGCCGTCGCGGCTCGTTGCTGGCGATGCCGACGCGGGTGACCTCGGCTCCGGCGTCGCGCGCGGCGGCGGCCAGCGCGTAGGAGTTGACGTCGTAGACCTGTCCCTGCCCGGGCGTGCGGTCGACGTCGACCAGCTCGTCGCCCAGCGAGATGATCGAGACCCGGGGGCGCGGGTGCACCAGCACCTTGTCGCGGCCCACCGCGGCGAGCAGCCCGACCTGGGCGGAGCCGATGGGCGCTCCGCGCCGCACGGCGACATCGCCGGTCTGGACGTCCTCGCCGGTCCGGCGGACGAACGCCGCCGACGGCACCGGGTGCTGGACGGTGATCTTGGCCGGCTGCTCGTCGGTGTAGCCGAGCGGCACGACGGCGTCGGCGAGGGTCGGCAGCGGAGCGCCCGTGGCGACCCGGACCGCCTGCCCCGGCTGCAGCCTGCGCGGCTGCCGCGAACCCGCCGGGATCTCGCCGACCACCGGCAGCACGATGGTCTCCTCGCCCGCGGTCTGCACGTCGACGCTGCGCACGGCGTAGCCGTCGACGGCCGCCTGGTCGAATCCCGGCAACGCCCGCTCGGCCACGACCTCTTCCGCGCACAGCAGCCCCTGCGCCTCGGAGATCGCCACCCGAACAGGGGCGGGCCGGACGGCGGCCGTGAGCACCCGCGCCAGCTGCTCGTCCACTGACCTCATGGCTGTCGCCTCTCCCCGCTCCTCACCGGTGCCGGGGTCGGCCTACCCGGCGCTCGGCATCAGCTTCTGTCGATCCGCTCGGCGAGCCAGTCCCGCAGGTCCGGCCCGTACTCGGGATCCGCTAGCGCGAAGTCCACCGCAGCTTTCAGGAAACCGCCAGGATTTCCCAAGTCGTGTCGCCCACCGTGGTGGACCACGACGTGAACCGGGTGTCCCTCGGAGATCAGCAACGCTACGGCATCGGTGAGCTGAAGTTCGCCACCGGCGCCGGGCTCGATGCGTCGCAGGGCGTCGAAAATGGCGCGGTCCAGCAGGTATCGACCGGCAGCGGCCAAGGTCGACGGCGCGTCGGCCGCGGCGGGCTTCTCGACCATGCCGCGCACGACCTTGACGTCGTCGGCATCGGTGTCGCTGACGTCGAAGACGCCGTAGGAGGAGATCTTCTCCCTGGGCACGTCGAATGCGCACAGCACGCTCCCGCCGTAGCTCGCCCGCACCTCGGCCATCCGGCTCAGCACGCCGGTCGGCAGCACGAGGTCGTCGGGCAGCAGGACGGCGACCGCGTCATCGTCGTCGGCGAGCGAGCCTTCGGCGCAGCCCACGGCGTGGCCGAGACCGAGGGCCTTGTCCTGCAGCGCGGTCTCGGCTTCGATCAGCTCGGACGCCCGGTGCACCTTGGCGAGCAGGTCGTCCTTGCCGCGGGCCTTGAGGGTCTGCTCGAGCTCGGGGCTCGGCTGGAAGTAGTCGGCGACCGCGCCCTTGTCGGGCGAGGTGACGATGATCAAGCGCTGCGCCCCGGCCTCAGCGGCCTCCGCGGCCACCAGCTCGATCCCCGGGGTGTCCACGACCGGGAGCAACTCCTTGGGCACCGCTTTCGTCGTGGGCAGGAACCTGGTTCCCAGGCCTGCCGCCGGCACGATGGCGGTCCGGAACGCGTTCGGCGTGCTCGTCGGGCTGCTCATGACGCCGCAGCTTATCGGTCGAACCTACAGTGAACCCGTGAGCTCACTGGATGAATTCTGTACGTCGAAAGCGGAATGGCGAAGCCACCTGCTGCTCCAGCGCGACGAGCTGGACCAATCCGCTCGCCAGGCCGATGACCAGGTACTTCTGCCGATCCTGCTGGACTGGTTGGCGCAGCGGGAGTGCAGCGCGGTGGCCGCCTACATGCCGGTCGGCCCGGAGCCGGGCGCCGACCTGCCCTCGGCCCTGCGCGAGGCGGGCCTGCGGGTGCTGCTCCCGATCGTGTCCGGCCGCAACCCGCTCGAATGGGCCGAGTACACCGGCCCGGACTCGCTCCGACCGGCCGGGTTCGGCCTGCTGGAGCCCGCGGGCGAGCGCCTGGGCCGTGCCGCGATCGCGCAGGCGCAGGTCGTCCTGGTCCCCGCGCTGGCCATCGACCACCAGGGCGTCCGCCTCGGGCGCGGCGCCGGTTACTACGACCGGTCATTGCCGTTCCGGGATCCGGCGGCGGAGATGCTGGGGATCGTGCGAGACCCGGAGTTCGTGCCCTCGCTGCCCGGGGAGGACCACGACGTGCGGATGACCAGCGTCATCACGCCGTCCCGGGGGGTCGTGCGGTTGCCCGTGTGACGTAGGACTGTTTGCACTGGACACCGGTTGTCTAGCATTATCGGGTTAGCACTCCCGTAGTTTGAGTGCCAAGCCCAGATTTCGGAGGTTCGCGGCCGTGCCCACATATCAGTACGCCTGCACCGAATGTGACCATCGATTCGAGCAGGTGCAGTCGTTCAGCGAGGACTCCTTGACCGAGTGCCCGCAGTGCACCGGCCGGCTCCGCAAGCTGTTCAACGCCGTCGGCATCGTGTTCAAGGGCAGCGGCTTCTACCGCACCGACAACCGGTCCTCCACCTCGTCGGGCTCGTCCGGATCGTCGACCTCCTCGGAGTCCGGCTCGTCGTCGAACGCCTCCTCGGAGTCGTCGTCGGGCTCGTCCTCGTCGGGTTCGTCGTCCTCCGGCTCGTCCTCGTCGAGCTCGTCCTCCTCGGGCTCGACGTCGAGCAGCACCACCGCCGCGGCTTCCTGATTCACCGAGACTTCAGCCGCCGGTCACTCGAATGTGGCCGGCGGCTTTGTCGTATGCACGAAAAGCCCGAGTTCGTCAGCGCTGCGTGATCAAGAATTGCTTCGATCGAACCGTCGGAGTGAGCCGAGTTGTCCACAGGCACCGGGTTCTTCCACAGATTCGCGCTCGCCCATTCCGCCCCGCCCGAGACGCCTCTAGCTTCGAACGCATCCGATCTCTCCGAAGCGACGAGGGGGCGACATGCGCACAGGCTCCGGGCTCGATCCCACTCCGCTCGACCGGCTCCACGGCCTGCTCCGCAGCAGGCGCGGCGCGCTCTGGCTCCGCCGGATCGTGGCCGCCGCCCTGCTCGCACTGGCCTTGCTCCTGGCAGTCGGCGAAGAACGCTCCGTTGTGGAAGTCGCCACAGCTTTCACTCGAACAGCGCATGTATGAGCACCAGCAATTACTTTCTGGTGTTCGGTTACCGTTACGCTGCCATCCGCTGCCTGAGCCCCGCGCCGATCATCGACGAATGCGGAGCGGGCCCCGATCCGGCAAATCCGGACTCGCGTTCTTCGAAAGGAGTGCCAACGTGCTCAAGGGATTCAAAGACTTCCTGATGCGCGGCAACATCATCGACCTCGCTGTCGCGGTGGTCGTTGGTAGCGCCTTCACCGCCCTGGTCACGGCTTTCACCACCAGCATCATCAAGCCGCTGATCGCGGCCACCGGCGGCGGGAACGTCACGGGTCTGAGCATCCAGGTCATCGCAGGCAACAAGGCTTCGACGATCGACTTCGCCGCGGTGATCAACGCCGTGATCACGTTCCTCATCACGGCGGCCGTCGTCTACTTCCTGTTCGTCGTTCCGATGAACAAGATCTCCGAGCGCCGCAAGAAGGGCAAGGAAGAGGGTCAGGCCGAGCCCACCGACGTGGAGCTGCTGCTGGAGATCCGCAACCTGCTGCGCGCCGAGCAGGGCCTGCCGCGCATCGAGGGCTTGGCCACCGAGGAAGAGGCCACCACGGGCACCGGCAACGGCAACGCCGCCTCCCGCAACTGACCTGGGCCTAGCCGCCGTGGTGCGGCGGCCGGTTCTCGCGGTACCAGCTGTCGCGGGTGTTCGCCGAGGTCGTGTCCGGGCGGTCGTCGGAGGTCGTCTCCGGGAGCACCTCTCCGAAGATCTCGGCGAGCCTGCGCCGCTTCTCCCGCTCGGCCTTCTCCTGGGGCGATTCGCTGCTCACCGGTCCATCTTGCCTCGATCGCCGCGGGACCCGCACTGATCGGTCTCACCGAGTGTGAAATCGGTTACAGTGAGTGGGTGTCTCGCCGTCGCGGGAGACAGCGACGCAGGGAGGCTGCGATGAGTTTCTTGGACAAGGCCAAAGAGCTGGCCGACCAGGCCAAGGGCAAGGCCGGGGAGTTCGCGGAGAAGGCGGGCCCCAGCGCGGCCAAAGGGCTCGACGCCGCCAAGTCGAGCCTGGACAAGGCCACCGGCGGCAAGTACCACGATCAGATCGAGTCGGTGAGCGGCAAGGTCGAGGGCGTGCTCAAGCGCGACTCCGCGAACGGGGATCCCGCCAAGGGCGACTCGACGGACTCCGGCTCCAACAGCCCGCAGGACAAGGGTTCGCAGGACAAGGGCCCCGACGACACCGGCCCGAAGCCCGGCTGATCACCTCGGCGAAGAAAGAGCGGTGGCGACTCCGAACAGGGAGCCGCCACCGCTCTTCTCGTTCTGGCTCAGGGGGTGTCGAGCCCCGAGAGCTGCTCGATCACGTGGGCCACCAGCGGTGTGAGGGTCGCCATGCCGTCGCGGACCGACGCCCGCGAACCCGACAGGTTCACCACGAGGGTGCTGCCGGAGACCCCGACGAGACCGCGTGACACCCCGGCGTCGACCGCACCCGCGGCCAGCCCGGAGGCGCGGAGCGCTTCCGCGATGCCCGGGATCGGTCGGTCCAGCACACCGGCGGTCGCGTCCGGGGTGACGTCCCGGGGCGACACTCCGGTGCCGCCGACCGTGATCACCACGTCGACGCCGCCGATCACCGCGGTGTTCAGCGCGTTGCGGATGTCCACCGTTTCACCGGCCACCGCGACGGTTCCGTCGACGATGAATCCGGCCTCTTCCAGCAACTCGGTCACCAGCGGACCGATGTTGTCTTCCTGCTCGCCCTGGGCGACCCGGTCGTCCACCACGACCACCAGGGCCCGCCCCAGCCGCTGCGCGCTGCGTTCCATGCCGGTAACCGTAGTGCCAAGGTCGGGTTCGGTCAGTTCAAAGGAGTCGGTGAGCTCCACCAATTTCGGCGCGATCCCGGTCACGGTGCTCGTTTCGTCCGACATGTTCCTCCCCAGCCCCTTCCTTCGGTCTCCGAGCTGCGCCTGCCGTGCTCCCCGGCTCCGTCCGGCGAGGGCGGCGCAGCGCTGAGCACTGTGGACACGTCGGCCGGTCCCGCGGTGCAGGAAGGGGGCAATTGCCCGCGGGAACCCGGCCGACGCGATCTTGGGGTCAGCCCCGCTGACCGGTGAGCGTCACGTCGACCGTGCGCTCGCCGCCGGGGCCTGCGAGCGTCACCCGGACCCGCTCGCCCGGGTTGTGCGAGCGGACCGCGGCGACCAGGGCGTCCGGGTCGAGGATGGCGCGGTCGTCGAACTTGGTGATCACGTCGCCGGTCTGGATGCCGCCCTGCTGGGCGGGGCCGTTGGGCGTGACGTCGCGGACCTGCGCACCTGGCTGAGCCGCCGCCGGGGTGATCGTCACCCCGAGCGTGGTCTGGGTGGCCGAACCGGTGTCCTTGAGCTCCCCGGCGATGCGGCGAGCCTGGTCGATCGGGATCGCGAAGCCCAGTCCGACCGAGCCGGCCTGCTCCTGCCCGCTGCCGGGGCTGTAGATCGCGGAGTTGATGCCGACGACGCGGCCGTCCATGTCGACCAGCGGGCCACCGGAGTTGCCGGGGTTGATCGCGGCGTCGGTCTGCAGCGCGTTGAGCACCGTGTCCTGGCTGCCCGACTCACCGCCTGCCCGGACAGGGCGGTCCTTGGCGCTGACGATGCCGCTGGTCACCGTGCCGGACAGGCCGAACGGCGAGCCGATGGCCACGACCTGCGAGCCGACCGGCAGGTCGTCGCTGCGGCCGAGTTCGGCCGGGGTCAGCCCGGTGATGTCGGCCTTGACCACCGCCAGGTCGGAATTCGGGTCGGTGCCCACGACGCGCACCGGCGCGGTGCGGTTGTCGTGGAAGAGCGCGGTCAGGCGCCCTCCCCGGCCGCCCTCGGCGACGTGGTTGTTGGTGAGGATGAGGCCGTCGTTGCTGAGCACGATGCCCGAGCCCTCACCCGAGCCCTGCATGCTGTCGATCTTGATCTGCACGACGCTCGGCAGGACCTTCTCCGCGACCTGCTGGACCGATCCCTGCGGCGCGGTGCTGGCGCTGCGGGCCGGCTTGGACTCGTCGAGCGCGCTGGCACCGGTGCCGCTGCTGTCGCCGCTGAGCTGGTAACCGACGAATCCGCCGACGCCGCCACCGACGAGGCCGCACACCAGCGCGAGCACGGCCACACCGGCGGCCAGTCCCCTGCCGGGCTTCTTCTGCTGCTGCGGCTGGCCCGAGGCGTAGCCGGGCCAGGGCTGCTGCCCGAACTGCTGGGTCTGGTGCGGCTGCTGGTGCATGCCGTACGAGTGCTGCTGAGTTCCGTACGGCCCGGCGCCCTGGCCCGGCTGAGCGGGCTGCTGCGGCTGGCTGGACGGCCCCTGCTGGGGGGTCTGCTGCGGCGATGGCACCCCGGATGGAGGGGTATCGCCTTCTCCGCTCGTCTTCGGCTCGTCCGGCTTGTCACCGAATTCCGGGGTGTGTTCGGTCATGGCTCCCACTGTGCTCCGGGCATCTGAGAAGTGCCTGAGATCTGACTGTGGGCACGCATGATAAGTCCCATGATCGCCATCACCCACCCCGACGAAACCGACAAACGCGCCGCTACGGCGTCGGCGCGGGCAGCGAGCACGCCAGGGCGGAGCGCGCGACCTCGGTGAGCGCGTCGAGCTCCATCCCGGTCCGGCCGAGCGCGATGACCCCGAGCTGGGCGGCGAGGACCGCGCGGGCGATCTCGGCGGTGTCGGCGTCCGGGTCGACGTCACCTTCGCGCTGGGCGCGCTCGACGGCCGCGGCGAGGGTGGCGGTGATCGCCTCGTAGCTGCGGCGGGCCTCGGCCGCGACGTCCGGTGTGCTGCGGGCCAGTTCGGCGGTGCTGTTGGCCAGCAGGCAGCCGCGCCGCGCCGCGGCTCCGCTCGGATCGTCGGCCACGCCGAGCACGAACTCGCGCACGAACTCGACCGCTCGCGTCGCCGACTCCAGGCGTTCGCGCAGGCTCAGCAGGTTCGCGTCGTCGTAGTCGCGCAGGACCCGCAGGAAGAGGCTGCACTTGTCGCCGAAGGCGCCGTAGAGGCTGCCTTTCCCGAGCCCGCTCGCGCGCAGCAGGTCGTCCATCGACGTCGCCGCGTAGCCCTTGTCCCAGAACTCCTCGCGGACGGCGAGGAGCACCTGGTGTTCGTCGAATTCCCGAGGTCGAGGCATCCCTCAACGGTAGGAGTTCTGGACCCTGCAGGCCATAACCGGGCCAGGTTTGTTGACCGCGCGGTCCAGATTCGGCATAGTTGTGGACCGCATGGTCCATAAAAACGAGGAGGTGGGCGGCATGGCCGTCCTGACGGACAAGGTCGCAGTGGTCACCGGCGGGAGCAGCGGCATCGGGCTCGCGATCGCACGAGCCTTCCGCGACGAGGGCGCGACGGTGTTCATCACCGGCCGCCGCAAGGACGCGCTCGACGCCGCGGTCGCCGAGCTCGGCGAGGACGTGACCGCCGTGGTCTGCGATTCCTCGGTCACCGCCGACCTCGACGCGCTCTACGAGACCGTCCGTCAGCAGGCGGGTCACCTCGACGTCGTGGTCGCCAACGCCGGCATCGGCACGTCCGCACCGTTCGGCGAGGTCTCCGAGGAGCAGCTGGACGCGCTGTTCGCCACCAACGTCAAGGGGACGGTGTTCACGGTTCAGAAGGCGCTGCCGCTGCTCCGGCCGGGGGCCTCGATCATCTTGACGGGCTCGACCGCCGCGGCGCGCCCCCAGCCGGGCCTCGAGGTCTACGGCGCGACCAAGGCCGCGGTGCGCAACCTCGCCCGGGGCTGGGCCCACAGCTCGCGCGAGCACGGCTTCCGCGTCAACGTGCTCGCACCCGGCATGGTCCCGACCCCGGGCCTGCACGACCTGGTCCCATCGGAGATCCAGGAGCAGAGCAAGCAGATGATCCCGCTCGGGCGGCACGGCACACCCGAGGAGATCGCCGCGGCAGCAACGTTCCTCGCCTCGGACGCCTCCAGCTACGTCAACGGCTCCGAACTGGCCGTCGACGGCGGCACCGCCCAGATCTGATCACCGCAACCCCAACACGCAGCACCCGTCCCCCCGATCAGGGCAAGTCCCAGTTTTAGCCACAATTGAGCCGACATTTCGGACATGATCATGGCTCGGTTTGGACTAAAACTGGGACCGGGCGAGCCGGGCACCGCCCGCAACCGCTCGCTCGGGAGGTCGCGGGGTTCAGCGGAGGCGGGAGGCGATCTGCTCGGGAGTGGCGTCGTTGATCCAGACGCCCATGCCGGATTCCGAGCCCGCGAGGTACTTGAGCTTGTCCGCGCTGCGCAGCACCGAGAACAGCTCCAGGTGCAGCCACGACAGGTCGCGGCCGGTGTTCACCGGCGCCTGGTGCCAGGCGGCGATGTAGGGCAGCGGCTTGTCGTAGAGCCGGTCGAGGCGGCCGAGCACGTCCAGGTAGGTCGTGGCGAAGTCGTCCCGCTCGGCGTCGGTGAGCGCCGGGATGTCGGGAACCTGGCGGTGCGGCACGATCTGGACCTCGACGGGCCAGCGGGCGGCGGCCGGGACGAACGCGGTCCAGTGCTCGGAGTCCACCAGGACCCTGTCGCCGCTCTGGCGCTCGGCGGCAAGCACGTCGCCCATGACGTGCGTGCCGTGCTCGGCGCGGTACTGCTCCGCGACCCGCAGCATGGTCTCGGTCTTGGGCGTGACGAACGGGTAGCCGTAGATCTGCCCGTGCGGGTGGTGCAGCGTGACGCCGATCTCCTCGCCCCGGTTCTCGAAGCAGAAGACCTGCTCGACGCCCGGGGTTTCGTTGAGCGCGGCGGTGCGATCGGCCCAGACGTCGACGACGCCGCGAACCTGCTTCGCGCTCAGCGCGCTGAACGAGGAGTTGTGGTCGGAGGTGAAGCAGACGACCTCGCAGCGCCCCCGCGCGGGCGCGGTCGGCACCATCGGCATCCCGTCCACAGTGGCCGGTTCGCCGGGAATGCCTTGAGCGAACGACGGGAACTGGTTCTCGAAGACGACGATGTCGTAGTCGGATTCGGGGATCTCGCTGGGACGACCGGGAGCGCTCGGGCACAGCGGGCACATCGCGGCCGGCGGCTTGTAGGTGCGCGACTGCCGGTGCGCGGCGATGGCCACCCATTCCCCGGTCAGCGGGTCGCGCCGCATCTCCGACGCCGGCGCCTGGGGCGGCAGCTCGCGGGCGTCCTCCGCGGTGCGCTCGGGCCCCGGTTCGGCGTCGAAGTAGATGATCTCCCGGCCGTCGGCCAGGCGGCGCGCGGTGCGCTTCACTCTTCTTCCTCCTCGGTTGGCTGCTGATCGGCCAGCAGCAGCTCGACGTGCTCTTCGAGCAGTTC
Source organism: Saccharopolyspora tripterygii (assembly GCF_054778355.1). NCBI lineage: Bacteria > Bacillati > Actinomycetota > Actinomycetes > Pseudonocardiales > Pseudonocardiaceae > Saccharopolyspora > Saccharopolyspora tripterygii. The sequence goes on along the minus strand of NZ_BAAGZP010000001.1, from coordinate 8,743 downwards.
GCGCGCGTCGAGGGGCAGCCCCTGGTCGCTGATCAGCAGGTCGACCTCGTCGAAGTCGACGATCGTGGAGATGCCGACGGTGGACCACTTGGCGCTGTCGGCGACCACCACCAACCGGCCGGCGGCCTCGGCGAAGGCCCGGTTGGTCTCGCTCTCGTTGAGGTTCGGCGTGGTGAAGCCGGCGCGCGGCGCCATCCCGTGCACGCCGAGGAACACCAGGTCCAGGTGCAGCGAGCGCAGCGACTGCACGGCGACGGGTCCGACGAGCGCGTCGGACGGGGTCCGCACGCCACCGGTGAGCACCACGGTCCGGTCGACGCGGCCGCGCTGCTGCAGCGCGTCGGCGACCCGGACCGAGTTGGTGACGATGGTCAGGTCCGGGATCTCGTCGAGCTGCCGCGCGAGCGTCCACGTCGTGGTTCCGGCCGAGAGGCCGATCGCGGTGCCGGGCTGGATCTGGTCGGCGGCCAGCTTCGCGATGGCTTCCTTCTCGGTGAGCTGCCGGACGGACTTGGCCTCGAAGCCGGGTTCGTCCGTGCTGGTGCCGATCGTGGAGGTCGCGCCGCCGTAGACCTTCTCGACGAGACCTCTGCGGGCGAGGGCGTCGAGGTCGCGCCGGATCGTCATGTCCGACACGCCGAGCCGTTGCACGAGGTCCCCGACCTGCACGGCTCCGGTGCGCCGCACTTCGTCGAGGATCACTTCCTGGCGTTGTCGTGCGAGCACGTCCACCCCCTGGCCGGGCGCCAGCTTTCCGTCATCAAGTCAACAAAAACCAACAATACCTGACGGGTTACCGGCCGGACGGCCGGGGAGTTGGGGCGCCGAACCGGGGTCAGCTGTTCATTGCTGTTCGTTTTGCTGAGAGTCGCCGGGCAGCGTCATGCGCAGCAGCGCACCGCCCTCCGGCGCCTGCGCGGCCAGCACGGACCCGCCGTGGCGCTCGGCGACCTGCTTGACGATCGACAGGCCCAGTCCCGATCCGGGCAGCGTGCGCGCGTGCGACGAGCGGTAGAACCGCTCGAACACGTGGGGTCGGTCGCCCTCCGCGATGCCCGGCCCGCCGTCGGCGACTTCCAGCGCGGCGAGTCCCGTGCCTTCCTCCGGACGGAGGTCGACGCGCACGTGGACGCCTTCCGGGCTCCACTTCGCGGCGTTGTCGAGCAGGTTCAGCACCGCCCGCTCCAGGGCCGTCGCGTCGCCCATCATGACCCACCGGTCCAGGTGCACGTCGAACTCGGTGCGCGGGGCGCGACGTCTGGCCCGGCTCAGCGCCCGTTCGACCACCTCGACCAGGTCCACCGACTCGTGCACGGCTTGCGGGGTGTCCTCGCGGGCGAGCTCGACCAGGTCGCCGACCAGCGCGGACAGCTCCTCCACCTGCGCCTGGACGTCGGAGAACATCTCCTGGCGGTCCTGCTCGGAGAGCTTCGGCGCGTCCGGCCGGGCGGCGGCGAGCAGCAGTTCCAGGTTGGTGCGCAGCGAGGTCAGCGGTGTGCGCAGCTCGTGCCCGGCGTCGGCGACCAGGCGCCGCTGCCGCTCCTGGGACTCGGCCAGCGCGCTGAGCATCCCGTTGAAGCTCGTGGTCAGCCGCGCCAGCTCGTCGTCCCCGCTGACCGGGATCGGACGCAGGTCTCCCGTCAGCGCGACCCGCTCGGCGGCGGCCGTCAGCCGCTGCACCGGGCGCAGACCGGCCCGGGCCACCGCGGTTCCAGCGGCGGCGGCCAGCAGGATCCCGGCACCGCCCATCACCACGAGGACCACGCTGAGCTGAGCCAACGTGCGCTGGGTCGGCTGCAGCGAGGTCGACATGACCAGCGCCGCGTTGCGCGTGGGCACCGCGACGACGCGGCTGTTGCTCGCCTTGTCGGTGCGCAACGATCGCTGCGCCTCGCCCTTGGCCACCGACAGCTCCAGCACGCTCATCGGAGGCCGCTCCTCGGGACCGAACACCGTGCCGTCGGCGGAGAGAACGTTGATCTTGAAGTTGGTGGCGACGAAGAACGCGACCGGCACCTGCTGCAGGTCAGCGGTGCGCACCAGCGGTCCCTCGGCGGCCTCCACCGCGCGTTCGGTGAGGCTCTCGTCGAGCTGCTGGTACAGGCTGTCCCGCACGGTCACGAAGGCTCCGACCGACACCAGCGCGACCGCACCCGCGACGCACATCGCGGCCAGCCAGGTGACGCGGTTGCGCAGCGACACCTTCTGCAGCCTGCTCGGCGGCGGCGGGTCGTCCACCTCCGGTGGCGGCGGCGCGGGAACGGCCATCGGGTTGCCCATCACGGTGGCGTCTCGCGCAGCACGTAGCCGACACCGCGAACGGTGTGGATCAGCCGGGCCTCGCCCTCCGCTTCGGTCTTGCGCCGCAGGTATCCGATGTAGACCTCGAGGGCGTTGCCGGAGGTCGGGAAGTCGTAGCCCCACACGTCTTCGAGGAGCCTGCTGCGGGTGAGCACCTGCTTGGGGTGCGCCATCAGCAGCTCCAGGAGGGCGAACTCGGTGCGGGTGAGGCTGATCGAGCGCTCGCCGCGGCGGACCTCGCGCGTGCCGGGGTCCAGCTCCAGGTCGGCGAACCGCAGCGCGGCGGGGTGCCCGTCCGTGCCGTCCTCCACCGGGGTCGCCCGGCGCAGCAGGGCGCGCAGCCTGGCCAGCAGCTCCTCCAGCGCGAAGGGCTTGGGCAGGTAGTCGTCGGCGCCGGCGTCGAGCCCCGCGACCCGGTCGGACACCGCGTCGCGGGCGGTGAGCACCAGGATCGGCAGATCGTCACCGGTGCTGCGCAGCCTCCGGGCGACCTCCAGACCGTCCAGGCGGGGCATCATGACGTCGAGGACCATCGCGTCAGGGCGGCTGTCGGCCAGCTGGTCCAGTGCTTGTTGACCGTCCGCGGCGAGTTCCACCTGGTAGCCGTTGAACTGCAGAGACCTTCGCAGCGACTCCCGCACGGCACGATCGTCGTCGACGACGAGGATGCGCATGCGGACAGTGTTACCCGTTGCCCTGAGAACGAGCTGAGAACCCCGGCACCCTCGCGCGTCGGGGTGACTGCGGTCTCCACCGCGGCGCGCGTCGATCACTGCGAGTGGCGACGCGCGCCGGGTGAGTTCACCGCTCCTGGAAGTGCCGGATCAACGCGCGCGGTACCAGCTTCCGCTCGCCGTCCACCACGATCGGCACCAGATCGGGCGCCTGCGCCTTCCACTGCGACCGGCGGTGGCGGGTGTTGGCGCGCGAGGTCTTGCGCTTGGGGACTGCCATGTCGGGATCCTCTCGGTCGGTCGTGCGGCGGGCGTCAGCTGCGCCGGTCGCCGTAGCGGCGCCGGAACTTCTCGACCCGGCCCTGGGTGTCCATGACCCGCTGGTTGCCGGTCCAGAACGGGTGCGAGTAGGCGGTCACGTCGATCGTGATCAGCGGGTAGGTGTTGCCGTCCTCCCACTCGACGCGGGCCTCGGACGTCGCCGTCGACCGGGTGAGGAAGCTCTTGCCGGTGGTGCGGTCCTGGAACACCACGTGCCGGTACTCGGGGTGGATGTCGGGTTTCACTGGTTGCCTCCCAGATCGGATTCGGCGGGTTCCGCGCACGGTTCGGTCCGCCAGTCGGCGAACGGGTCGGGGTACTGCGCCCAGGCCTGCTGGCCGGCGGCGAGCTCGTCGTCGGTGAGCACCGCGTCGCGCAGCGCGCGAGCGATCTCGTGCGGATCGGCCTCGTGGGCGATGACGACGAGTTCGTTCATCCGGTCGCCGTAGTAGTCGTCCCAGGTCAACGAGGCCCTCAGCCGCCGGTCGTCGGACAGGCCGTCCCAGTCGTCCACGGTCGCCAGCCACGGTCCGGCGTGGGCGATCGCCAGTCCCCCACCGGCGGATTCCAGCCAGAGCGCGTCGTCGGGCTGGCTGGCCACCCAGAACCGGCCGCGGGTGCGCACGACGCCCTCCAGCAGCAGGTCGATCGCCTCGTGCAGCCGCTTCGGGTGGAACGGGCGGCGCTCCTCGAACAGGACCGTGGCCACTCCGGCGTCGGTGTCCAGCGACGGCTGACCGCGCAGCAGCCGACCGTGCGGACCGTCGACCTCACCGCGCCGGGACTCGCTCGGGATCCGCGCGAGCAGCTCGGAGATGTCCAGGTCGTCGAGGTGCGCGAGCGGCGCGGAGGGAGTGAGCCGGGCGAGGACGGCCTCGGTGCGGACCCGCTGCCAGCGGTCCTCGGCCGCGCCGGCGAGCACGACGGCGTCGGCGAACTCGGCTTGGCCGACCGCCACCTGCGCCACGGTCCGCTCGTCGTCGGCGCTGCCGCCCAGACCGCGCTCGGCGAGCTCCTGCTCACCGGAGGCGTCCGGCAGCCAGGTGCCGAGGTCGACGGTGGCCAGCACGCCTTCGACGGCGACGTCGGTGAGCAGCGGACGGCCGTCGACCGCGACGTGGCGCAGCGCCCAGCAGATCGCCTCGGGCTCCAGCGCCGGGTCGAGCCGGACGACGATCCGGTTGACGTCGGGTGCTGCGGCGAGCCTGCGCAGCAGCGGCAGCAGGTCCTCGCGCAGGGTGCAGGAGACGCAGCCGTGCGCGAGTTCGAGGACGTGGCTCTCGACGTGGTCGCCGTGCCGGACCTCCCGGCGCACGACGCCCTCGGCGACCGAGCGCAGGTCGGCGTGCACGAGCGCGGTGCCGGACGGATCGCGCCGCCGCGCGGCTTCGGCCACGTCGGCGACCTGGGGTTCGCGGAGACCGGCCACCAGCAGCAGCGGCGTCCGCTCGGACGGATCGGTGAACATCCCCACCTCAATCGACAACGGTTTTCATCTTCGCTGCCGACACGCTACCCTGAACCCACGCTAGATGAAAATGGATGTCGTTATCGAGAGGAAGGTCATGTCCGTCCGCTGCCAGGTGACCGGCAAGGAGCCCGGTTACGGCAACCAGGTCTCGCACTCCCACCGCAGAACCCGCCGCCGCTGGCTGCCCAACGTGCAGCGCAAGCGCTACTGGCTGCCCGCCGAGAACCGGTGGATCCGGCTGCGGGTCTCGACCAAGGGGATGAAGACGATCGAGAAGCGCGGCATCGACGCCGTGGTCGCCGACATGCGCGCACGAGGGGAACGCTTCTGATGGCCAAGAGCACCGACACCCGCCCGGTGATCAAGCTCCGCTCCACCGCCGGGACCGGCTTCACCTACGTCACCACCAAGAACCGCCGCAACAACCCCGACCGCATGCGCCTCCGCAAGTACGACCCGGTGGCCCGCGAGCACGTCGAATTCAGGGAAGAACGCTGATCACCACCGCGCGAAAGCCGCTGCACCACGCGGTTTTCGCGCGCGGGACGACCGAGAAGAGGTGTGCATGGCCAAGAAGTCGAAGATCGCCCGCAACCAGCAGCGCGAGGAGGTCGTCGCGCGGTACGCCGAGCGGCGGTCCGAGCTGAAGCGGATCATCGCCTCGCCCGGCACCGAGCCGGACGCGCGGGTCGAGGCCCAGCGGGAGCTGCAGCGGCAGCCGAGGGACGCCAGCCGGGTCCGGCTGCGCAACCGGGACGCGATCGACGGGCGCCCGCGCGGCTACGTCCGCAAGTTCGGGCTCTCCCGGGTGCGCCTGCGCGAGATGGCGCACAACGGCGAGCTCCCCGGCGTGACGAAGTCGAGCTGGTGATCGCGTGCGCCGACCCGTCGAACGCCGCAGGAAGCCGAACCTCCTCCAGCGCGAAGGCGTCGTGGAGGTGGACTGGAAGGACGTGACGCTGCTGCGCAAGTTCATCTCCGACCGCGGGAAGATCCGCTCCCGCCGGGTGACCGGGCTGACCGCGCAGGAGCAGCGCGACGTCGCGAAGGCGATCAAGAACGCCCGCGAGATGGCGCTGCTGCCCTACCACCACAAATAGGGCGTTCCGGTCGATCACCGTGCGATACCGGTCACCCTGACCCCGGGCGACCGGTATCGCCGGTGCAGCATTGACCGCGATGAAGACCCCTGGACACACCCCCAACCTGACCGATTCCGCCCCCGCCGCCGGGCTCTACGACGTGATCAACCGACGTCGGGACGTCCGCGGCGAGTTCTCCGGCGCGGAACTGCCCGAGCCGGTGCTGCGCCGGGTGCTCACCGCCGCCCACACGGCCCCCAGCGTGGGGCTCTCCCAGCCCTGGGACTTCATCCTGGTGCGCGACGCGGGCACCCGCCGCGCGTTCCGCGAGCACGTCCTGGCCGAGCGCAGCGTGTTCGCCAGCAAGCTGGAGGGCGAGCGGGCCGAGACCTTCAGCAAGATCAAGGTCGAGGGCATCGTGGAGTCCACGCTGGGCATCGCCGTCACCTACGACCCGGACCGAGGCGCTCCGGAGGTGCTGGGCAGGCACGCCATCGCCGACGCCGGCCTGTACTCGGTGTGCCTGGCGATCCAGAACCTGTGGCTGGCCGCGACCGCCGAAGGTCTCGGGGTCGGCTGGGTCAGCTTCTACCGCGAGGAGTTCCTGCGGAGGCTGCTCGGTGTTCCCAGCGAGGTCAGGCCGGTGGCATGGTTGTGCGTGGGGCCCGTTCGCGAGCTCGCCGACACACCGGACCTGGAGCGGCACGGCTGGCGGCAGCGCATGCCGTTGGAGGACGTCCTCCACTACGAAGCGTACGGACGCGGTCGCAACCGGTAGCCTCTGAGAGGCCGCTCAGCCGAGCGGCCACGATGACGTGCTCACGACGAGGTCGTGGTCAGTTGGAGGATCAACCGCTGGTCGGCCACATCCCGGCCCAGGATCGCCTGGTGAGGCACCTGCTCGACACGGGCGGCTTCACCGAGGCCGATGCTGCCTTCGACGAGCTGATCGCCGGTGGATCGAACTACGTCGACGCCCGCTGGGTGCGCTCCACGGTGCTGGTGCACCGCGCCATGCTGGCCTGGCGGCTCGGCCGCATCCCCCTCGCGCTGGAGCTGATCACCGAGGGCTGGACCGAGCTCGACACCCAGCCGCCGAGCGGCGGGTCCGCCGCGCACACCGTGAGCATGCTGGGTTTCCTGCTGGAGGGGATCGGGCGGCGCGGCCCGGCGATGGACCTGATGTCGCTGGCCGTGCAGATCGCCAGGGACTCGGGTGATCAGGACGCCTTGGCGCACTGCCAGCTGCGCGAGGGGATCTCGCGGGTGTTCCGGGCCGCGAACCAGCCCGAGCAGGCGTCGCACCAGTTCGCCGCGGCCCGCGAGCTCTGCGAGGAGGCCCAGTCGCTGACCAAGCTGGGCGGGGTGAAGCGCACCGCCCTGGCCTGCCTCGCCCGGTCGCTGGCGGGGATGGACGACTTGGAGGCGGCCGAACGCGTCGCCCAGGAGTCGCTGGCCCTCGGCCGCGACACCTCCGAGCACTACGGCGCCGCCATGGCGAACTGGGTGCTGGCGGTGATCCGGCGCGCGCAGAACGTCTTGACCGAGGCCCGCACCTTCGCGTCCCGCGCGCTGGAGAGCGCGGAGACCATCCACGAGTCGTTCCTGATGATGCGGTTCTCCCGCGAGCTCGCCGAGATCTGCAGGCAGCTGGGCGATCCTGTCGGCGAAGCAGCGGCCCTGAGACGAGCGGTCTCGGCCGCGGTGGCCGCCGTGGACATCCTCAAAGAAGGCCTCGGCCAAGCACTGGAGCAGCGCAGGGTCGCCACCCAGGCGCAGCGGATGGCGATGGCCGCCCGCGAAGCCGCGCTGCGCGACCCGCTGACCGGACTGGCGAACCGGCTGGGCCTGGAACGCATGGCCCCGGTCCTGCTGGAGCGCACCGCCTCCGCCGGCCGCATCCCGTGGCTGGTCCTGCTCGACGTGGACTACTTCAAGGACGTCAACGACTTCGCCGGGCACACCGCGGGCGACGTGGTCCTCCAGGAGATCGCGAACCTGCTGCGCCGCGAATGCCGCGCGGGCGACCTGCTGTGCAGGTGGGCGGGCGACGAGTTCGTGGTCCTCCTGGTCGACGCCGCAGAGGACTCCCGCGAAGCCGGCCCCCGCGTCGCCGAACGCATCCGCTCCGCCGTCAACGCCCACGACTGGCGCCTGGTCCTGGGAAGACTGGAGAAGAAGCCCACCGTCAGCATCGGCGTCTCAGCAGGCCACCACGACCTCGACCAACTCTTCGCCGCCGCAGACATAGGCCTGTACAAGGCCAAACGCGCAGGCAGGAACCGAGTCGAAACCGGCGAAGAAGACGAAGACCCGGACTGAGCACCACGTGCCCAACCCGAACAACCGTCCGGGTACCCTCCGATCAGGCCCCCGTAGCTCAGGGGATAGAGCACGGCTCTCCTAAAGCCGGTGTCGCAGGTTCGAATCCTGCCGGGGGCGCTTCTCTTGGCCACACGAAATCAGCTCTGACCAGGAGCGAAAATCTCAGCGACCGAAGGACCGATCGGTCACTGCCAGCCAGCCTCCGCCGTCGGCAGTCGGCAGTCACGGGCGATTCACGGGCACGCCCCTCGGTGCCTCGGTGCTCAACGCTCACATCTTCATCGAGAACGGCCCTGCGGAGCCGCTGCGTGTCGTAAGCGGACCTCAGCCAAGCCGACTGCCGGGCGTACGGCTGGCGTCGCGCCATGGCCTAACGCACCCGCCCGACCATTACTCCGTCCGTGGCCGGTTGAAGTCGCGCAGAGAGTTCCTTGCTCGAAGGCAGTTGTGTGACCGTCCCCGTGCACTAGCTTGTAGCCATGGGCAAAGGAAGGCGCAGCCGGAACCAGCGGGGGTCTGCCCAGGGTTTGGTTGACACCTGATGTGTGAGGCTTCGGCCTCGCTTGGAA